>JAHJKD010000046.1 GCA_018822435.1 Patescibacteria group bacterium
AAGGCTTGAGTGAAGCTCTCTTTCTTTTCCACGATAACCAGTTCGCGGGCCATTTGACGCAATCTGATGCCAAAAAAACTAACGATACTTAAGAAAAGCAGGAAAAGGAAGATAGATGGTACAGAAAAATCGACCCAAACCAAGCCAGTAATAATTAATGCGAAAGGAATAATGAACATGATCGCATAAAAAATCCGGAAAATAAATACGAAAAATTTGCTTCTTTTGGCGGGATTTTTAATTTCATGCGTAATGAGCGGCTTCTTGCCGGAAAATATTATTTTCTTTATGCCAGAAGTAATCTTGATAAGGTTCTTTTCCTTGGGAATACGAATAGTCATGGCAATTAAGAAAAGTAGGATGGGAAAGAAAATGATATTGATGCCTATGGCCACATAATTCAATTCACCCAGCAAATAATAATCGATCGGCACTTCTATGGCAATGGCAATGGCCATTTTTGTGATAAATATATACAAGATGGAACGAATAATGCTCCGATTCAGTTTTGATTTGGTTCTAGTATATCGTTTCATGTATTCTTCATTGATCTGCTCCTCTAATACAGCTGTGTTTTCCAGTTTAAGACGAGCATTTTGAGGATCTTCTTCCAGAATATCGTGCAGGACCAGGAAAACTATGGTGTAATGTTTTAAAATACGAAGAACCTTATCGCCGGTAACAGATTTATAAACCTTTTCCATTTTTTCCCGGGTGGAATCAATGTTCTGGGCCACATCCTCAACCATTTCACGGTCAGCATTAAGCCATTCAGGATAGTAAATGCGTAAAAGATGATATTCCAACAAAGGCGCGTCAGCCTTAAGGAGAGCTCTTAAGGTGTTGATATAGATAATAATATCTTTTTGTTCCGGAGGAATTTTTTTATCAGGTATGTCTATTTCTTTTTGGGCAACATGATACATATATTCAACCATGGCCTTTTCTCGTGGAGAAGGCACCAAACGTTCTTCAATTTCACAGGCTCCAATAGAAAGGATCCAGTCAACCAGCTTTCTGATATCTTTTCTTTGGCCCTGGTCATTGACCCGTTTCATGAAAAATAAATATTTGTTGATGGCCAGATCAACTTCTTGTATTTTAGCTTCGGGAATAGTGTCGTTAGGTAAATATCGGGCGCGGATAAGCTCCTCGATCATAGGGCGGGCAATGCTCTCCCCTTTTTTCAGACCAACAATCATGAGGCGTCTTTTCAGGATGCGCTTAATAGCGTGTTTGCGAAGAAGATGCTCTTCACGGAAGTCAACAACATTACGAACTTTTTCATAAACAGAAGCAAACCGGGATACCATGTCAGATACTTTTACCTTGGGTCCTGGCTCTGTATAAAAATTTTCCTTTGGAGTATTTTCGTAAATCCAAAGGAGTTTCTTGACTGACTCGGTTAGGTTATTTTCAGCCATAATATTATTTATTTAACCATCTAACCATACACTATTTTACAGAAAAAGTCAATATTTTAGCCCTGTTTTTTGGCTAATGTTAGACAAAAAAAATTCATGAAGGATTTATTATTTTTATCAATAAATCTACTTATTTGGTAAACAGTCCAATTATAAATAAAATCATGGCAATACCAATGCCCACTAGGAATAAAGTGTCTTTAACTTTGCTTTTTTCCTTATCCTTTTTCAATTTATTCAATATCAACATCGTGCCGATAAGAACGGCAATACCGATAAAAATAGAAAAATTGGCCATATTCATATAGGTATTATATAGTATTGAAAAATTTTATCAATCATGTATAATGGGTCTGCAAATAATTAACTTATAAACTATGAAAAAACTATTAGTTTTGGCAATTGCCTTAGGCCTATTTTTAGGCTTAGGAGCAAGCCTGCCGATTTCGGCCCAAGCAACCGGGGATGATAATAAGGTCACCGGCATGACCATTACCAAGCGAGCCGCCCATAAGATCGGCTTCAAATGGAACGCGGTGGAAGACGCCGGCAAATACGTCATGCGGGTCACCCGGCCATCGGGTAAGCTTGTTTTAAAGAAGAAGACGGATAAGACCCAGGCCCTGGCCAAGCATTTACGGCCGACCAGGACTTATCGCTTCAAGGTAAAGGCAAAAGTGAACGGAGAATTCGGTGTCTATTCCAAAACAAGGAAAGTCAAGACCAAAAGCGAAGGCGTGCAGTCAATAGACCTGTCCCTCTGTTCGTCCGCAAGTTGCGTGAGCGGAGAGGACACCCAGAAAAAAACCAGTCTCTGCTGGGACGTGAACGGCTATTCGGCCATGGGCTTCAAGTTGGTCTGGTCCAGGAATCCCGGTCCGGAATACCCGACGCGGTCAGGCGACAAATACCAGTACTACAGCGACCCAAAGACGGCCCAGGGCGAGATCTATGCCTTTGACGGCACTGGCAAATATTACGTGCGCGCCTGCGAATACCTAGGCGGAAAATGCGGTGTTTATTCCAACCAGATCGAAGTAAATTTAGATTAATTGCTGAATATCTATAATAACTGCGGGGGCGGGTTCCGACCTGCCCCCGCATTTTTATTTTTTCAAATAAAATTTCCTTTTATTTTCCGGAAATTTTTCAATGGCATACCGCAACATAGTGCGCGGCATGGTTTTATAATATTTTTTTAAGAATTTCTCTTCTACTGCCTGGTCGCGCTTGCCGACCTCCCGCAACATCCAGCCAACCGCTTTGTGAATAAGATCATGATCGTCTTTCAAAAATATTTCTGAAATTTTAATAGTATCTTCAAATTGACTTTCCCTGATAAATGTATAAGTAGATAAAATGCTGATGCGTTTTTCCCAAAGATTTTTTGATTTAGCCAATTTATATAAAATTTTTCTATCTTTAACTAGCAGATAATTGCCGACAATATTTGGGGCACTCAGGTCAACTAAATCCCAATTATTTACATACTTGGCATTTTTTAAATAGATAGTATATATTTCTCCTTTTTCCTTTTCATCTGCTTTTTCGAATTTGGCGACTAAAATTAAAACCGCACATAATCTTTCTTCATGAATCTTACTGTGTAAAAGTTTAATATCATCTTCAAGTGAAATGTCTTTATAATACTGCCTGACAAGCTTTCTGACTTCAGGAACTTTTATGCCATAAAAAATATCGCCTTGGCCATATTCCCCTTTTCCGGTCTTGAAGAAACGCTGCAATATCGCTGCTTGTCTGGGATTCTTTAATTTACTCAGATCACTTTGTAATTGAAACAATGTCATACGCATTTTCGGATTTAATTATTTTTCCTGGATATTTATATTCATTATTTTCAAATAAGTCGCTAAACCTTTCTTCGACATAATATTTCTTGTGCACATAATACATGCCTGGTTTGCATGTCTGGCTGTATTTAAGATTTTTTTTGAATACAGTCTCATCAAAATATCTTAACCGGTCTAATCGCCACTGATCAGGACTGCATATTGTTTTGTTCTCTGGTATATTTTTTACAATGGCATTGTAATCACGCGTGTTTATTTGTCTTTCCGGGCCAAACTTATTTTTGGCGTAATTCATGTCATAGTCAAAATTTATTCCCATGGAAACAATAATGAAAAACAATATGGCTATAGCCATTACAAAAAATAATTTTTTTCGAACATTTACCTGGACTAAGGCTAATATAAAAAACAATAAAGGGGCTATAGCAATTAAAACAACATAATGATAATATATTTTCTCCCAAAAATTCGCGATCGCCAATAAAAACAAGCTCCAGGTCAGTAATAATATAATCAGAAGATCACGACTGCCTTTATATAGAAAGAAAAAAGCCACCATGGCAATCGTAGCCATAACAGCGAATATCATCAAAATAGATTTTTCTGGAAAATATACCAAAGGCCCTAATTCGGCAAATACCTCGAGAGAGTGATTAAACCGGGAAACAATTGAATAGCCCTCATTGGCTGACCCGCCCATAGCCTGAAACAAGGCTTTAAGGTTGGCAAAACCGGTTCGGGACTCTCCTATCCAATAAGGCGTTAAAGCCGCCACAGAGGCGGCTATTCCGCCCACAGGGGCAAGATAATTCTTGCGTCTGGTCATATACCAAATTATGCAAACAAGAAAAACAATCGGCATGATAAACCAAGCCATGGAATGCATGCTGGCTAAAAATGAAACTATGATCCCCATGCCGATCCAATAAAGCAGGCTTTTCCACCATTTTATTTTTTCCCTGTTCATCACAAAATAAAATAATATGCAAAAACCAAGAAAGAAACATATAACAGGTCCGGGGTTCCATTCATGTCCATTAAGATAAATATCCTGATACATCAGGCTCCACCATAGTCCGCCCAGGCCAGCCGCAAATATGCGTTTTCCTGGTTCGAGTTTATTAGCCATCAAATATAGGATCAACATCAACAAGATAATAGAACCAAAAGAAAAAATCGCATTAGGCAATATCTGCCAAATAGGATCAGAACTGATCAGAGTAAACGGATAAACAAGATAATAATAGAGGGGTGGTAAAGAAAAGGTCCCAACTGATGAACCGGGACCCAATAATGGCCAAACGCCTGATCGCATATCCAAATAAACAAAGGCGTCCCTTATCTGGTCGCCTTCGAACTGGGCATAAGCGCTTAAATTTAATATGAACCTGGTAATGACCCCGACTGCTCCGGCAAGAATAACCAAGCCCCAACCAATTTTGTTCAGGACCATGTCAGGCAAATTGATACGGTACGCGGCTTTCATCTTAGGCTGTGAATTTGATTTTCTCCTTTTTCAACTTAGGGTCTATAAGTTTTTTTCCGATGAAAAAATAATATAATAAAAATGCGGCCAGAATAATTATTACGCCCATAGCGCTTTCGGGAAATTCCCGATAAAATAATTCATCCGGTGCTTTATTGAACCATTCCAATGTTAAGAAACCAATAAATACAAAAAATAAACCGTCGAGCAAATGGGCATAAATACCAATTCCTATGCCGATCGCGAACATAAGCAAGACTTGCTCTAAAATTGAGGTCACACTTCCCCACTCTTCCACGGCCGTAAAATTAAATAGACCAAATGCCGCCGCTGTTATTAAAATGGCTCCGATTGCTCCCCAGCCTTTGCCAAATAGCTTTTTGAAACCATCAAGCATCATGCCGAAATAGAAATATGTTAAAGCGAGGGCGGTGGGAATTAGATATAAAATCAGATTTAATATTTTAGCCGGATCAAGCTCTAAAGCCTGGGCAAAAGTAAATTCGTCATCTCCAACCTTCCCAATACTTTCCAAACCAAGAAAAAACATGGCCAGAACAAGGATGATGCTGAATAAAAGAAAAGCGAAAGTCATTTTTTGCGGGAACTTGCAACAACCTAATTTAAATTTCTTACATACATAAATCGGAACAATTACGCCGATCAAACCAATAACGATAAAATACAATGCATCACTGTATAAGGGATAGCCTTGGATTAAAACATAATTGGCACCCATAATGCCAAGATTCCATATTAAATAAGCGCCGATCAGCCAACGCAGTAATTTTTTATTTTCCGTTTGCATAGATTTATTATACCAAAAATAATGGTAAATTGCGACGGTTTCTTAAAATTTAAAATTTAATTTGAATTTTTTAAGCTGCGTCCGCCGGCCAATAATTAGATAATATATGATGAATGTAACTACAAGAATGACTATACCTAAGCCACTGATAGGAAATTCTCGTTGTAAAACTTCATGAGGCATGGAGGTGAACCACTTAACAGTAAGAAAAGCAACATATATAAAAAATAGTGAATTATAGTAATGAAAATATAAACCAAAAATAATACTGAGAACGGTCATGATCACGACCTGTTCAAGAACATGAATAATATTTGACCATTCTTCAAAAGCGGCAAAATGAGATATACCCAGCATTAAGGCGCTGATTAGAATGGCTGTGATTATCCCCTTTCTTGTCTTTCCCAGAATATTGAAAAGGGCCTCAAGGATGAAGCCATAAAATAAAATCGCGTATGCAAGCGAGGCAGGTATAAGGACAAGGATCAAATTTAACACAGTAATTGTTTCTAACTCAATCATGTCCTGGATCCTTAGTCCGCTTGATCCGGTTTGGGTCATGCCGTAAATACCGATTCCAAAAGATATCGCGGACAACAGAACAGTAGCGATTAAAAAGCCCACTGTCATGTTCTTTGGCAATTCTTTCCAGCCAATATTAAAACGATTGCATAAATGATATGGAATCAGAATGCCAACGATTGCCATGGTTAAATAATAAACAATATCGCCAATAATAATCTGATTTATTGTAAATAAATAACCGGAAACAAAAAGCCCGGAACAAAAAAAGGCATATAAAATTATGATCCATTTTAATAACTGCTTTTTCCTCTTTTCCATTTAATAATAATATCAAAAAATCGCCTTTTCAGCGAGTTTATTATGGCAGTCCCGGACATTCATTGTCCAGGACTGCCGGGAACGGATATCATCTTGATCTCCTCCTACACCATGCTCAAGCGCTTGAGCAGGAGCCGGGCCCCTCCGTCAGCCAGGGTCACGACCGCGTAGACCCCCAGGACGGTGAGGGTCAGGCCGAGAAACGGCGCGTACAGGACGAGCCGCCGCTTGGAAATACGACGCTTTTCTCCGTTCATGCTACTTCCCTCCGGAATATCGGGATTTGGGCCGCGTACTCATCGCCGCGTAATCCTTTTTCCTTTTTTCGTTGCGGGTCAATATTTGCTTCTTGTTCTTCCTGGCCTTCTTATTCTTTCTTTTCTGGGTCACCTGCCCGCCCTCCTTTCATTTCTTGTACTGGAAATGCCCGCAACGGGGACACACCCAGCCGGACTGGTAGTCGGTCATCATCATTATAAGAAATATCAAACCGCACCTCCTTTTAAAGGAGATTAACAAATGGAATAAGTTTGGTCAATGATATTTAAGGGAATTCGATCTGTTTGTCCCGGGTGATGCCCATTTTGGCCTTGCCAAAGAAGGCCTTTTTACGGACACCCTGATATTTGGCAATTATTTTGTATCGGCGCATCTTTTTAACAGGGAAGAAATCAAAATTACCGTCTTGATCGGATTTAGTCGTTTTTAATGCCTTGTTCTTATAACGAGGTTTTAATAAAACTGAAGCGCCTGCAATGCCTTCTTTCACGCCATTGTTCCAGCGGTAAATCTTGCCGGTTATTCGTGGTTTGTCCCTATGTTTTGCAATAACATAAGAGACATCCATGGTGGATACTTTCGCGTCGTCATTTTCCACTTCGAACACCCACTGTAATTTGTCTTTTACATGCGAAGTTGAGAGCACAAAACGAATATCTTTCCATTCGCCTTTATCTTTAGGAAATACTTCTTTGTAATATAAAACTTTATCAGTATCAACATTTTTAACTTTAATAATTCCTTTATCAGCAGTACTGCTCTTTTTTTCCTTAGAATGAAAAAAATAACTATACTTAAAAACAAATTTTCCCCGGGCTGGATCAGGTGAAGGGCCCTTTACGCTATAAACACCCTGCTTCACTCCTTTTTCTCCAATGACAAATTGATTTGATCTTAAATACGGTTCTACACATTTATCAATAGAACAACCGCCGAAATATTCCCATTCAGTCGGTGACCAGGGACCGCGGAAAAAAGTGGCTGCACCAAAATAATCGCTAGTCACTGCAATAGCACTAGCGGGGATAACCGTACAAAAAAAGCCAGCCACAATGACAAGCACAAGCAGTTTTTTCATATTATTATTATTCGATTAATTTTAAATTTCCTTTTTTGCTAAGTTTCCAGATTCGTTGGAATTCATTAATACCGTCACCAACTAATATCCTTATTCTATCCTTTTTTGTATTTACTTTCAATTTTGTGGGCAGGTTTTTATACACCTCGACTTTTTTTATTCTTTTTTTTCTAAGATTATTATTTACAGTTAATCTTAAGACAGCGACGCGGGCTTTTTTCTTGCGCACGCTAAGGATAATAACGCTATTGTATTTTTTATACATTTTCTTTGCCTGGAGACGAATATGGTCTTTAGATTTTGGAACCTTTTTAAAAAGTTTTTTTCCTGATACTTTTACGCCATCTTGAAAAGCACGGACCCGCTTTCCGTCTGTTACTACCACTCTCTTATCTTCGGTGGTAATTTTATATTTGAATCTTTTCTTGCCTTTAAATGGATTTATTCTGATAATAGTTTCATCGGCATAAGTCAATTTAATTTCATAGCCAATTTTCTCGTCTTTTACTATCTTGCCATGCTGAGCATCGTCAACATCTGGCGTAGGCTCCTCACCATCATCGTAGGAAACAGTTTTAGTATAAAGAATATTCTCGTGCACGTCTTTGACTATTACTTTAACTGTACCCGCACTTGTCAACTTCATGTTCCGGAAAGTGACTTTCATGTCTTCGGCGGGCGTGGAAGCATTAAAAGCGGATGGCTCAATTAAAATTCCATCGTATTCATTTGTATCAATCGCTTCTGTAGTTGATGCGTCAACGCCTTCGCGTAAATTAAAATCTAATATTTTAGTAAGAGTAGAAAATCCATCGTCTGACGTTGCTTTCATCCAAAATCTATTTAGATCAAGATCAGCGCGAGGAATTTCTACAGAAACAGCATAGTCGTCCCCTTCTCTTTCTAAAGTACCAGTGGCATTATTATTTTCCGGATGGCTTAAAAAATTCATCGGATTTATATGGGGATCATAACCTTTCGGACAAGATGATTCCAGAGAGCAGGTTGTGCCAACCCTGATCTCAAAATGCAAATGGTCATAATCAGTTTCACCTGTTTGGCCGATATAACCGACTAGATCCCCTTCTGAAATAGCATCATCTTCGGCTAAGCCGGGGGCGACTGAATCTAGATGCATATACAATGAATAAAATCTGGTCTGAGCGCCGTGAAATTCATAAGTTGAATCAAAGTTATGGCGAACAATTACAACTGTCCCGCCATTAGGATATGGGGAGTCTGGTCCTCCTTCGGTATAAATGCGAAAAACTGTGCCGTCTTTGACATTATGGACGCCATCGCTGGTATCACCAGGAATATCAATGCCCCGGTGAAAGTCATAGCGATAAGATTCAGAAGCTTTTAAACGCGGGCCAAAAGGAGATGAAAAATCATCCCAAGGCTCTGTAAAATCAACCGGCCAAGTTGTTAAAGTCTCGGCACTGGCAGGCAGACAAAATAAAAAAAATAAGAAAATTATAAGTACTTTATTTTTCATACGGTCGGTTTTCATTAAAAACCCATTTTAATTTTTTGGTATTAGCGATATCAGCCGGATTAATTTCTTCAAGACTGCTTAAATCAAGGATGTCGCCTTCGACTTCCTTAAATAAGGCTTTTTTATATTCTTCCGGAGGGAAAGCCTGATAAAATGATTTTTGGGTAAAAGTAGAACAAATGAATTCATCTTTATTGATGATGCGATGCTGATAGCGGTTAAAGGCTTTATTCATAAATATCCGAAACCAAAAACCAACTAGCCTGGTCATATCATAATGTGAATCGAGATAATTAAGAAAAAAAGCGAGAATCTTCCGCCTTTTTTCGTCATCTAATCCAGGAAATCGTTTTACTCCGATGTCATATTCGTCAAAATGATGCGAATATTTCTGGATACGATGGATTTCAATGCCTTTTAGATTTGCCTCGATAATCAGATAGTTGTTAAAAGCATGTTTTTTTTCGGGGGTAAAAAAAACAAGGGCGACATGGTTCCAATAACTATTTGTTCTTTTTTGAATTGATCTAACGATAGCGCCCTTATTCCTATGAACAAGAATTATATCGGCTAGTCTGAGATTGGGTTCAAAATTCTGCCATTCTTTATATTTTTCTTCTGCTTTGGTCATGCCTCATGCTTGTTATAAATCCATTTGCATTTTGTACATATGGCAATGTCTTGAGGAGTTGTAGAATCTTCAAGTTCAAGGGGAGAGGCAAACTTATCGCGAAAAATAATGCCTTCTCTTCCTTCCCAGGAAGCGGCTTCATAAAAAGCTTTCTGGATAAGGCCGGAAGTAGAAAATCTCTGCCGGGAAAGCATCTTGCCGCTATAAGATTTCGATGCTAAAGCAAATCCAAATTTTGAAACTTTCAGACGCTGATGAGGTGCGTCAATATTCATGAGCATAGAAGCCTTCACTCTTGTTTTCATTTCTTCAGAAAGATTTGGAAATCTTTTAATGCCAATATCAAATTTCTTGGGATTTTCTAAATACTTAGAAAGTTTATGTACTTCTACGCCGCCAGGTACAGACTCAATAACTATATTATGAAAATAGCCTTTTTTTGGATTCTTAGGTAATAAAACAAGGGCGGCATGGTCCCAATATCCCCCTGTTACCCGGCGAACTAAATATTTTATCAAACTGCCTTTTTTTTGGACCAGAACAAGGTCGCCTTCTTGCAGTTGAGGCAAGGGACCCCTGATCTTTTCTAACGGACTTAAATTTTGTTTTTTGTCTTGATCTTTTAAGGTCATGTTATAATTATAACATATTTTTTCCTCTTAATCAAGTTTTAATTTGAAGTTAAATTTATCTGCGACGTCGGGAAACGCGCCGATATGTTTTTCTGTAAGGTTTATGTCGAGACTGTTTTCTCTTTGTATGCGAAGCTTGCATCATGGCTGGCGACACAGGCATGCCTGGCAAAGAAAGAACAGGTATGGTTTTTTTAATCAGCTTTTCAATCTGTCTGATGTCAGTTCTTTGGTCAGGCGTGGCAAAAGAAATAGCCCGGCCAAATTTGTCTGCCCGGCCAGTACGGCCAATACGATGGACGTAGTCTTCGGCTTGCTCAGGTAGGTCAAAATTGATAACTAAAGATATATCATTTATATCAAGGCCGCGGGACGCGACGTCAGTAGCGACCATTATCCTATATTTTCCAGATTTGAATCCTTCTAAAGCATCTTTTCTTTGGGCCAAAGTACGATTTGAATGGATTTCAATCGCGCGATGATTTAATTTTCGCAAGCTAGCCGCAATTTTTTTCGCTCCATATTTAGTCCTGGAGAAAATTAAAACCGAACCTTGGTTCTTATTCAGGATTTTTTCAAGAAACTCCATTTTATTCGGTTTGGAAACAACGAATAATTCTTGTTCCACATTTTTAGCGGTCGTGCCGGAAGGAGCCACTTCAATTCGGATAGGCATCTTCATGTAATGAGCCGCGATCTCAGCGATCTCGTTTGGCATAGTGGCAGAAAAAAGTAAGGTCTGTCGTTGTTTAGGGACAGATTTCATAATCTCCTTGATTTGAGGCATGAAGCCGATATCAAGCATACGGTCAGCCTCGTCCAAGACAACAACTTTAACCTGGTCTAGCTTGACCTTTTTTTGCCCCATAAAGTCGATTAAACGGCCTGGAGTGGCAATGATAATATGAGGTTTCCTCTTCAAAGCCTGAAGTTGCTTAAAGGGTTTTTCACCGCCAATAAGCACAGCTGTTTTTAAATTAAAAGAACGGCCGACTTTGTTCAACATTTCGTCGACTTGGATGGCCAGCTCTCTGGTGGGCAGGACGATCAGGCCTTGCCCGCCGGAACGGGCTAATGCTTGGAGCATGGGCAATCCAAAAGCCAGGGTCTTGCCTGTGCCTGTTTGAGCGATACCGACGACGTCCTTTTCTTCAAGGGCGGCCGGGATGCATTGTTCTTGGATGGGAGTGGGTTTTACCAGCTTTTGCTTGGCAAGCTCAGCCAGCAAACCAGGAGCGATACCGAGCTCTGAGAACCGGGTATCGGTGTTTGGTTGTTTTGTCATAAAAAAAAATTAATGACCCGTGATTCTTTAGGGTCATTAAGCATTCAGATGACACATGAGATTACGAGTCGTTGACGCTTGTTTAAAGGTCAACACTTATAAGAAACATGAGTCTATCACTATTACGCTAACTTGTCAAGTATATCAATGCAAACTATAATTAAATTATGCAATTGCCTAACAGAAAACCAGGAAAATACACCTTTGCTCAATTTGACCCGAACATGACCCAGGACAAATTTGATGCGCTTTCGGCTAAGCTGGATAGGTTAAAAACCGTATCCCAGCCGGCTGCGATTAAGGATGTAAAAAGACTAGGTGAAAATGGTGATTTTTCCGAAAATGCGGAATACCAGATAGCCAAAGGAAGGCTTAGAGGTATAAACAGGGGCATTAATGAAATCCAAAGACAGCTTGATAAAGCGATTATCATCAAACCTTCAGAAGACACTACCACAGTTCAGCTCGGCCATAAAGTGACTATCTCTACGGCAGGAACCGAGAAAACTTTTCGAATATTAGGACCAACAGAGACTGATCCGGAAAAAGGCATTATCTCTTTTAAATCCCCTCTTGGAGAGGCGCTTATGGATAAAAAAGTTGGGGATGTTGTGGAAATAAGAGATGTTGAATATAAAATTTTAAGGATAGAATAATATGAGCGACGGACAAAGCCGGGAAGATATTTACCCGGGATTAGAAGTAAATATAGTATTAAAAAAGGACCAGCGCTCAGGCAAGCTTACCCGGGGCGTGGTTAAAGATATTCTTACAAGTTCAGCTAAGCATCATCGTGGGATTAAAGTAAGGCTGGAAAACGGCCAAGTCGGGCGGGTACAGGAGATCCTCACAGAAGAAGAGGAAGACGACTTTGATAATTTCGTCTAATTAATCTGCAATTGACATGGCAGACTTTTCTTGTTAAGAACAAAGTATGAAGAAGTATATCCTTATACCAACTTCGATATTAATCTTCAGTTTTTTATTTGCCTCTACATCAGGAGCGCAGGTAAATCAGGAAAGTGAAATACAGAACAAAGTTCGGGTAGTTAAGGTTAAAAAATTAAGTAAAAAAGACAATAAAATCAGGACGCGTGTGAGCTGGAAAGCTATTCCAGAAATCACTGAATATCAGGTTCAACTTTTAAAAAAGTGTAAAACATGTGAGAAGAAATATAAGAAAGTAAAATTATATACGGTTGAAAATCCAAAAACATTAAAGAAATCAAAAAGGCCGTATAAAATTATCAAAAGGAAAGTTGGGAAATACATCAAGAATAAAAAGTATGGCGTGCGGGTGCGCACGATTGATGGCAAGTGGAGCGAAAAAGTTTGGTTTGTTTCCCGCCAAGTGCCTCCTAAGTGTAAAACTCCCAAGGCTCCTTCTTCTGCAAACCCGACTTCTATTGTAGGTAATGGCACAGCAGCGAGCTGCAGCGAACAAGCTTTTAAAGATGCGGTTGCCCAAGGCGGTATAATAAAATTTGATTGTGGCCCAGAAGATCATACAATTGTTCTCACTAGTGTGGCCAAGGCAAATACGAGTAAAGATACAATAATTGATGGCGAAAAATTAATTACTCTTAGCGGTGGAAGCACAACTCGTATCTTAGAATTAGATACTGGTAATTTTGAATTGACTGCTCCAACCCTGACTGTAAAAAATTTAATTTTCCGAAATGGCCGGTCCACTGCTTCAAATCGGTATAATGATGACGGAGACTATTTAGGAGCTGACCAAGACGGAGGCGGAGGCGCAATTTTCTTCTATGGCGGCAAAGTAAAATCTTTTAACAATAAATTTTATAATAACCACTGCCCAGACTGGGGGCCGGACCTGGCCGGCGGTGGAATTTATGGTATCGGCGAAGGACGTATGGTCATTGTAAACAACCGATTTAAAAACAACACTTGTGCCAATGGCGGTGCCGTGGGCGGTCTGCATACTTCTATTAAAATTTATAATTCTTCCATTATTAAAAACAAGGCTCTGGGCAAAGGTGCTAATTACCAGGACGAAAATAATGTCCAGCAAGGCCATGGCGGCAATGGCGGAGGCATATTGATGGACGGCGATGAACAGGATTTCCTGCTGTGCGGATCAACTGTCAGCCAAAACACGGCCAATGCCCTGGGAGGAGCCATGTTCCGGACGACTTATCAGGGCCGGGGTACGATGAAGATCAAGAAATCACTGATCAAAAAAAACAGGGTCACGGATAAAGAAAATCCGAATAACCAGAATGAACCGGCCGGGGCGGGGGGCATTTATTTCCAGGGCGGTCCCATATCAATCAAGAACACGACTATTTTAAAAAATAGCGCCCCTTCTTTCGGCGGCATGCAATTGGCTGATGATTATACCACGATCAATTTTAATAAGGTTAAATTTCTTCGGAATGTTTCCCGCCAAAGCCTGGCCGGGGGCATTTATATCGGCCCGGGCGTGACCGGCAAAATTAACAATAGTTCCATTTCCTACAACAAGGCCCCGAGCGCTTTCGCGGCCGCGATCGCGGGCGGCGGTGAATCCGGAATTGTCCTTAAAAATACAAAAATTTTGCACAACACATCAGGCAACCATTGGAACCCGATGAGCTGCCAGAATTCGTTTATTGATGGTGGAGGCAATTATCAATTCCCAGTTGTCAGACCAAATGGAGAATCAGATTTTCCGGATTATTTATGTAGCGCTAATATTACGGTTAAGGACATTAATAAATAAAATATGTATTCAGTTTACATCTTGCTATGCAGTGATAATACGCTTTACACAGGTATCGCACAAAATATTGAAAAACGTTTTCAGGAACATAAAGAAGGAAAAGGCAGTAAATATACGCGCGCCCGAAAGGCTGTGAAAATAGTTTATTCAAAAAGATGTCGGAATAAAAGCTATGCGTTGAAACGTGAAGCGGAAATAAAACGGCTAACAAGGAAAAAGAAAGATGAACTTATCAACCAAAAATAAAAGCGGATTTATATCCGCGTTTATTTTATTTTGACTTTGACTTTTTCTTGGCTCGCTCTTCAAGCATGGCCTTTTTGATGGCCAGGCGTTTCTTTGTTTTGTGAGGGGCCTTTTTTGTTCTTTTGCTAGTCAGTGCATTTTGTCGTTTTCCCATAAGAATATTGGTTTGAATAATTTATCTGATTTAAATTACAAGCAAGATGGCGGGGGTGGAGGGAATCGAACCCCCAGTTGCAGTTTTGGAAACTGCTGGTTTACCATTAACCGACACCCCCTGTGATGGACAGAATGCTATTCTGCCCCTACACTACTTGGTTTCCTTATGATTGGTATGCTTTTTACAAGTTTTACAAAACTTTTGCATTTCTAAGCGGGGCGCATTAGCCAGCTTTTTCTTGTTTTTCTTGGAATGGTAATTAACTGTTTTACAGTCAGCGCACTCCATTTTGATCAGGTTATCCTGGGACATATTATTATAAATTATTTATTAACTTTAATTAATGAGCCGGGAAGAGGATTCGAACCTCCGACCCACTGTTTACAAAACAGTTGCTCTACCCCTGAGCTATCCCGGCGCTTTTCCAGATTATTCTTCCTCTTTAGATTTCCTAGGAACAGACTTTTTCTTTGTTTTTGCTGAACTTTTTTTCTTGGCTGGTTTTTTATTTGCAGTTTTCGCGCTTTTCGCGGCCTTCGTGCTTCGTGGTTTTCGTTCATTTCGCACTTTCGTGATACTACCGGACAATTCCTGCCAGGTCAATACCCACGCGGAAATGATATATGTGTTTCTAATACCTTTAATAAGCAGAGCAAATAGTATTAATAT
Source organism: Patescibacteria group bacterium (assembly GCA_018822435.1). Lineage (GTDB taxonomy): Bacteria > Patescibacteriota > Patescibacteriia > UBA9570 > JAHJKD01 > JAHJKD01. The sequence goes on from JAHJKD010000046.1 coordinate 15,573, forward strand.
AATCAGGGCGAAAATGCCGGTGATAATGCCTCCCCATAAGCCCATAGAATGGTACAAGACCATGCCAACGATGAATAGCGGGACAAAGATCAGGAATATAGCCAGAAGAGCAACCAGAGTAAAGGCAAATGTTACGCCGAAAAGAATCAGGGCCATGACTAAGGTCTTGCTGAAGTTCTCCTTCATTAGATCCCAACCCAAACGAAATGACTCTTTGATCTTCTTATCTTCAATTAATGCATAACAATAAATGTAATTAATGAACATTGTGATCAAGGCAGCCGCCAGGAATAAGGCGATAATAGCCAGGAGGATAAACATAATGAATACAATCCAGCCGATAACAGGAACCAGAAAGAAAATCAAGAAAGGAATTGAGATCAGGCCAAGGGCAAATAATATTCCCAGCATGATCAGGAAAATCAAGAGGTCGATTCCCAGAATGCGCCAGAATTTGTGAAAGCCGAATCCGAAGTGGTGCCAGAATTTTACTTTTTCACCTTTAGTAGCAGTATCAACACCTTTGAACATGGCCCCTTTAGCAGCCAGGGAGACGATAAAGCCAATCAGCATAAATAGGAAGAGGGCGATAACGAATATTAATACTACCCACCAATAATTAATAAAAAAATTCTGGACATCCATGATCCATTGATCAGCGCTGGAGCTAGCATTAAAGCTATTTCCGGCTTCGCTGAAACCAGAACCGGAATTACCAATACCACCACCTCCACCGGAAATGATAAGCATGCCGAAGATCCATAAGATCTTATACTTTTTTGTGATTTCAAAAGATCGTTTTAAAATTTTACCGTAATCCATTTTTATTTTTTCTCCTGTTATTTATTTTTATTATATACGGTCGGGCCTTACCTATTAAGGCTCAATTGTAATACCCTTCAGTGGGCAGGGAGGGATTCGAACCCCCGAAGGCGCGAGGCCAACTGGTTTACAGCCAGTTCCATTTGACCACTCTGGTACCTGCCCGAAAAGAAAAATGTACTGTTAAATACATTTTTTATCTTAATTACTATATAATATTTCAAAAAAAAGGTCAATTCCCTAATAATCTAATATTTTCCTTTATTTTAATATAAATAACCATATTACTAACAAAATTAACACCAACACTTGATTTTATTTGTATAT
>JAHJKD010000047.1 GCA_018822435.1 Patescibacteria group bacterium
AGGGTGGCGGTGGAGTTGGCTTGCCAGCCGTCAGGTGTTTCGCGGGCGTAGCCTTTAAGGAGGATTTTTAGTTCAGGCATTATTTTTATTTTTCAACGTCTTTAAGGATTTTTTTAACTTCTTTTTCGAAATCCGATTCAATTTTTTGGGTCTTATTAAATTCCTTATATTCGGCTATTGCTTTTTTATCCGCCCGTGTTTTGGATATTTGGCCCTTTCCGTCCAGGATCTTATATTCATTGAAGCTCAAGAATTTATCCACGCTCTTGGCGAATTCCTTCATTGTGAATGTCTGCCTGTTTTCAATCAGATTTTCAATGTAATCGAAAAATCCGGAAATGGTCCGTTCCAGCTTTTTAATATCTTTTTCATCCAGGTAATTTTTAGCGACTGTGACATCGCTTACCAATACTCTGCCATTGGGAGAATTTTTCCAGGTTGTCAGGCCCATATAAGGTTTTGTCTTGTTTGCTTTGGTATCAATAATTTCCGCGGCCGTCTGCCCGGTGATGGCAAAGTGGAATTTATTCTGGACCATAGCGAAAAAATCCTGAGTGGCCTGGGAATGAGGATCGTAATCAGCGCTGCATTCGGCGAAAATGTCAGTAATTTGCAAATAGATCCGGCGTTCGCTGGCGCGGATCGAGCGGACGCGGTCCAGTAATTCCTGAAAATAATCTTTTTCAAAGACTTTCTTTCCCTGTTTCAATTGTTCGTCGTTCATGGCAAAGCCTTTGATGATATATTCTTTCAAAATTTGCGTGGCCCAAATGCGGAATTGCGTGGCCCTTTTTGAATTTACCCGGTAACCAACCGCAATAATCACATCAAGATTGTAGAATGAGGTAAGATATTCTTTGTTATCTGGCGCAGTTATTCGAATTTTTCGAACAACTGAATTTTCCGCTAACTCTTTGCTTTTAAATATCTCTTTCAGGTGATAATTAATGGTGTTTACTTCCACGTCAAACAATGCGGCCATCATTTTTTGGGTCAGCCATAAGGTCTCATCCAGTAAAAAGACTTCCAATTTCACTTTCTTGTTCGGGGTCGTATATAAGACAAAATCATGATTTTTTTTGATGGGCTGAAGTTGCGGCTTCTTTTTCATTTTCTAATAAAATTATTGATGATCAGCCTGATTTTATCTGATTTTTGGCCTTTAGTCAATCAAAAAAACGCCTCTGGGGCGAAATAGAAAAATTTCCACGCAGTCAAATCACTCCTGAAAAATCCTGTCTTACTGGCCAAATACGCCCTCTAAATTTACTATTTATAAAATTTAAAAAACCATTAAGATTAACCCACCTCGCCTTTCCTGCTCAATCGGGCACGTGGAGCGCAACGCAGGGAAAGGCGGCCGGTCCGGTGTGGGGCCCCTTGTCCGTCCTGGGCCTGAGATCGGCCGGTTTTGTGCCTGGGCTGCCGGCTTGTTGGCGCAGGTTGGCGGCTCTGGGGCCTGTTTCCGCGCGAATTTCCTCCCCGCGCGGAAACAGGCCCCTTTTTTTATTTTTACGGACCGGTCCAGTCATGCGGCACCATGATGCCGGCAACTAAAAATATAAATACGTTTATGGCCAGAAGCATGCTCAGGCCGGCGGCGATGATGAATAAAAGACCTGTCTTCGTGCCCCGGTTGAATCGGGCGCCCCACAAAAGGCCAATGGCCAGCAGGATCCCTATAAAAACCAGGACGTAAACGGGAAATCCGGTGTGATTGGTATGATTTTTGATCAGGGAATAATAATTAAAATAAAAAATTGCTATTGTTATCAGAACAATAGCAATTATTGCTACAATACTATGTTCAATTGATCCTTTTGGATTTTTTAATTGATTCATATATAGCATCTGAATTATTAATAATTATTTCTTTTTCGGGACCAGGCAGCCGGCCGTGATCAGGGTGGCGGTGGAGTTGGCTTGCCAGCCGTCAGGTGTTTCGCGGGCGTAGCCATCAATTAGGATTTTTACTTCGGGCATGGAATTTATTTATTTATGATTCCTTTTTGGGCACTAGGTAGCGGACAAGGCCGGAATGCTTATTTTTAATTAATAAAAGCGTCATAATATTTCCTGTAAATATATTTTCGGTCATAATTTTTTTCGTCCTTGTATAATTCCAAAATGCCAAGATCAATGAAACGATCGATCACTTTTTGGGCGCCGGGGCGGGTGAAGCCCGTCGCATCCATTATACTTTTTGAATTGACGATCGGATCAGTGAACAGCAGGCGCAGAACTTGCATGCTGCTTTTTGATTCCCTTTTGGCGAGCATTTGGACCGATTCCATGTCATGGTCGCGGATGGAGCGGATCTTTTTTGATATTAGGATCCCGTCTTCGGCCGTTTGGACCATGCCATCTAGGAAAAAATCAAGCCATTCGAAAATATGGCCGTCATGATAGGCCATTAACTTGTCATAATACATTTTTTTATGCGTCTTGAAGAACGAAGAAAGGAAGACGACCGGATTTTCCGTAAGCTCCTTCTTATTCAAAAGAAAAGTTATGAGGAGGCGGCCTGTCCGTCCGTTGCCGTCCAGGAACGGATGGATCGTCTCGAATTGGGCGTGCGCGTAGGCGATATGGATAAGCGGCAGGGTGGAATCGTCATCATGGAGGAATTTTTCAAAATCATCCAGGGCTTTGTTCATTTCTTGGGCAGGCGGAGGTATGTAGGCGGCATCCCTGATGTTCAGGCCGCCGATCCAGTTTTGTGATGTGCGGAATTCCCCGGGATCGCAGAATTGCGTCGCGCGGGCGCCGGCCATCAATTTTTTGTGCAATTCGCGTATCAGCCTTAATGATAAGGGAAATTTTTTTATCCTTTCCAGTCCGTAATTAAGGGCTTTGATATAAAAAACAATATCAGATGCGTCGCTTTGTCCGGTTTCGATGCCTGCGGACGCCTCGAGCGCGTCGGCCATGGTGGCTTTCGTTCCTTCGATTTGGGATGAAGATGTGGCGTCCTTATAGGCGAACATTTTCAGGAAAAATTCGATGTCAGGCAGTGTTTGCGTTATGCCGTCCAGTTTGCCGACTAAGCGCTCTGCTTTAGTGGCTTTATTTAGTATTGATTGGTCAATATTAAATATGCCCTTTACGGGAAACGGCTGTGGGATTGAGGCTAAATAACCACTTGATTGCTTAATTTTTCTGCAAATTTCAACTTTTTTCATTATAATTTGCTTTGATTATCTAATATAAACTATATTAACATTTAGTTTATATATTGTCAAATATGTAAACTAAATTAAAAATAGATCAGTTTTTAATTTTTTATCGGGTTTGTCGTCTTGCTGGTATCTAAAACTAACATTATTAATAATAAAAAAATAAGCCGCCCAGAAGGCGCCTCATTTCCAGATTTAATATTATCAAATTCAACCCCTCCTGTCAATCAAAAAATCGCCTCTGGGGCGAATTAGTATAAAGTTTTTTGTCGCCGACAGGTGGAGGAGACTCCGAAGAGTTTCCTCACACCTGCCGGCGAGCTAGTTGACGGTCTTCTCCGCGACGTGGATCAGATCGTCAGGCCCTCCGTGTGCGCATCGGTGTACAGTTCCGCGATCCGGTTCATGACTTCCATATTTTGGGGTTCTCCTCATGCCCGAACCATCAGGTCCGGGCTCACTCCGGTTCTCGCGTGTTGGCCTGCGGCATTTCCTGGCATTTTTCCTGCTGTCAGGCCTGCTCCTTGCAGGGTTCGAGTCAGGGCCCTTGCCAGGGCGTTGACCAGCCGGCTTCCGCAATGCGGCCATGATAGGCCTCTATGCGTCCGGATGGGCGGGGCGTATTTGCTGTCGCCGTCAACAAAAATACGCCTCCAAAGTGCGTAACAATAGTATATATTGTTTTATTTAAAAATTCAAATCCTGACTGTTGATAGTTTTTTACTTTAAAATAATTGATTTTTGGCCAAAAATGCGATAAAATCAGGTCAGAGATCAATTGAATATAAAAAATGAATATAAGACATGAAGGCCAGATCAGGCCGGCGCAGGAGACAAAGGGCAAAGAAAATGAGGTTGATGAGTTGATTTACAAGACTATCATAAAAATGCACTCGGGTATCGGGGATCATTTTGATGATGATAAGATGAAGGCGAAAATAAGGCGGGCGGTGGAAGAAAAGATCGCCCTGGCTGAGCAGATGGGGGCCAAGCCGAATATTAAGGGGTTCGTGGAATCAGCCGTCAATATGGAAATGAGATTCGTGATCTTCAGGCAATACCAGCAATGGATGGAAGACCAGGGCATTGACCGGGCCAAAGTCATCGTGGAAGAAAAATTTCAAAAGCCGGTCCGGTACAGCAGCAAGAGATATCCGGAAGGCAAGCGCCGCATCACGCCTTACACCCGGATCGAATATCTGATGGAAGAACAAATGACGGTCGGCTCGGACGTGGCGCCGCGGGATGAGAGCGACCCGCAAAGAAAACCCGGGAAAATAAAGATGATCACCGGCCAGGGAAAAATTATCCTGGAAGGGCAGGAAGGCACGAAAGAGCCTTCTGTTTATAAACTGGCTGGGTGACAGGAAAAATTTATTAATATTTTTTTTAGCTGGCCGGTGGATGATTATTTATGGAATCATTCATTTATGATCCGGGGCAGGCTAATATTCGCGAAAATAAAAGGGGGGCCGATTATTTATACTGGCCGACCCCGTCACCAGTGCATCCCTTTTTTAAGCAAGGGCATCCTCCTTCTCCTTTCGCCGATTTTTTTTACAGCTTGCGGCGGCGGCGGTCCTGTGCGCGCCTGGCCTGCCGCAGTTTTTCCAGCCGGCGGCCGATAGTTACGGCCTGTTCCCGGCCGGTCTCGGTCACGGGGACTTGCTGGCCCGGTTTTGCGGCTGGTTCAGACATGTCCAGGAAGTGGATGACCGCCGAGACCATCACTCCGGCATGCGCGGCGGAACAGCCGAATTCGATGCCCACGTCCTGCAGATTATGGGACTGCGGGAAGCCAAGGCCCAGATAGAATGCCAGCATCTCAGCCGCATTCAGGCCCAGTTCTCTCATTTCCAGAAAGAGTTTCAGCTTGGGCCCGTTCAGATCGCGCATGAAACGCAATTGGGCGGCAAATCGTTCCGCCTGAGTGATTTGGCCGGATGACTTCCGCCGCTGAACCGTCTGGCCGGATCGGGCTGACCGACTTTTGGCCGGATCAGAATCGCGGTCCTGGCACAAACCGCAGTAGGTTTCTTCAATCCCATGGATGCACTTTCCCATTGGATACCTCCGTCCTTTCTATTGTTAATATGGGTGTATAGAAAATTATCCAATTTTATCGTTATTATAGCCCAACTTTAAACATTTTCCCATGCCCGGGAATTATCCCGTCCCCTGTTTTTACGTTTGTTGATTTTTTGCTCATGCATGAATCATATCGCTATTTAGAAAAAATCGCCAGTTTATGTTAAACTTAATCCATGATTAATAACTAAAAATATCCATGAAAAGAACAAAGTTAATTTTATTAATCTGCCTGCCCCTGGCACTGGTAATGTTCATGGGCCAGACATGCGGCCGCGGGGAAACAGCCCAACCGCAGGTACCGCCGGCTACTTTTTCGGATGAACAAATTTCCTTTAAATATCCGGCTGACTGGACCAAAGAACCGGATTCCGAAGGCTTTATTGTTTCTCTGACCGCGCCGAACGGCAGGGACAATATGAACGTGATTTCTGTGGATCTGTCCGCCTCGCCCATGAACCTGAAGGAATTTACTGACTTGTCCATGCAGGGCATCGAAGAGACCATCCCCGGCTATGCGTATATCCGGGACGGAGAAACTACCTTTGCCGGACAAAAAGGACATGAGATCGTTTTTACGGCCACAAAAGACGGCACTACTCTGAAGTTTTGGCAAATATGGACAGTTGTTGATGATGTGGCTTATGCCCTGACCTTTACTGCCAGTGAAGATAATTTTGCCAACTTAAAGCCGAAAGTAGAGGCGATAGTGAATTCTTTTATTATAAAAGAATAGGTGGTCCGTTAACCCCGGGCGCGGAGGCCCGGGGTTAACTACCTGTCTCAAGTAGTGTTAGCCTGGAGCCTCCGCGCCCCAGGCTAACACGGGCCATGTATTACCACATTTATTTATAAAAGGCCCCCGCTTGATGACGGGGGTCTTTTTTATTTTAGATTTTTACTAGGGGCTGAATATATAGTCGGAATTAAAGCCACAATTAATATCCACCCAATCCCCAAGGGATGATTCAAATATGGCGTGAGGGCGTGGATAAGAGCGACCGCGAATAAGGCAAATAAAGAGCCGAGGATAAGCGGATCACGGGACGTGTTGTATATTTTGAGGCCGAGCTTGAAAATCATGAATAATAATAAGAGATAAACGAATGTGCCGAGGATGCCGATCTTGAGCAGGAAATCCAGCCAACCCCATTCAAAGGAGAAGGTTTCAAACAAGCCGTCCTCGGAAGCAGCCACGGCGCGCGGATCAGCTGATTCGTATTTGACGGAAGTGCCAAAGCCGGAGCCGATGATGGGATTTTCTATGAATTTCCTGGTCATGGGTTCAACCAGATTAAAGCGGGACCGGGCGGCCGCTTCTTCGCCTGTGTCCGAGGTTCGTTCTTTTATAAGCGACGCAGCCGAGATACCAGTCCCCTCGCCGGGTGTGGGAAAGTTGATGATCACGAAAGTCAGGCCGACAGATAAGACCGCGCCCATGATCAGCCACAAAGCCAAATAGACTACGCGGGAAAATTTGTATTTGAGTTTGAAAAATAAGAAGCCGAAGATCAGGACAAAGGTTACAAAAGCACCGATCCAGAAAGATCTGGAATAACAGAGGAAGAGCAAGGTCATGGAAAGTAAACACATGAGTAAGAGAGACCAGTGTGATTTAAAATATTTTTTGAAGGATTTGATGTAGTCTCTATAATGGTTGAGCAATACGAATGAGATGATCAGGAAGATGACGGAATAGATATGGGACTGGAAGAAAATGCGGAAGAAGTGGTTCGGCAGTTCCGTGATTTCCCCTACGCCCGTATCACGCACCCATCTATAAATATTCGGAAGCCATATTAAAAAGTTTTCCGGATGACTAAAAAGAAACAAGAGGATAAGAGTTTTAGCAGCCGAGGCAAGCACGCCCGCGGCTAAGACCTGGAATAAATTGAGGAATCTTTCTTTGGAATTAATAGCTTGGGCAAATGGGAAGATCAGGCCGAAATAGAGGTAGCCGTTCCAGTCAAAAAAGATATTAGCCAAAGGATTGCCCCTAAGATAGCCGATGGCCGCGCCCAGGCCGATGACGATCATGAAAGCGAGAAAGTATTTCCAGAGTTTGATCTTAAAGAAAGTGATCTGCTTTTCTTTCATGGCCCAGTAAATAAATGCCACAAATAGGGCCAGGAATATACCGAGTCTTAATGAGAGGTCAAACCCGCCAATAGGAAATTCCAGTAAATAGCCCTTGGAGCCGATAAAAAGCTCTGCCAGGAGCAAATACACGCCATAATCGAGCCGTTTTATGGAGATTATGAAGAATAACAAGACGGCAATGATGAAAAATAAGGGATTCAGGGACGGGAAGTAGAATCCGATAATACTAAGGATTTCTATGCCAATAATTACCAGGAATATGTTTTGAAAAGTTTTACCAAAGAATTTAATTTTTTCCATATTGGCCGGTTTTAGTTATTTGTACTATTAATGTGAGAAATAGGCTTAATGGTTGAAGCAGGATCAGGATAAGCACGTCTAAGCCAGTGCCGTGCTTCTGGAAGTATTTTAGCATGGATTTATTAAAATTCCACTGGGCTTTCAGAGCTTTGAGCTGGTAAAAAGACGCACCTTTGTCATGGATGATTGAAGCGTCCGGAGTATAGACAATTTCATAGCCGGCGTCGTGGATGCGTTTTTGGAGGTCGACTTCTTCGAACCAGAGGAAAAATCGCTCATCAAACAAGCCAGCTTCGTCCAGAACAGATCTTTTGGTGAGCATGAAAGCGCCCATGACCTGGTCCACCTCTTGTTCTTTATTATAATCAAATCCTTTTTGCGTATATTTTTCAATTGATCGGGGAAAGAGGTTGTGCATTTTGGTGAGGATGACGGCTTGGTCTTTCAGGGTGGGAAATTTTCTGACGCTTTCCTGATTAGTATTATTTGGATTTAATATCTGGCAGCCGATCATGCCTAATTTATTATTATGTTCGAATTTCTGAAATAGGGGCGGGAAAATGTTATTTTTAATTTCGGTATCGTCGTTTAGGCATAATATATACTCCCCGGTCGCTTCTTTAAGGCCGATATTATTGGCCGCGCCAAAGCCGAGGTTAGTTTTATTTTGGATGAATTTTGCTTGAGGGAAATCAGCTTTGACCATTTCTGGGGTGCCGTCCGTGGAAGCATTGTCTGTTATTATTACTTCAAAATCAAAATCGCTTATATTTTTATATAAGCTGGTGAGGCAGGTTTTTAATTTGTCTTTAACGTTCCAGGAAACGATTATTATTGATAGCTTCATGCGGCAAATTGTTCAGTATCTTTTCCTAATTCGTCTTCCCAGACTTGATCCAGATAATCTTCAATGTCTTGCCTTATGTTTCCGCCTTCGGCTTGGAAGGAGGGCATTTTGGCAGGCGTGCTTTCGATCAGCTTTTGCGTCTTTTTGGCAAAGTCGTTCATTTGTTCGTAAAACTTGTCTGCGTATTCATGGTTGGGATTTTCATTGAAAAATTCAACTATGCCATTATATTTTTCCAGGAATTCATCAGTGGCATCAACTTTATCAAAGAATTTTATCAGGTGTTCTTGGGCCAGTTCTATCTGTTTGGCTCTTTCCTCCTCGCCTTTTTCTTTTTCTTGAGCTTTTTCAGTTTTTTCCTCTTTGGCTTTTCGGGCAGATTCCAGGCTGGTAACTTTTTCATCTTCCTGAATTTTTTCCTCGCCGGCTTCACTTTTGGCTTCGATAAAGGTGAGGTGCATATCCCCCCTGATGAATTCTATGCCGCCCGGAATTTCATGGGATTTGAATTCCAGGTTTTTTAATTGTTCGGTAATTGAGCCGTGAAGCACATCAGGCTTGGCCATAAAATGCAAGCCAGCCTTGGATCTTTCCCTTTTGTGTTCTATCCCCTTTCTGGATTCGGATTCAATGGACAATATGTCATTCGGGTGTTCGTAAAAAACTTTTTGGACGCGCACGACATCGCGTTCAATTTCGCTAAGTTCGTCAGCTTCTAAATTTCGGCCTTCTTCACGGCGTCTGTTCTCTAAAAGTTCATTGACCAGTAATTCTTTAATGCTTCTCATTCTGTCCGGGCGGACACGGTGGACAATATATTGATCCCCGCTAGCAGAATGGGCATATCTTTTTTGGGCCATTTCATCATAGTTGGTTTCAATTTCTTGTTCAGTCGGATCGTTCGGGTCCTTGGCTTTTTCCACTTTTTTCATCATACCGGCCAGCATGGCGGTCTCACCTCTTTTTTGGATTGTATCGGCCTCTTTTTCAGGGCTTTTTTGCGTGTTAGTCATATACATATCTTAATTGACTTTTAGATAATTTTCAAGCGCTTTTTTAATAATGGATGACTTGACTTTTTCCCTAATTATTATTAGTTTTAAATATCAACCCATTGCATGAAACGGAGGTGAAAACATGCGGATTTCGGGTATGATGATATTGGTGTTGGCCGTGGCCATGCCGGCCATGGCTCAGGACGGGCAGTCCCGGAAAGATGCCTCTCCGGTGGACGAAGAAGACCTGTGGGCGGCCCACGATTCCATGATCAACGAACTGGAAACCGTGCTGGCCGAGAAGAAGCAGGAATTGGCGCAGGTCGAGGCCAACCTGGAGACGGCCAAGACAAAGGCGGCGGAAGCTGATGAACAACGGACCCAGGCCGTGGCCGCCCTGGGTGAAGCCCGCTATCTTCAGCAGACGGCCGCGACCAACCTGGAACGGGCCCGGGCCATGCGTTCGGAAGTGGAGGCGGTGACTGCGGTCCAGGACGCTTACGCCGCAAAGCTGGAAGCGCTGGTCGAACGGGCCTCGAACAAGGTGGCGGAGGCCAACGCGAGCCTGACCATGTTCCAGGAAGCGGCCAACAGCGCCCATGAAGTGGCCACGAACATGGAAGCGGAACGGCTGGCCACCCAAAAAGAACTGGAGAGCACGGAAGAGGCGCTGAAAGCGGCCCGGGCCCTGCTCCAGGACATGAAGGAGGAATTGAAAAAACTTCGGGAGGACTCGGGCAATGATGGCCCTGAGTAGTGATATCTCACTGTCGGTTTTTAAATCCGGCAAGGAGAGGACCCCTTAGCTATGATGGCGACGGGGTTCTTCTTTTTGGTAGATATATAATTTTCCCCAATTTTTTGTTTTGCCGTCCGGTAAAGGAATTACTTTGACAGGCTGCCAATCAGGAAAAGAAAAAGTGCTGGAGATGAATTTTGCCCCGGGCTTTAGCTCGCGCCTGACTTTTTCTTCCAGATTTTTCATATATTCGGGAAATAAATAGGCGTAGATATAATCAGCCTGAGAAAAGTCTTGCTTGTAGAAATTTTTATATTTAATTATAT
>JAHJKD010000048.1 GCA_018822435.1 Patescibacteria group bacterium
AATAAAATAGCGGCGACAGAAGAATCTACGCCACCGCTCATGGCGACGGCTATTTTATTATTTGGCATTTTTTATAATTTTGTTATTTTTCTTCCCCTTCTTGGTTCAGGGGCCGGTTTTTTTCCTGTTCGGGTATAGCCGATCGGTTCACTGCTTGCATCAGAAAATTTCGGCGGATTTTTTTCCTGTCCGCGGATATCGGCCCGGACAGACTCACCAAATGATTGTAATATCTCATTTGATTTAATTCCCAGCCAATCAAGTGTTTTTCCAAGCCCGTCCAGCCAATCAATAGCAGACGCAGGTTTGGTCCCTTTTTTTGCTGAATTTATTTCACCCATAGTAAAATCAATAGCTGCTTGCTTCCTGAGATATTCGGCGGCTTCAGTAAGTTGCATGAATTCTCTTTGCATATGCCTTTTTTTTGACTCACTGGCTGTGGCATGTTTGTCTGGATGGAATTCTTTGGCTCGAGTTCGATAGGCGCGTTTGATTTGATCTTCGGTTAGATCAGATAAATTTGTATTTGAGGCGAGATGCAAATGAAATAAAGCTTGTTTAGTGTCCATAATTATAGATATTTTTTATTTTTTAATTCTTCTGGCAAATACTCTTGGTCAGAGTCGTCTTGCAAAGGTGTGTACTTATAATTTTTACCATATCCGATGTCTTTCATCAAATCAGTCGGGGCATTTCTCAGGTGCAGAGGCACAGGGAGATTTCCTTTGTCTTGAACATCTTTTTGAGCCGCCCTAATGGCCTGATAGGCAGTGATGTCTTTTTTACTATTGGCTAAGTAGATCACGCATTGGGCTAAATGGACGTTGCATTCAGGCATGCCAAGCTTGTGGCAGGCGTCATAGGCGGCATTAGCGAGCAATAAAGCCGTGTTATTGGCCAGACCAATGTCTTCCGAGGCAAACCGGACTAAGCGACGGGCAATGTACAATGGGTCTTCGCCGCCTTCCAGCATTCTAGCGAGCCAATAAATAGCCGCATTAGCATTATTGCCGCGCATGGATTTATGCAAAGCGGAAATAATATTAAAATGTTCTTCACCGTTTTTGTCGTATAAAAGATGAGATTTTTGGAGCACTTCTTTAATTAGCTTTTCGTCTATTTTTTTCTTTTGGCTGGCGGCCGCGTCCAATGTATTCAGAGCCATGCGGGCATCGCCATTAGCCAATTTAGAGATCATTTCTATAACATCATCTGAAATCTGAATTTTGTTATTGCCTAGTCCCCTTTCTTTGTCTGTTAGAGCCTGGTTGATTATTTTTTGAATATCTTCTGGAGATAATTTATGTAAAACAAAAACCCGGCTTCTTGAAATAAGAGCAGAGTTAACTTCAAAACTAGGATTTTCTGTGGTGGCACCAATTAAAGTAACAGTTCCCTTTTCGACATGAGGCAGAAGGGCATCTTGCTGTTTTTTATTCCAGCGGTGGATCTCGTCTATAAACAGGATTGTTTTTATTCCCAGGCGCTGATCTTGTTCTGCCCGGGCAATAATTTCCCGCAGATCTTTCAGGCCGGCATTGACCGCGCTAAGCTGAACAAATTCAGAATTGGTCTTTTTGGCAATTATGAAAGCCAAGGTGGTTTTGCCTGATCCGGGCGGACCCCATAAGACCATGCTGGGAACCTGGTCATTTTCTATGGCTTTTTTCATAAAGCTGCTTTTGCCCACTAATTCTTCCTGCCCAAAAAAATCTTCTAAAGTAGAAGGGCGCATGCGGTCAGCTAAGGGATTGTTGTTAGACATCTAAAATAGGAAATCTTAATTTGTTTAAAAATTTTTCAAGACTCTTATAATTTACAACGAAAGTCGTTCTTTTTTCTATATCAATTTCATTATTTTCAATATCCTTATATCGATTTATAAAATCTGGTGATGGAAAATCATATGTTAACCAATCTTTTGGAATATATTCAATTTGGTTAGGATTAACATTTCCTTCTTTAATTTCATTTGTATTATATTTAGCTATATATAAATTAGCAGTCGTAATAAGAATCGGAAGATATATCGTTTTTTTAAAGCTTCTAAAATCGCAAGGTGGAGATAATACTTCGATATTTCTATTTTTTGGAGTTACTCTTTCAAAGGCATAACTTGCATGATTACATTGGTATATCCCATTATAAACTTTAAGATTTTGATTTAAATTTATTTTTTTAAAATCTTCTCTTAGCTCAATAACTTGATTACAATGATCATATGAATGAATATTATTGTAACCTAACTCTGGAAAAAATAAAGATTTTGTAAGTAAAATATGTTCATGTTTATCATTGTCATTATATAATGAGAAAACGAAGTTTGATTTTCTAAATTCCTTTTCTTTGTCATCAGCATTAAAAATCCAATTTTTTATTTCTTCATCTGCTTTCTTGCATTCAATAATAAGAAACATTAAATATTCTTGTTGACATGAAGAAGTTACTGCAATTATATCTATTGTACTATGAATACCTAAATTTGGACCATTCGATTTGGGATATGTAAAAGGATATTCGCTGACAGCTGCATAACAATTGGTTTCTTGCCCACCATCCTTACAAACAAAATTTCTTATGTATTCTAAACAAAATTGTTGGAATGGATAACCTGTTTTGTTATATAGATTTGTTATTTTTTCTTTATCCATAAATAATATATTAAGGTAATTACTTTACAATAAAAAAACCTGCCTGTGAAGTGTTTGCTTGTCGACTGGTCTAATATATGATTAACTTAAAATATATTATTAATAAAACTATTATGCTACAAGAAAATTTAAGGCCATCTCCAATTGAACGAGATCAGGAAAAAGATGAAAGACGAGAAGCGGAGAGACAGAAAACAAGAGCTCGTTGGAGAAAACGAATGGATGGAAATAGGGAGAGTAATGAATATCCTGATGAATTTACTAGAGATCATTTAAAAAAAGCAGGAATTATTGATGAAAAATTAATAGCAGATAAAAATGGAAATTTAAATTTATCAGGAGAAGATTTATCAGGAGCTAATTTGATTTCAATAGATTTAAGAAATTCGGATTTATCAGGAGCTAATTTGCAAAATGCGATACTTAAAGCAACTTTGCTATCTGGAGCGAATTTAGAAGGTGCTAATATTAACGGGGCCAATATTAACGGGGTTGAATTAGATGGAGCTAATTTAAAAGGAATTGATTTTTCTGATGTAATGCTTGGAGATGTAGAACGACTTTTTGGAGCTAATTTAGAAGATTCTGATTTGGAAGGAGTTGACCTTTCGGGTTTTAACTTAGAAGGTGTTAATTTAAAAAATGCAGATTTATCACATGCAAATTTAAAAGATGCAAATTTAAAAGATGCAAATTTAGAAGGAGCCATATTGATTGGGGCGAATCTTCATGAAGCTAAATTAATGAAAGCCAACATACAAGACGCTGATTTAGAAGATGCAATCGTAACTAGAGTTGATTTTTTTGGTGCAAATCTTAAAGGTACAATTTTAGAAGGTGCCGATTTAAGAGGGGCGAGAATAAGGAAAAAATTTAAATCCGAATAATATATATTGGTTAGTAAAAAACCCCCGCGATTTGGCGGGGGCTTTGATTATTTTTTTTCCCAGAAATCTTCGGCTTCTTCTTCCATTTTATCCAGTCTGGTGTAGTAGTCAGCATATTCATTTAGATGCGCCAGGGCGATCTTGCCGGTCATGAGAGGGTCGTCGTCAGTGACATTGGTGTTTGGGTCGACGGTGCCGTGTTCCAGTTCAACATCCATGCCCATGCGGAATTGTTCAACATCCCATTTGGACCAGTCAATGCCGAGCTTTTCGCCGATCTCTTTAGCTTGGCCTGTGGTGAACTGTTCTTTTTCGTGATGTGTCATTTTATTGATTATTATTTTGATTAGCTTGGTCAGTCTGGTCGTTCACATTTTCAATGTAATTGCGGGGGTATTTTATCTGGCAGCCGTTAATGGCTTTGCCATATTCATAGGTGTCTTTGCCGTATTGGCCTTCTGCATTAGTCATGCAGTCTGAATATTGGTCTTTATGCTCGTCGTAGACGTCTAAAACTTGGTTCGGGTCTTCACTGGTAGATTTTACGTATGTGTAACCAAAATATATGCCCACCAGTAATAATAGGCCGATAATGGTACCTATGATGAGATTGCGGATAAATATTTTGCCTTCCATGTTTATATAATAAATGATTTTTAGGAAAGTTAAAAGCCCGCTTAGAATCAGATTGAATCCGATATTCTATGGCGGGCTTTCCTGAGTCAGACCTCTCTCCAGAAGATCTGCCTCCGCATGGGGTGATGAAGGTTGTCAGTTGGGTAGAAAAGAGAAGGAGCGTTCTCCAGACATGGTTACGTGATCTCCACTCCGGCGCTGTCGATCAGGAAGAAGCCCGGGATCTTGGCGCCGCGGGCCAGAGCCTGCTGCAAGTACGGGTCGGTCAGCCGGTTCTGGATCTCGAGGATCTGTGCGCTGACCACGACCGCTTCCCGGTCCAGGATGCGGATGCGCTCGATCGGCGTCTGCTTGTTGCTGAGGACGCGGTGAAGCCGCGCGAGGCGGTTGCGGAGGTGCGGAAGGCTGACGTGTTGCGGAACGCTGTTCATGGAACTCCCCTAGTAGATCAAAATACCGGTTATACCTTTCTCCCCCATGGAGTCAGGACAGCATAAAAACTATCAGTTTTTTATTGTTAAGTCAATAATAAGAGAAGCCCACCTGGATCATCGATGTAATATCGAATAATTCCAGGTGGGCTTTTTCTCCTCTTTGTCCCAGATCAGAGCTGACTGACGGTCAGGCCCTGAGGGACGCGGGTGACACGGACGAACTGGCCGTCTCGGTGGAGGTTGAGAACGACGTTGTCGACATCCACGAGCAGACGGTGTTCACCAGTCTTGGGGTCGCGTGTCTTGAGACAACGCATGCCCGTGCACGGATCCAGGAGAACCATGCCCTCGAAGGACTGGTTCTCGTGGAAACAATGCGGTACAAGGTCAGTGTAGCGGAAACGTCTGGGTTTTTTCGGGTTCATTGTCCCCTCCTTTTAATGCCGGTTTTAACATAGGTTTTAAATTATGTCAATCTTTTAACAAGCTCAAGATAAATAAAAACAGGCCCCGGAAAGGAGCCTGTTCATGAAAATAATTCCTATTATTATGGGCAAGGAGTGGGGGTGCCTAAACCAACGCTCCCAGCAACCATCCAGGCAGGGCCAAAAGGAGGATTACAAACACACAAATCACCAGTAGTTGAATTAATAAACATTGTGCCAGCATCAGATGGGGAAGTGCAGGGAAAAGGAGTGCCTGTGGAGGTCAATTGCATGACATGATTTATTTGTGCCACAGCTGTAGAAGTGGTGACTCCGGCTATTCCAACCGAGAGACTGTCATTAAAATCATGATGATTAGTCCAGGTCGGTGCCCAATTTTCATTTACTGAAAATTCCGTGCCCGCTAAATTAAGTCCAGACCCGTTAGTGTAGGTTGTATCTGTATTTTGTTGAGTAAGATCAATCCAAGCCGTTCCGTCCCAAAGATATAATTTAAAATCAGCTGAACTCAGGAAAATATCACCGCCACTAAGGGTTGATGTGTCGATCGAGGCGATATCAGTCACAGAAAAGTCGATGTGCCCCAGCCTCAGTTCTTCCACAATTTCCGCATATTTATCGACTTTTAGATTGTCATAGACCCGGACCGTGCCGTCGCCATTATTTTTAATTCCGCCCCGGACATCAATATTTGTATTAAACCGGGCCCTTTTTTCCACATTTAGTTTATCTTTTATTTTCACAGAACCGACTTTATTCCAGATTTTTCCCTGCACATTCAGTTGCTGGACTTTTATTTTAGTGTAAACAGCCTGCATAGAACGATAAGCTTTGGAAAGTTCCCCGGCTTTTGACTGTAATGGCTGAAATAAAATAAGCCCTACAGCAACAAATAGCCCCAGCACTAAAATTGATTTTTTCATATGTTTTTTTATTGATTTTTATACACAGATATTATATCATAAATAAATTATAGACGAAATAAAGGCATGAAAAGCGTTGATGTTCAAAATTTAACCAGAAAATTCAAACTAAAGGGCGGGAAAAAAATTACCGCGGTTGATAATGTTTCTTTTTCGATTGAAGATGGAGAGATTTTTGGTTTTCTGGGACCGAATGGGGCAGGAAAATCTACAACAATAAATATTCTAGCCACAATTGACAAGGCCACTTCCGGAGATGCGACCGTGAATCATTTTAGTGTTTCAAAAAATAAAGATGAAGTGAGAAAATCAATTGGCATTGTTTTTCAGGATTCTTCTCTTGATGACCGTCTCACTGCTTTGGAAAATCTCAAGTTCCATGCCTTATTATACGGTGTCAATAAAAATGATTTTGAAAAACGTGTAAATGAAGTCATGAAATTAGTGGATTTATGGGAAAGAAGAAATACGATCGTAAAGAATTTTTCCGGCGGCATGAAAAGAAGGCTGGAAATTGCCCGCGGCCTGATCCACTATCCCAGCGTTTTGATTTTAGATGAACCAACAACGGGCCTTGACCCGCAAACAAGAAATTTATTGTGGGAATATTTGTTTAAAATCAAGAAAGAGAGAGACATGACCATAATGATGACCACGCATTATATGGAAGAGGCAGAAAATTGCGACCGGATCGGAATTATTGATCGGGGCAAATTAGTCGCCTTAGAAACACCGGCAAAATTGAAACATGATATGGGGGGAGACCTAATTAGATTAAAATCTGATGATGTCAGTGCCCTTAAAAAAGAATTGAAAGAAAAATTTAATTTGGAGACAGAAAAATATAAAGAGTTTCAGCAAATAAAAGTAGTGCGGGGAGAAGAATTTTTACCGGAATTATTAAAAAAGCTGGATACGAAAATAAAAGCAGTGGAATTGCGGGAGCCGAACCTTGATGACGTATTCTTAAGCCTGACCGGCCATGAAATCAGAGACGAAAAAGCCTCTGACCATGAAAAAATGGCCTCACACATCGGGCCGGGAAGGGGGCGGCATTAATATGATGAAAGTAATTAGTACAATATATATAATTTGGCGCCGGGAAATTATCCGATATTGGCGGGATAAGGCCAGAATAGTTTCTAGTTTGATCCAGCCAGTTATGTTTTTGATAATTTTTGGGGCTGGCTTCCAGCAAACACTTGCTTCCAGCGACTTGCCGGTTGATTATATCCAGTTCATGTATCCGGGAATTATTGCCATGGGTATTATGGGCGTGGCTATGTTTTCCACCATTTCAACGGTCTGGGACCGGGAATTCGGATTTTTAAAAGAAATATTAGTGGCTCCGGTAGGACGAAGTTCGATTGCCCTCGGAAAAACTATTGGCGCTACAACAATTGCTACCCTGCAGGCGGTAATTTTACTTCTCATATCCCCTCTTATTGGCGTTACCCTGACTTTCACTGGTTATATTCAGATTATTTTCCTGATGGTTTTGCTTGGCATGGCTTTATCTGGCCTGGGCTTGTTTATTGCTTCCCTTATGAAAACTACAGAATCTTTTGGCTTGCTCATGCAACTTCTAATATTCCCGATGTTTTTTGTTTCCGGAGCCTTCTTTCCTCTTACAAATGTGCCTGATTGGCTAGGATGGATCGCAAGAATTAATCCCCTTACTTACGGGGTGGATGCATTTCGGCAAGTGATGCTTCATGGCCAGATAGACCAGAGTTTATTGGACAGCATTTCCCTTTATCCGATATATGTTGATGTGATGTTTTTATTCGGATTTTTGATTGTAATGATATTATTAGCCGTACTTGCCTTTAATAAACGCAATTGATATATTAATCCCATGAAAGAAGAGAAAAAAGCAACATTTAAAGTAAAGGCTGGCCTGGCACAGATGTTAAAAGGCGGTGTTATTATGGATGTAGTAACGCCAGAGCAAGCCAAGATCGCAGAAAATGCCGGTGCCTGCGCTGTTATGGCTTTAGAAAGAGTCCCGTCTGACATAAGAAAAGACGGCGGAGTGGCCCGGATGTCAGATCCCAAAATGATCAAAGGCATAATGAAAGCAGTTACTATTCCGGTTATGGCTAAAGTCCGGATCGGCCATTTTGTAGAAGCCCAAATATTAGAAGCTTTGGGCGTGGATTATATTGATGAGTCAGAAGTTTTGACTCCGGCTGATTATGACGCCCATATTGATAAAACTAAATTTAACGTGCCGTTTGTATGCGGCTGCAGAAATCTAGGTG
This sequence comes from Patescibacteria group bacterium, assembly GCA_018822435.1. GTDB lineage: Bacteria > Patescibacteriota > Patescibacteriia > UBA9570 > JAHJKD01 > JAHJKD01. The sequence continues at coordinate 8,242 of JAHJKD010000048.1, forward strand.
AAGCCCTAAGAAGAATTTACGAAGGAGCAGCCATGATCCGCACTAAAGGCGAGGCCGGGACCGGAAATATTGTAGAAGCAGTTAAACATATTAAAACAGTAAACGAAGAGATAGAGATACTAAAAAAATTAGATGCCAAAAAAGTGGAGATGGCAGCCAATGAATTCAGAGTGCCAGATTCTTTACTTCGAGAAACAAAAAAATTAGGGCGGCTTCCAGTGGTGAATTTTGCGGCCGGTGGCATTGCTACGCCGGCAGACGCAGCTCTTTGCATGCAACTGGGCGTTGACGGTGTGTTTGTAGGCAGCGGCATATTTAAATCTAAAAATCCGGAAAAAAGAGCTAAAGCGATTGTCGAGGCAGTTACTAATTATAATGACGCTAAAAAATTAGCAGAAGTGTCTGAAGATCTGGGTGAAGCCATGGCGGGCATAGAAATGGCAGAAATAGACATTAAATTATCAGAAAGAGGCGTATGATCGGCGTTTTAGCCTTACAAGGAGCATTTGCTGAACATGTTAAGATTTTAGATAAGTTGGGATATCCTCATAAGGAAGTAAGAACTAAAAGAGACCTTGTTGGTGTTGATGGCCTTATTATTCCTGGTGGAGAAAGCACGACCATTGGAAAATTATTAGAATGGGAAGATTTGGCTGATGAAATTAAAAAAAGAGCTGGTAAAGATTTAGCTATCTGGGGCATATGCGCCGGTTTAATATTAATTGCCAAAGAGGTAGATAGTGATTACTCCCTAAAGCTCTTAGATGTGAATGTCAAAAGAAATGCTTATGGACGGCAGCTGCATTCTTTTACCTCTTCCCTCTCTTCAAAAAAATTTAATAATTTAGAAGGGGTATTTATTCGGGCGCCGAAAATTATCTCTACAGGAAAAGACGTTGAAGTTTTAACTGAATATAAAAAAGAGCCTGTCTTAGTGCGACAGGGCAATATTTTGGGATCTACTTTTCATCCCGAATTAACAGAAGACACCCGGGTGCATGAATATTTTTATGAATTGGCCTCCTCTTGAAACCGGCCATCGAGCATTTTTAGTTTCCGATGCGCCCGAGCACCGATAACAGGATCATGAGTGACCACAATTAGAGTGGTTTTTTCTTTATTATTAATTTCCTCTAAGATATCCATGATCATGGCGCCTGATTTTGAATCCACGTCCCCGGTTGGTTCATCAGCTAATATTATTTTAGGATTATTAGCCAGAGATCGGGCAATAGCCACCCGCTGTCTTTCTCCGCCAGACATTTTTGTGGGCATAAAATCTGTTCTTTTGCCTAAATTCATTTTTTTAAGCAGTACTTCCGCCTTTTTTTTCTTATCCTTGCCCTTACCCCTGGCTTCAAACATGGGAATAAGCACGTTTTCTTTAGCGGTTAATGTCGGGATAAGATTATGAAGTTGGAATATGAAGCCGATTGTTTTAGAGCGGAATTTAGCCAGATTTTTAACGTCAGCCAGATTATGCTTGTTTATAAATATTTCTCCGCTAGTGGGACGGTCTAAAGCACCGATCATATTAAGTAAAGTAGATTTTCCTGAACCAGATGGTCCCATTATGGAAATATACTCACCTTCTTTGATCGTCAGATTAATACCATTTAAAGCTTTTACTCGTCCTTCTTCGAATTCTTTGGACAGGTTCTTGATCTGGACCATTAAATTGGAGCAATTATAATTATTCATATCTTAATGCTTCTAATGGTGAAAGGCGTGAGGCTTTCCAGGCGGGATACAGCCCGCCGACCATGCCAACCAATACCGCCACAATAATGGCTTTCAGATAAGTAGTATATTCAAAATAAGAGGGATTTAAGAAACCTTCAGCAATGTCAGAGAACATTAGCAACCGGACAGCACCGGCACCCATGCCGCAGCCGATAATGATAGCGATCAGGGCGATCAATAATGTCTCGCATAAAATCATAAGGAGAACCCGGCTTTTTTTCCAGCCTACGGCCCGGAGAACGCCGATTTCCCGGGTCCGTTCGGAAACAGACATAACCATCGTGTTCATGACGCCGATGCCGCCGATGATGATGGCTAATATACCGATCATCCAGGTGCCGGCATCCATAATTTTAATACCCTGGTCAACGGCATCAAAATCATCAATATCAATAATTGACACCAATTCTTCATTAGAGTCATCTTCAATCATTTGGGCGATCTCCTCTACATTATAATTTTCCGCTATTTTCACGAATAATAAATTTACTGTATCTTCCAGATCCTGGAGTTTTTGGGCATTGGCCAGGGGCATCATGGTGCCGCCGTCCTGAAAGGCTGTTCCTGTTTCATATATGCCGACTATTTCATAATCATTTTCATTAAGATTAATAGTATCGCCGATCTTTTTATCATAATTTTTTGAAGCAACTTTGCCGATGATCACCTCGTCTTCAGCATCATCTTCAAAGGCGCGGCCTTCGATCAGGTTGACTCCGCCCAATTCCAGTTTTTCCTTTTTAAGCCCGAAGGAAAAAAAGTATGGATTATTGTTGAAGGGCACCATATAAATGAGCAGGCCGGCCGAATCCTGGATACCAGGCATCTCATTTACCATATTTATCTGTTCTTCTTTAATATAACTGACAATCACATCGGCACTGCCGGCCTTGGCGACCGTAAAATCGAAATCACCCTGTTTGATAAAGGTGTCTTCGATCATTTTTGACGCATTTTCCATAACTAAATTTAGGGCCACAATAGTGGCAATACCAATGGAAATTCCGACCACGGCCAGAACAGTCCTTGTTTTGTGACGGGATAGGTTTTTTAAGATGAGAAGGAAAAACCTCATTATTTAATAGTTTGAGCCAATAATATCAGATTGGCGACTACAACCAGGAAAAATACAATGGCTGCTAAAATAGCTGCCAAATAAAGGCTGGCTTTTTTTATATCATTTTGGATTAAAAAATATACGGGAAGCCCGAATACAAGAACACCGCAAACAGCGGCTGACAATACGAATAATATCAACATGAAAATAAAGAAAAAGAAATTCGGACCGTCTACCGGGGCAAATGATGTCTCTCCGGCAAGGATAAAAAATATAGCAATTACCCCACAATATGTAATCACGAGAACTGACGATGCAATCCCTGCCAAAATTGGCTTTTCAATTAATTTTTTTACATGGTGTTTCATACGGGATATATTATATACTACCAGTCATAATTATCAAATGCCCATTTAGTCAGGTCATATACTTCATTAGCACTGTCAGCATAACTAGGGTTACCTAAAATTACGACAATTACTTCTTCGTCCCCTTGCCTGGCTTTGACCATCAGGCAAAACATGGCTTCATAAGTAAAGCCTGTTTTTGTGCCAAGAACGTAAAGATCACGGTATAGGAGTTTGTTCTGATTAGTTATACCGTGCCATTCGCCCGTGTTTTGCGTCCAAAATTCATAATATTTAGTAGTAGAAGCCTGCAAAATATCCATCTCTTTCAGGGCTTTTTTTGCGAGCTTGGCATATTCATGGGCAGTGGACATATTATTTTGGTCCAGGCCGCTGGGTTCGACAAATTGGGTATCGGATAAATTCCAGTCCCGGGCTTTTTCGTTCATCTTGGCAACAAAATCCTGATCAGAATATCCAGTTGTTTTAGATAACGCAACCGCCGCATTGTTAGCTGAGCCAACTAGAGTGGTATAAAATAAATCTTGCACTTTCATAGTTTCACCATCGTCCACATAGAGACATACGCATTCACGGTTACAGGAAGAACTGTAAGTAACCGTATCCTGCATATTTTTGCCTGAATCCAAAAATATCTGGGCGGTCATTAATTTTGTCAGTGATGCAATGGACCGTTTTTGATCCTTGTTTTTATCGAATAATACAGCGCCGCTCTTGGCGTCTATCACAACAGCCGAACCGGCATCAAGGCCGTAATAAAAATCAGAATAATCGCTTTCTTTTCTTGGCTCTTGTTTTTTCTTGCGGCTTTGTAAGACCGTCAATCGCACAAAAGGGAAATAAATATCTGCATAAGCGATTTTTTTATCAGTATCTAGCCGGGTGTCTAGTTTACGCCATTTTCTTCCTGATCGGTCGTAATAAGCAACAGTTTTTTTCTTATTTTTCTTTGATTTGTATTTTAAGGCGACATGAACAGGCTTTTCTAGCATGCCATCTTGGTTGGAATTGATCTGGAGCCGTAATGAGGGCCCGATCATTTTCTTTTTTGTTCGATTTTGGAGTTTTTTTGGTGGTTTTTTAAGGCGAACCTTGAATGCTTCATTGAAAGTACCGGCGGGGATGCCCACGCTCATACGTTTGGTAGAAAGCGTAATCCCCTTTTCCTGGGCCGTATATTCGTCAACGATGGCCGAAGCCTTGGTAATTGCTATTGTTTTTGTAGAAGCAAAAGAACTTTGGGGAAATAAAAAGACTAATAATAAGCACGCTAGTGGTACAAATTTTAGAAATTTCATTTATATATTATTTAAGTTTTCCCGGACCCATGGGATCAAAGCCATTTTTAACTTCTTCACCGTCATTAAAACCGTCCCCATCTGAATCTTTTTTATTTGGATCAGAACCGTATTTTTCTTCTTCTAAATCTGTAAGTCCGTCTTTATCTGTATCAATAATAACAATCTCTTCGTTAACTGGCCCTTCTTCTATTACTTCAACTGCCTCTGGCTGAGCGCCACTATCTTTTGTTAAAGTAAGATAAAGCCAAATACCTCCGCCTACCAGGCCGGCAATTACTAGAACAGCAATAATAATTAGTATTAATTTTTGCACAGTCGATAATTTTTCCCTTTTAAAAAGCTCATCTTGCTCTTTTGGAGTAAGAATAGTTTGCTGCATGGTTGGAGCTTGTTGAGGGGCCCCTCCTGGAGCAGCCTTTGACTCTGTTTCTGAGAAAATATCAACAGCATCTGCTTGTGGTTGCTGGGGTTCAGCCTGGGGAGCTTGTTCTGGTTGAGGCGGCTGAGGAGCAGGTTGAATAGGTTGTTGAGGTTGATTTGGTTGCATAGGCATTTTATCAGCCATATTTTTTGTTTAATTTTCTTGTCTATAATATACCATATGTGTTATAATTTTTCTATATGAAGGGATTTTTCCAGTTCCTAAGGGACATAAAAATCAAATACAAACTAGGTTTGATTTTCGCGGTCATGATTTATATTACTGTAAATTCATGGTTTTTAAGCTTTACTTCCATATCCGATGTACAAGATAGCTTTTTGAAATTATCGAATGAGGCTATTCCCACGCTAGAAGCGACGATCTCAATGAAAGATAATATTGAACGATCTTACATAGCGGCTTATGATTATATTTTAACCGGAAATCAAGATAGCAAACAACGATACGAAGATCGATTTAAAGATGCTATTTCTAATGAACTAGATTTGTTTGAAGTAGGTTTTACTGAAGAGGATTTTGAATTTACTCAGGATTTTAACGACCAACTTATTTCGGTAAATAATAATTTAGACGCATTAGTGGCCGAATACGAGAAAGATCCTAATGCCCATCATACCGCCGGATTGGATGCGAAATTAAATGAGGCGAATGAAGCTAAAAATACTTTCTTGGGTTTTGTGGATAATGAAATATCCCGAAAAGTTACAGAAGAAATTGATTCTGCCAACTCTCAAATTGAAAAGACAGCCAATCGGATTACTCTATATTTAATAATCGTTTTGGCTGCGACTGTATTAATTATTATATTCCTGATCATCTTCTTATCTTCAAATATTACCCGGCCGATCAATAAACTTATTAAAGCGGCCGAATTATTTGGTAAAGGTGATTTTATTCAGGTTGAGGTGAAAAGAAATGATGAATTAGGCGTTTTCGCGAATACCTTTAATAAGATGGCAGTTGACATTGATAAAACCCAGAAGGCATTAGCCAGGGAATTAGAAAAAACAAAAGAGTTGGACGCCATGAAATCTGAGTTTGTTTCTTTTGCCGCCCATCAACTACGCACCCCGATGTCTGGTGTGCGATGGACCATAGATATGTTTGAGTCAGGAGATTTAGGAAAAATGACAGCTGAACAAAATAAATTCTTGGGCCGGGCTAAAGAAAATACAGACAGAATGGTTAAATTAATTGATTCTTTGCTGCGTATTACGGAAATTGAACAGCAAGAATTTCAATATGATTTTAAAAAAGTTGATTATCTTAAAATTGTAAAAGAAGTAATAGCAGAATTAGCGAATCAATCTGAAAAACGAGAAATTAAAGTAAGTGTGCAGATGGAAAAGGGCTTAAAAACCGAATTAACTCTGGATGCGGAGAAAATAAAAATGTTACTTTCCAATTTAATTGATAATGCCATTAAATATTCGCATCCAAAAGGTGAAGTGATTATTACTCTTGAAAAAAATGGGAATTTTTTACTGACAAAAGTTATTGATGAAGGCCTGGGCATTCCAGAAGCGGCAAAAAAGAAGATATTTACTAAGTTTTTTCGAGCTGACAACATATTAAAATACGAAACCCAGGGAGCTGGCCTGGGTGTTTATATTGCCAAAGATATTGTGGATAAACATCATGGCAATATTGGGTTTGAATCAGAAGAAAATAAAGGGACGACTTTTTACTTTACTTTACCTTATGTTCGCAAAACGAAAACGGGTTAACTTGCAGGATTGATATTTCCTTACCTTCCATGGCCCATTCAATCACAATGGGCTTTTCAAATGCCTGCTCGGCCTTTTCAACTATGGCAATAAGCCGGTTTTGCTGGGCAGATGTTAATTTTTGAGTAAATTTTTGCTTTAAACGCAGTTCAACATGTTTCATTTTGCCGCCAGACTTTTTTAACATGAATTCCTGCGGGGAAACATTCACATCTATTATTTTTTTGGTTTTTCTGTCGATAATATATGTGTCAGGATGAATTTGTTCATCAGGATCAGTTTCAGCCAAACCATGAAGGGCTTCTATGGCCATCTGGTTGCGGTCACAAGTAACCGGGTGGATAGAGAATATTGACCCAGTCAGCTTTGGATTTATCATTTCTTGTATTAAAACGGCATTAACAATATCACAATCCTTTAAAATGCGATTACAACGAAAAGAAAGGCATTGCGGGTGATAGATCGCGGCCCAGCACTTTTTAATATATTCAATCAGATCATTGTGGTGCACAAGCAGGTAGGAGGGCAGTTCCCTCGCCCAGGAAGCGACGTTTTCATACTCATCGGTCGCAGAAGAGCGCACGGCTAAATATTTTTCTTCGAGATCATTGTAATGCTTTTTAATATTTTTTTCCAGGGTCGGGGGGATGTCGGTACGTTGAATCAAATCGTAAATAACTTCTGATGTTTTGCGAAGAGAATTCAGATCAGCAAAATTAATTTTATCGATCTGGGCATTAATTTGGACATCAAGGTCTGTTTGTTTCAGATATTCATTAAAAAAATCTCTAGTAATAACAAATCCTTTAGGAACATTGTATCCCATTTTAACGAGCTCACCTAAATAAGCGGCTTTATAGCCAGCTTCTTTTAAATCTTCTTTTTTAAGATTTTTTAAATCAATTATTTTTTCCATATAATTCTTCCCATGTTAACTTGGCTGCTAAAATAGCTTGCTTGCCTAAGTGGGTTCTTTTTTCTGCTTGGGCCCGATTCAGTGCGGTAATTACTCCGAATCCAATCGGAGTCTTTTTATCTATGCTTATTTCTAGGATCTGCTTAGCAATAGAATCGGCTATAACATCAAAATGCTTGGTCTCCCCCTTAATTAAACAGCCGACACAGGCCATGTAATCATAGGAATCGGCTTTTTCTGCCAGAGCGATAGGTATTTCGTATGCGCCCGGAACTATTATTATATCAAATTCAAAGCCGAGCTTTTCAATTTCAACTATCATTTTATCCACGATTTCTTCGTTGAAAGTGCTTTTTATTATTGCAATTTTAGCCATATATTTTTTCCAGGTATTTAGCAATTAAGTCAAATTCAAGATTTACCTTATCATGTTTTTTCAATTTGCCTAGGTTTGTTGTTTTAATGGTATGGTCAACCAAAGAAACGCTCAATTTACCTTTTTTATCTTCTATTACTGTCAGGCTGACGCCATTAATAGATACTGATCCTTTTGTTACAATATATTTATAATATTTTTTCGGATATTCAATATGCAAAATTCTGGACTTAGCCTTTTTTTCCATTTTTTTAACTTCCCCCAAACATTCAATATGGCCTCCGATAAGATGTCCGCCCAAAAGGTCCTGCATGCCTAAGCTGTGTTCAATATTAACAATATCCCCCTTTTTCCAATCACCGGCATTGGTTTTTTTAAGGGTCTCTTCCATGTATTCAAAGCATATCTTGCCATGAGTTTCTTTAATAACAGTGGAACATACTCCATTTATGTTAACACTGTCCCCTACTTTAGTTTTAAATTTTGATGGTCTTTTAACACAAATTAAAAATTTCGACCCTGATTTTTTGATCTTTTCAATCTTGCTTGGTTGGGTTATGCCTGTGAACAAAGCTTATTTCTTTTTAGTAGTTGTCTTCTTTTGTGGAGCAGGTTTTTTTGTACTGGCTTTTTCTACGTCGGTCCAGCGCTTTTTTAGATCAGTTTTGACCAGATCAGATACTTTAGCGGCTAATTTTTTATCAGCGGCATATTCATCGACAGCCTTATCAACGATCTCGTCATACTTCTTCTTGTTTAATTCTTTTTGCTGTTCGCATTTTTCTGAAATTTTCTGGCCTAATTCAGTCGCGTATTTTTTAATTTTAGCACTAGTTTCCTGCCCTTTTTTTGTACTGGTAAAAAAGATCGTTACAGCGGCCGCGACGGCCGCGGCGACGGCCGCACCGGCCACCACGTTTTTTGCTTTTCCCATAATTTTATATTTTATTTTTTAACTTCGGTCTTGATATATTTCCACTGGTTCTTAAGCTCTTTTTTCAGGCCGGTCTTAACATTTTTCGCGATATTTTTATTATCGCTATATTCATCCACAATATTATCCACGATTTCATCGTATTTTTTTTTGGAAAGGCTTTTTTTCTTTTCAATCTCATTGGCAATTTTTGCACCAATATCTTTAGCTGTGTCAGACATTTTTTTGCTGACTTCTTTGCCTTTTTCTGTTTTTGTGAAGAAAAAAATAACAGCGGCCACTAGTACGACAAATATTACTATGCCCACTATTGTTCCGCTGCACTTAGCATCACATTTTTTCATATTTTTATTTTAATTTTAATGCTTATATATTATAGATCAACTGACTCAAATTGTGAAGGCACGGCCGCCTGGATGTCAAATTGGGTCTTAATAGCGTCGGCCAGGGCATATGATTGGTCTGGTTCGCCATGAACTATGAACATGCCTTTTGGTTTTTTCTTGTATTTTTCTACCCATTCTAATAGCTTAGGCTGATCGCCATGCGCGGAATAACCGCCAATGGCGCGAGTCTTGGCTTCTACCTTGATTTCCTGGCCATAAATTCTTACCACTTTTTCATTTTCAACCAGGCGGCGGCCTAAAGTCCCTTTTACCTGATAACCGACAATTAAAACCTGGTTCTTATAATTTCCGAGATGGTCCTTAAGATGATGCATGATGCGGCCGCCATGGCACATGCCAGATCCGGCAATGATCATTTTTGGATTAGGTTTTGTTTTAATGGCTTTGGAAGCTTCAGTGCTTTCGGTCATTGTTAAGCCGGAAAAATCAAAGATGTCATCCCCGGAATCAATTAGTGAATGGGCTTCAACATTAAATAATGCCTCGTGCTTCCGAAAGACGGACATAGCTTTAATGGCGAGCGGACTATCAAGATATATATCAATCGGCGGGATGTCATTATTTTCTTCCAAGGCATTTAATTCAAATAGGACTTCCTGGGTCCTTTCCATAGCAAAAGCCGGAATCATAAGGATGCCTTTCATAGTGGCAACTTCATAAATTGCAGACGACAACATCAGCCTTCTTGTCCGGGAATCTTCATGCACGCGGCCGCCGTATGTTGATTCTAATAAAACATAGTCTGCCTCATCAATAAATTCCGGCGGGTTAACAATCGGAACAGGCGGGTTGCCCAGATCTCCTGAAAAAACTATTTTTTTGTCTTCGATCCATAATTCAATAATGGCTGACCCTAAAATATGGCCGGCGTCTCTTAACCGGAATTCAATCCCCTCTTTTGGTTGGATTTTTTCATTATAATTTTCACCTACAAGAAGCTTGCTCATGGCTTTCACATCGTTTTCTTCATATAAGGCAGGTTTTTTTCGGCGCCTTGCTTCCATGCGAATAACATGGGCACTATCAGCTAAAAATATTTCCATAAAATCAGATGTAGCATGGGTTGAGTATATTTTTCCTTTAAAGCCATTTTTAACTAGTTTAGGCAGACGCCCGCAATGATCCAGGTGAGAATGCGTTATAATAATAAAATCAAGCTCGGCTGGCTCAAATTTCCATTTTTCCAGGTTCTTATCTTCAGAAAAGTGGCCTCCCTGAAACATGCCGCAATCAACTAAAAATTTGGCAGATTCTGTCTCTACCAGGTAGGATGATCCGGTTACTTCTCCAGCTGCGCCTAAAAAGGTTAATTTCATATATTTATTATAGCAAAAAATTGACTTATCATAAAGGAATTGGTAATTTGGGATAAACCTTAGGAGAGAGAAGGACCATGGAAAGAGCTTATTTGTTGATCGGCTTGTTGGATGGCCCAAAGACGCCGGCTGGGATGTGGAATTTTATCCGCCAGCACTTCGGCGGCAAGTTCCTGGATAGCCGGGAAAAGTTCCTTAGGGAAGTTGCCTACCTGGAGAAGTGCGGACGGATAATCTTGATTGGTAATGAATATGAGCTCACGCCGGCTGGAATGGCATACATCCAAAAGAAGTTATTGGAGCAATTGGCAGAGAGAAAGGAGGGCTAATGCGAGGAGGAATTCAAGATTCCCCATGGTAACGACCTACTTAGCAAATTGCTTGGTAGGTCGCTTACGTATTATTTTAAATTCCTTCGTTTGCAATTTCATACTGCTTTTTATAAGCGCTTACAACTTCTGGATAAGTTTCGGAAAATTCTTCTGTAAATTCACATTCATCCATGCATTCCGGATACCACCAAAGAGAATCATCTAATACATTACCCCATAAAAAACCGTTGTGTGTTTCATCAGCAAAATAAGCATCCATAACATATAAATAATCACCGTCTTCATCATAAGTCTGAATATCCATGGTTACTACATCCTGGCCTTCATCAGCATGATAAGCTACATAGGGATCGAATACTTTTTTCTTTAACTCTTTTTTTTCTGATTCTTCAAAGCTTCCGCCCGGGGTAAAAAATAGAAGGGGCAGAGTTTTCAAGATAGTTTCCTGCTCTTCTAGCTGGGATTGTGAAGTAGCTACTTGAGTAGACAGATTCGATAGTTCGGTATCCTGCTTTTCAAATTTTGCGTTCAAAGTGGCTTCTTTTTGGATGTATTCACTTTCCATCTCTTCGAAAATATCATTTTGCCAATACCAAACACCGGCACCGGCTAAACCCATGCCAATTATGAGAGTTAAAAACATTAATAAAATTGCAATCCATGCCTTCATAAGTTTTTGTTTTAGTTGATTTATGTGTTAAAACTAATATAATATGATTTTAGCAATGTTTCGATAAAAACTCAATGAAAACAGAAGAACTTTTTCGACAAAAGGCGCAAAATAATGAAGAAGTTTTTTTGTTGAAAACAATTGGGAATAAAGGCGATGGCCTGATTCTAGAAGGGACTGAAACACTACTTAGAAAACAAGGTATTAAAGTCCAAAAAATTAATCAGAATAGCAATTTTATTAGAAGATATTTGACTCCATTTAAATTTGGAGAGCCAAAAGAAGCGTGGAAAAACTATAAATTAAATGCTTCTCTTAAAAAAAATTATCCTGATGGAATCAGAGGCAAAACCTTGTTTATTAACGGCTGTGGTGGTTATGGACCCATCTTTGACGGTATTATAGATGAAATTGAGCCTTTTTTTAATGTTTTTGAAGATGTTTATATTCTTCCATCAAGCTTTGATTTATGTAATGAGAAAGTTAAAAAATTTATCACTACTTTACCCATAAATGTAAAAATATTTGCCCGGGAAAGATACAGCCATAATTCTCTGGAACAAAATATGAAATTTAGAGAAAATCTTTTTATGGATGATGATATGGCTTTTAATATGGATTTCGGAAAATGGAAAAAACCGGGGCAAGGAGTTCTCTATTCAATGCGCACAGATGAAGAAAAAAATGATTCAAGTATCATTCCTAAAGACGTGGAAAATAATGATGTGTCAGTGGGAATAGAATTTCAGTGGGTCAGTTTTTTAGAGGAGATTTCTAAATATGAAGAAGTGCACACGAATCGCGCTCATGTGGCGATTGCCGCTTCAATGCTGGATAAAAAAACTTTTGTATATCCAAACGCCTACCACAAACTAAAAGGCATTTATGAGTATTCGCTCAAAGACAGGCCGAACGTAACTTGGAAAGGAGAATAATTAACGACAACTTTCATAAGTGCGTTGCGAACTAGTTTTAGAAAATACGATTTGCCAAAGTTGATTGCGATGAGATCTGAAAGTCCCGGCGCAGGTCAATAGATAGTAATTCCACATGCGGAAGAATCTTTCATCGTAATTATCTTTTATTTTATCCCAATTGTCATTAAAATTTTTATGCCAGGCCATTAATGTATTGTCATAATAAGTACCGAAATTATGCCAGTCTTCCAAACGGAAAAGACCTTCATAAGCGGTCGTGATTTGCTTGGCTGAAGGCAGGACAGCATTAGGAAAAATATATTTATCCAACCAGGCATTAGTATTTTTTACTGAAGTATTGCCGGCAATAGTGTGTAAAAGCATGAGACCGTTGTCTTTTAGGCTTTTACAGGTAGAATTAAAATATTCATAATGGTTTTTATAGCCCACATGTTCAAACATGCCGACAGAAACAATGCGATCGAATTTTTCTTTTAAAGCCCGGTAATCCATTATCTTTATTTCAACATTCAGACCTTGGCATAATTTTTTTGCCAGCCTGGCCTGCTCTTTTGAGAGAGTAATGCCAATGGCTTTGGCCTTGTATTTTTCCGCCGCGTATTTAATCAAACTTCCCCAGCCGCATCCGATATCAAGTAAAGTCATGCCTGGCTCAATTTTTAATTTTCGGCAAATCAAATCGTGCTTGGCTGCCTGGGCATCTTCTAAATTGTCAGCGTTTTTCCAATATCCGCATGTATAAGCCATGCTTTTGTCAAGCATCTTCTGATAAAGGTCATTACCGATGTCATAATGTTTTTTAATGACTTCATGGGCTTTGATCTTATTTTGCTGATTTAATATTTTTGCTTTCAGAATAAGCCAGGCAATTTTTGGAGATATATTGAGTTTTTTATCAGCGTCTGATTTAAGAAAACGGTTTATTAATTCATCAACTGCTTCCGAGTCCCACCATTCATCCATATAAGCTTCGCCCAGGCCCAAAGATCCTTCGGCGAGAATTCTTTGAAAAAGCTTGGGGTTATGAACTTGCATATCCCAGGGTCGATTGCCATTAATTTTTACATCAGCTAAATCAAGTAATTTTTGCAGGCTAGGATCGATGTTTTTTTCTGACATAGTGAACAATTAACATAATTATTAAAATTAATAGCACTAATGGTGAGATTAGAACGCAGATACTTTGAATTACCAGCCAAGCACCGGGCGGATGAGCAGATAGCAGTGATCGGTTTTCCGGAGTGTCTTCTATACCAAGAATTCCAAGATTATCCTTTAAAAAGTAATCACGGCCGCCATAACCAACGCCTTCACCAAAACCATAGCCGGAGACGTCTTTACCGTCTTTAGTGCCTTCAACAAATGTGCCCCCTTCGCGGATTTCACTTCCGGCAGAATAAATGAATTGATCATCAACGGTCGGGGTCATGGTAAATTTGAGTTTTTTATCGGGAAATTCCGCTTCCCAGCCATTGGGATACCAGGCATCTGATTTATCACTGCGCATCCATTTATTGATTGTTATTGTGCCATCAACATTTTCATAACTGCCATCTTCATTGATATATTTTCCGGAAATATCCCTGGTCTCGTCCGCCGGGGGTTGATCGCCCATATTATTCAGATCAGTCGTGGCGACAGAATGAGGAGAAGCAAATGTAATTTCCGTATCATCATCAAATTGGACATCAGACCAGTCCCAACCAAAAGAAGCAGGCACTTTTTGCTGAAAGCCATTAGTAATGTTAGCTAGGGCTTGTATAAATATATTTTTTGGATATCCATTCGGAGAAATACCGACCATCCATTGGTGATCCATCCATGTTTTACCCCCAAGAGTCCTGGTTTCGCCATTATGGGTAACAGTACCAGTTGTCTTGATATTTGGATAAGAATAATACCAAGTGCCTAATCCAAAGATATCCGGAGCCTTGCCCTGATCTCCCTGAAGCAATACTGGCTTACTTTCATTCAGGTCTAAATCTATTTTCAAGTCAGCTTCAGGATCATCAACTGTGATTTTCATCGGAAAAATCTCACCTGCCTGATGGCTGCTAGCTGTACTTTTTCCAACAGAAGCCAGGAACGGATCGCCATTAAATTCCAATTCGCCTGAGGCGCCGGAAACAATCGGATTACTGCCTGTTAGGTGAAGATTTTGGTCAGCATAATTTACTCCAACAACAGTTTGCACGATTTGATTTTCTAAATCAGTCAGCCCCATTTCATGAGCAATGGGCGGCGGATATAAGGCGCGGCGGAAAAATACGATAACTATATCAACTTCATTGTCATTTTCATCAAAGTAATTGCCTGACCAGAAATACCAGCCAAACTGAAAATCCACTTGTGCCTTATTATCACGAGGTAATTGCAGTTCTTTTATACTGTTCATGTCCGCATAGCCTTTAAAATAATCCTGGGCCATAAAAGCGGGAAACACATAATCCTGTTCCAGATCAAATTGTTTTTCTGAAGCTTCAATCAATAAATCGTATCTATCCGGAGTTTTTTGAACCAGCGGAACGTAATCAGCGCCGACTTTTTCTATCATTTTTGACGTGTTTTGGGTGAGCTTGTTATCCAGGCTGGACCCCATTCTGGGAACAGCAGCTATGGCGGCAACAGCAAGAATTGCGATCAACAGCACGTAAATTCCATTTATAATTACTCCTTTTTTCATATGATTTTTTTTATATTATGGTTTTATTTTATCACATTTATTAAAAAACCCCGAATGAATTCGGGGCCTGATTAATTTTCACCGGCTAAATACCCGGTACTCCACGCGACTTGCAGATTATACCCACCGGTCGGGCCGTCTATGTCTAATACTTCTCCGGCTAAAAAAAGGTTATCAATAATTTTTGACTGCATTGTTTTTGGATTAACTTCTTTTATATCCACTCCGCCGGAAGTTACGATCGCCTTTTCAAAGCCAACCACTCCATTTACATTTAGTTCAAATTCTTTTAATAACTTGATTAATCTCTTTCGTTCTTCTTTTGTAATCTCATTTACTTTTTTATTGGGATCAATTTTGGATAATTCAATCATGACCGGAATGAGTTTGGCCGGCATGAGCTTGTTTATGCTGTTTTTATATTGTTTATTACTATTTTCTTCAAAGTCTCGTTGAATTCGCTTGTCTAGAGTGGGAAAATCAAGAGCGGGCTTGAAATCTATTTTTAATTTCAGATTTTTTGACGGATTTTCACTGACGATCTTGCTTAAATTTAATATTATCGGCCCGCTCATGCCATTATTCGTGAACAAAGCTTCACCAAAGAATGAGGCGATTTTTTTATTGTCCCAAAGGCTTGCTTCAACATTTTTCAGGCTCAAGCCCTCTAATTTTTCAACGATTTTTTCTTTAACAATAATCGGAGTAAGGGCAGGGATCGGCTTATTGATAGTGTGTCCCATCTTCTCCAACCATTTATAAGCATCACCGCTTGAGCCGCTGCCAGGATAAGATTTCCCTCCTGTGGCAATAATATATTTATCAGCCGTAATTTCCTGGCCTTTTTTTAATATTATTTTTTCAATTTTTCCCTCTTTAACAATAATTTTTTCAACCGGACTATTTAATTTAATTTCAACATTATTTTCTTTAAGATAGTTTTCTAAACAAGTTACCACATCTTTGGAACTGTCTGACGTAGCAAAGATTCTATTGCCTCGCTCTACTTTTGTTTTCAATCCCTTGCTTTCAAAAAATTCTACCACGTCTTTATTGGAGAATTTATTTAGGGCTGAATATAAAAATTTGCCATTTTTTCCATATACTTCTATCAATTTTTTTATATCTTCTTCCGCATTGGTAATATTACACCGGCCTTTGCCTGTCATTAATAGTTTAATACCTAACTGAGGATTTTTTTCTAATAAAAGAACACGCGAGCCTAGTTCGGCTGCGTGCCCGGCCGCGATCATTCCGCTGGGGCCGCCACCTATTATTGCTAAGTTGTATTTATTATTTTTCAACGGATTTTTTAAGGTTGACTTACTTTTTCTTGAAATTTTTTTCAGCTAAATTGGCTTGGCGAAGGATAGATTTAAAAGTACCCATTGGTATTTCTTTTCTTCCAGCCGGGATAATAACTGTCAGGGTCGGACTTCCAGATTTACGAAATTTTACATGACTGCCTTTTTGGAAAATATAAAAAAAGCCCTTTTTTTGCAGGACTTTGATGATTTGGTCTGATGAATAAAGTTTAGGCATGAGTCAAAGACAGCTTTACTACTTCAGGTCTTTCTACTTTTGTTACACGGGGCGTTTTAATGTCTTCAAAATATAATCTTAAGGCTTCATCTAGATTTTCCAAGGCTTCTTTTTTTGTTTTACCAAAACTAGATACCTCTACATTAAGACATTGGGCAACGTAATGCTTGCCTTCTTTCCAGATTATATTTTTCAAAATTATTTTTGACATATATTTAATAGGTGAATCTTAAGTATAAAATACTAGTATTTACCAAATAAGTCAAATTGCCACCAAAAATTTCATTTACTGCTGTTAGCTGCCTTATTCACAAATTTAATTTTAAACAAATTGGATTGTCTGAAACGACTATTCCTTCTGGTACAAAATTATTTTCTTTGAAACCATGACTTTTATAGAATTTTAGCGCTTCCGTGTTTTCTGGAACTGTACCAACATAAATTGTTTTTATATCATGCTCATCGGCAAATTGAATTACAGTTTGAAGCAGTTTTTCTCCTAAACCTTGTTTTCTAAATTCTTTTTTTATGGCCATTCTTTTTAAGAATGCAGAATTGTCTGATTTTTTGATAAGCCCTATAGTGCCAATTAATTCGTTATCTGATAGAGCTAACCAAAAATTACTATCTTTATCGTTTTGATAAAATCCAGGAATATTATAAATATCAGGCCTGGCAACACCTTTGTAATCAAATTCTTTTTCCCAGATGTTTAAAATCAAGCTTATTACCTTTTCTTTATATTTGTCCGAATATGGGATTATTTTAATCATAGCACCTATTTTTCAAGAGATTTAAATAATCCCAAAAGCTTATTATCAATATCCAGTTCTTCCTCAATCTTCAAAATCTCATCAAGTTTAGCCTTAGTGGCGACTTGAGGCGGAGCCAGATAAGTACAACAATCATCAACCGGGCGGATGGAGATGTCGTAAGTGCCTAGGTCTTTGGCCAGATCAACCACTTCTTGTTTATCAAAACTGATTAAAGGACGATAAATAGGAATATCAGAAGCGTCATCAGTGACCAGCATATTTTCTAAAGTCTGCGAGGCCACCTGGCCCAAAGATTCGCCGGTAACAAGGCCTAAAGCCTTTTCTTTCTTAGCGATAAGGTTGCTGACTTTTATCATGATGCGACGGTACAATATGATTCTAAGGTTAGAAGGCGCCTCTACAGAGATCTGTTTTTGTAGCTCGCCGATCGGGACAGAATAGAATTTGCTGGTGGAATTATATTTTTCTAAAGTTTCTATAATTTGTTTTACATTTTCTTCTGAGTCTTTTTTAGTGAATGGTTGGGAATGGAAATGAGTGTAAATAATCTTGGCGCCGCGTTTCATCATGAGGTATGAGGCCACTGGTGAGTCGATTCCAGAGGAGATCATAGAGACTAATTTTCCAGATACGCCAACAGGCAGACCGCTCAGTCCGGCATAATTGTCATTGTTTGTGAAAATATAGGCTTTCTTGTCTAAGATTTCAATATTAATGGCCAACTCAGGATTATCAAGATCAACTTTTGCCCCGGATTTTTTTCGGACCGTGTCCCCTATCTGGATATTTATTTGATCGGTATTTTTGGCAAAGTTTTTATTTATGCGGTTAGTTTTTATTCCAAATGATTTAAATTTCTCGGTTTTAATTTTTTCTAGAACTTTTTTTTCAATATCAGCCATGTCTAAGTCTGCTTCAGTTACATATGTGAAATGGCTAAGACCGAAAATTTGCTTTAAATTATTGGTTATGTCTTTCTTGTCTTTAGCTTGAGCAGTTAAAAATAAACGTCCAAAAGTTTTAGTCAACTTTGGGTCATGGTCGGAAAGTGCAGTCCGGATATTTTGAACTAGCTTATCTTCAAAAAAAGCTCTATTTTTTCCTTTAAGAGCTAGTTCTCCGTAATAAATTATTATTTGGTGTTTATTCATGTATTTATGTGCGCCCTCGTCGGGAGACTCGGGCTATTGAATAATTTTAAACGTAATTATTTACCAATAGGGCGAGTCTCCTGACGAGCCTGCGTGTACCACTTAGCAAACCGTTTAATTGCTTTAGACCGATGGTCGTATTTTTGCTTATTTTCCACGCCCATTTGGGAAAAGGTCAAAGAGTCCCCATCCGGAATAAAAATGTCGTCATAAGGCATTTTTGCCCTCATGCGGCCCCTTCTGCGGGTGAGCATGTGTCCGCGGCAAACCCCGCTGAACAATTTAGGCTTTTTCATGCCCGGAGCCATATAGGCCACCATTGTTTTAAAATAAGCCCGGTCTTGCCCCTTCAATAATCTGAAAATCCCTTCAAAGCCAAGGCCCATAATGACAAACCGGGAATGAGTACCGGGAAAATTATTATAATGTGAAAAAAATATGCCGGTGTCATCCACTATTATTGGTTTCTTGGCATGGCTATAAGCTTTTAACGCCTTATCTATGACAACTTCTTCTATTTCTTCGGATTTTATTTCCGGGACATCATAGTTGATCCTTTTTCCCTTAATATTAAAATCCCTAAGAGTCTTAGAGATTTCGAAGAACTTACTTGGATTGGATGTTACTAAATAGATTTCCTTATTAGGCATAGTCTGTAAATTCTTTGCCACAGACCTGGCAGTATCCCAGCGGGACGCGATTCTGGCTCATGCCGATATTATATTTCTTGCCCCGGCCTTTGATCATGGCCAGGCGCGCATATCTTTTGGAACGATAAACATGAATTATATCGCCCGTATCTACTTCAATCGTATCTTTGGCATTGTCCTGGACAAGAATGCCCGGCCCGCGGGTAATTTCCACTTTCATTTTAGTACTGCTCTTTACGACCAGATTACCGATTACATTAACAGTGTTAGAAAAAGCGATGCCCAGGCCTTCCTGAAAATTTGACCGGGTAATGCTTTGGTAATAACCAGTGGACCCAAACGGCGTAGATACGAGCATGCCATCGCCCAGGACTTCGTGGCCGTACTGGATTTCGTTCAGATAAACTTTAAAGCGAAGGGCGCTGTTCATCTGGGAATGTCCAATCAGGATATCGTTGAGACCGTAGATTTTTTGATTTTTTACTTTGGCCTCCAATAAATTATGGTTGAATATGCTGTAGTTGCGCTTTTCTAGCTCGGTCAGGATCTTTTCCTTGGTTTCAGCCACGCATTTTTCACAGACTTGGCTCTTGCGGATCATAACTTTTACTTTCCGCGGGAAATGCCTTTCCGCGTATAAAAGAGTGCCGTCACCGCCATAGCAAATAATGACCTCTGGCTTTTCTTTGGTAATTTTCAGGCCAGGGTGATTTTTTTTAATATATTTTCTTAGTTCCGCTCTTTCTAAGCCAGTGACTTGAACTCTCATGGTTTGTTTTTAATGAATTTTTCTATCCGGGAAATAGCTTCCTTGATCTTTGGGGTTGAATTGGCATAAGAAAGCCTGATATAGCCTTTTTTTCCAAAACATTCGCCCGGAACTACAGCTACTTTAGCATATTTTAACAGGTTTTGGCAAAATTTTTCTGAATCATCAGTAATTCCTGGAATTCTAAAAAATACGTAAAATGCCCCATCTGGTTCTGCCATAGTTGCGCCAGGTATTTTCAATATTTTTTCAATTAAATATTTTCTTCTCTTTTTTAGTTCAGGAATGAACTTTTTCGGATACTTATTGCCAGTTTTAAGTGCTTCTATGGCGGCAATTTGCATGATATTACTGACATTGCCGGAAGAATGGGACTGAAGTTTTTCCAATGATTTAATCAGATGGCTATTTCCCACAGTATAACCTACTCGCCAGCCTGTAATCGCATGTGACTTAGAAAAACCATTGACTATAATAGTCCTCTGTTTGTAAAAACGGGCAATAGAATCAGGTTTGATGCCATAATTCAAATGCTCATAAATTTCATCGGAAATAACCCAGACATCTTTTCCCTTTAATCCCTTAGCTAACTTCTTTAAATTTGCTTCAGAATAAATTTTTCCCGTAGGGTTATTTGGGGAATTAATTATTATAGCTTTGGTTTTTTTATTGATTGCCTTTAAAACAGCATCGACATTCAGGTCAAAATTATTATCCGTGGGCACGAGAACGGCCTTGCCCTCACCTAATTTAACTTGCTCAACATATGAAACCCAGTAAGGTGTGGGAATGATAACTTCATCGCCTGGGCCAAGAATAACCTGGAATATATTAAACAAAGATTGTTTAGCTCCGTTAGTGACTATCACTTCATCAGACTTATAAGAAAGTTTATTGTCTTTTTTTAATTTCTTACAGATCAGCTTTTTTAATTCTGGCAATCCACCAGTTGGAGTATAAGTGTTAAATCCTTTGATCGTCGCTTTAGTGACTTTTTTTCGGATTTCTAATGGAGCGGGAAAATCTAATTCGCCCGCTGTCAGATTGATAACCGGCTCCCCTTTTGCAATCAGGTCTTTGGCTTGCTTGTCTAATACTAATGTGGCCGAAGGGGCAATGTTGATAATTTTTTTACAAATTTTACAATCCATATTATTTTTTCTTTTTAGTCTTGTTGTTACTCTTGGTTTTTTTCTTAGTCGGCTTGGTTGTTTTAGCCTTCTTATTTTTAGGAGTAGAAGTTAGATGTGAGATAATAAATAGAATTCCAGCCAAGAATACAGGGACAGGTAAAAGTAAGATGATGATGAATGTGGGAAAATAATTTAAGCCGTAAAAAATGATCAGGAGCAAAGCAATGACTGATTCAACCACTAATAGAATTCCGCCAATTAACTTTGTAATGCAGGCAATGCCGACAGTTACTAATATAAGGCCGCCGATGATCAGAGTTTGGATGATATTGATATAACTGACTCGTTCTACTCCAATTAATTCATTTAATATCAGCGCGCACCAGAACAGGCCGATTATACCTCCGATTATCAGGCCGGCTTGGTAGGATAGGTTTTGATTTTTATATTCTTTCATAAAATATAATTGTTAGAAGGGGCTACAGTCCTGAGCGAGGAATTCACGAAGTGAATCCGAGTCGAAGGGCTGGGGAGGCAGGATTCGAACCTACGATGCATGGACCAAAACCATGTGCCTTACCGCTTGGCTACTCCCCATAAATAAACGTATATTAAAAAGGATAATACTTATGTAAACCCTTTTTGTCAATATCTTAAACTTTTAAGTAGCGTGTAATGGCAATCATGCTGGAAACAGTAGTTAGGAACAGGGCAACGGCTAATTCCAAGAAGAAAACATGCAGGACATATTGATTGAAATAATACATGAAATCAAAGTCGTATCCCTCAAAAAATGAATTGATATACGGTGAGGCCAGAAGAACCGTGGGGTAGAAAATTACAATAGTAATGACGGCTGATAATATCGCGTAAAAAATTGCTTCCATGAAAAACGGTGCCCGAATAAAGGCATTAGTTGCTCCGACTAATTTCATTATGCCCAGCTCTTCTCTTTGGGCGTAAGTCGCCATACGAATTGTATTGAACACGACAAACACGGAAATGATTATAAAAAATATGGAAAGAATAAAGCCGATCTGATAAATCCGATTGATGATATTGGAAAGTTTTTCAATGACAAGCTGATAATCTGTAAAAGACTTGTCTTGAGCGAATTCATTGAACTGACTAGCCTCAAAATTATTTAAAATAACTTTATAATCGTCCAGTTCATAAGCGGTAACAACTAGACTTGCCGGCAAAGGGTTCTCTTCAAGTTCGGCAATTGATTCCTGAATATTCGGATCATCCAAATGAGATGCAGCAAATTTTTCCAGGGCATCGTCTTTGGAAATATAAGTCACCTGGTCAACTTCAGGCATTTGCTGCAAATAAACCTGCGCTTCGATTATATCACTTTCAGACGCAGTTGAAGAAAAGAAGATATCAATGTCAATTTTTTCCTGAATAGAATTTAATGCCTGGTCTGCCACCAGATTGATAGTAAAAACCAAACTAATGGTGAAAAGGGTCAGGACAAGAATAAAAACAGTGATCACAGATAACCATAAGTTCCTACGAAAGTTTTGGGCGGCGAATTTTGATGTTCTAAATAAATTTACAAACATTATAAAATATATTTACCTGTTTTTTGATCGGAAATAATTTGTCCGCCATCTAAAGTGATCACTCTTTTTTTAATGCTGTTAACAATATCATGGTTGTGAGTCACTAAAACTACCGTTGTGCCGAACTGATTGATCTTTAATAAAAGATTTACAATGTCGTGAGCGTTGATCGAGTCAAGATTGCCAGTGGGTTCGTCAGCGACAATAATTTTT
This sequence comes from Patescibacteria group bacterium, assembly GCA_018822435.1. Lineage (GTDB taxonomy): Bacteria > Patescibacteriota > Patescibacteriia > UBA9570 > JAHJKD01 > JAHJKD01. The sequence goes on from JAHJKD010000048.1 coordinate 31,254, forward strand.
GGGTGATGCACTAAGGACCGGGCAATAACGACTCTTTGCCTTTCTCCGCCGGAGAGCTGATTAGGAAAACGATCGGTTTTTTTTGTCAGTCCGACGATCTTCAGGACCTGAGGGACAACTTTGTTTATATCTTCTTTTTTGGCGCCGCTTACTTCCATGGCAAAAGCGACATTTTCAAATATATTTTTCTTAGGTAAAAGTTTGAAATCCTGAAAAACCACGCCAATTTGACGACGTAGTACGGGGATGTCTGAGTTTTTAATATTAGTAATATCCCAACCGCCAATAATGATGTTACCGGCTGTTGGTTCTTCTTCCGCAATTATCATTTTAGCAATAGTGGTCTTGCCAGTGCCGGATTGCCCGACAATGGATACGAATTCGCCTGGGCGGATGCTAAAATTAAGGTCTTTAGCCGCCGGAGTCTTATCTGGATATAATTTTGAAACTTTTTTGAATTTTATCATTTTTATTTCTATATTTTTTCCACACGCACCTGAATGATGCCGGTATCAGGATCAGCAATTTCACCAAATTTATCTAGGGGCAGGTCAATTATCAGGCCAGGAGTAAATGGACCAGTTGAAACAACGGTCGTATAACACGATTGTCCATTGGCCAGATTAGTGACTTTTAGCTCTGTGCCCATAGGATAATCATTGGAGGCTGCGCCATGCCAATTATACCACGAAGCACCGCCTTCTTGAAACTCTCTAGACTCAAATAAGCCGAATATACCCCTTTTTCCACTGTGATGAGCCTGCGCAATCATTTTATCGGCTTTGTATTCTGTGTCTAGATCTGTCCAACCCCTTTTTTTTGTGTATTTTTTTATTTTAACCGGATTATCCGTATGTTTTTTACTGCGAATTTTAATAGTGATAGCTTGTTTGGGTTTTTTACCTTCAATTACTTTATAGTGAAATAAATTAGAAAGTATATCTTCGTCTGGTAATTGTGGATATTTATATTGATTTACTTGTTTTACTCTCATGCCTACTTCCCGGGAAAAAGTATTAGGCCGAACGGATAAGTAAAATTGTTTGCCATGCTTAATTTTTTTAACTGAATCAGTTGATCTGGGGATTTTATGCTTCTTGGCAGTATGCAGCCTTTCAAAGACCGCAATTTGCCTCATATTTTTCCGTGATATGCTTGCCATGGCCAACATCCCGTCATCGATTAAAGTAGTTTCAAGCCTATGCCAAGAATTGGTCTTCGGGTTAAAATACATAATCCATTTATTATTGAAACCAGGATTATTAAAGCGCATAGTTAAAAAAAGATCATTTTGAAGTTTTCCGCATTCATCTTTTCGGCATCTGACTTTATAAAGATCAGATATGCGCCGATACCCTTTATTTTTTGCTACCTGATAATTATCTTTCTTAAGACGTATTTTTGTTTCTTTGTTAAAAGTCCCTGGTAAGATAGCAATACTAAAATTTCCGTCATCAAAATTGATGGAATAACCTTTTTCTATGGTTTGCTTATCAAGATTTACAAAAGTGCCGCCAGCTGCCTGCGAGGCAAAAGGCATTAAGCAAATTATTAGTGCGAAAATTGATAGTAAAATGATTTTTTTCATTTTTATTCGAGAAGTTTTTGTACTTTTTCTAATATTATTTTTGGGATTACATCGGATTTAACGATATAATCATTGGCACCTAAATCCATGGCTGTATTTCTGTCTTCCTGACTTTCTAAATTCGTCAGGACAATAACCTTAATATTATTATAATCTTTATTTTCCTTCAGCTCTTTTAGTAATTCAAATCCGGTTCTTTTTGAATAATCAATAATATCTTTATGTTTCGGAGGGATTATTATATCAAGGAGTATTAGGTCAATATTACCGGCTTCAATCCTTTTCTTAGCATCTTCTTTATTCTTTTCGTTAGAAACGTTATAATACTTTTCAAGTAAGGTTGAATACAGAAGAATCAGGCTTTCTTCGTCCTCAATTAATAGGATATTTTGGTCTTTTTTGCTTGACATACCGCATATCTTTATACTATTTTTCATATATTCCGTCAATCCCATATTTGCCCATGTAGCTCAGTTGGTAGAGCAGTCCCTTCGTAAGGGAAAGGTCATCGGTTCGACTCCGGTCATGGGCTCAAATAAAAAAGACCCCCGTGAAAAACGAGGGTCTTTTTATGCCCGTTATTATTTGGCTACAAACCGATAAATTTTCATGGATTCAAGTTCATTTTCAAGGTATTTATCCAGATTATTAGAAATCAGGATGTGTCTTGCTTTAGCTTGAACTGTTTCCCCTTCTTCTTTTATTTCCTCAACCAGAATTACATGATAACCAAATTGAGTTTTAACCAGCTCCGGGTAAAGTTCTCCAACAGGAGCATCTTCAAAGATGGCTTTATCAAATTCAGGTACCATTACGCCCTTTTCAAACCAACCCAGATCTCCACCAGTGGCAGCCGTGCCGTCTTCACCGTATTGAGCAGCTAATTCTTCAAAAGATTCGCCAGCTTTAAGCTTGTCTAATATTGCCTGCGCCTGATCTTTAGACATATTGTCAAGATCTTCGGATTTAACTTCGGCTAGTTTTTCCCGATAAATCATTTCTTCGATTACATTCTTTTTGAAATCATCTACAGACCAGCCATATAGCTCGTCCAAAGTCTGTTCAATTTCTTCAATTCCACCCTGAGATTGTGGTAAAACTTCCTCATCAAACTTTTTATCGATATCTTCCTGGCTAACAGTTATTCCTGCGGCAGATGCCTGGTTATAGAGAATGGCTTTTTTAATAAGCCTGTCTAATTCGTCAGTTTTTATGTCCTTGTCAGATGGTTCTGATCCGGGCGGAATCATTCCTAATTCAGCCTGTTTTTCGTAAAAGTGCAATAATGAATCAACATTGCTTTTCCATTCGGAATAAGAAACAATATTTGATCCCGCAATTGCGGCCGGATACGGAACAATATCCGCGACCTGGTTGGTGTATTTGTCATCCCAATCTAATGCATAGATACCGATGCCAAAAACAAGTAAGGGAATTAGAATTATTACAGCAATTAAGCCGATAATAAGACCGATGATTAAGCCATTACCACCCTTTTTTGGAGCTTCCTTTGGCCCTTCGGTACGCTTCGCCTGCGGCGAATCACTGAGGGTCTTTGACTGTTCCTGTGTTTTTTCTTCCATATTAATTTTTACTTATTAATAATTATA
>JAHJKD010000049.1 GCA_018822435.1 Patescibacteria group bacterium
TAATCAGGAAATAGGGAGAATCCTATTAAAATCATTCGTTTTCGTTTTTAAAACTGATCTTTCAAAAAGATCAAATATTAAGTTCTTATCTATCTCATTAATTTTTTCATTATATTATTTTCCATATGTATTAACTGCATTACTAAACAAATTAATAACAAGACAGAAATAATTAATAAATTAATACAACTCCGTTTAAAAAATATTGTGATTTATGAAATTCAATATCGTTAACATTTTAAAAATACTTTTCCTGGTTATAGTATTAATATTTAATTTGAAATTTTTTCAATCTACTCCCTTTGAAAATATTTTTTTTCAAGTAAATTATCTGGTATAATAAGGTTGGATATTATTAAACAACAAACATGAAAAAAAATACCGTGTTTTTCTTGTGTCTGCCTGTTCTGGCAATGGTTTTTGTCGTGGCCTTTCCAGGAACGGCTGATGCTATGTCGATCGGAAAAAGATTCCGGGGCAATGCTTATTCCGGCACTTACGAAGTGACTTACGACCCCTGCCGACCCAGCAATATCGGCAATGTCGGATACCTCACTATCAGCGAGCTGAAGTTGGGTAGAAAAGGGAAAGTTAAAAAAGGGACAAAATCTTATTGGAACAGCGATTCCCTGGGAGTTAAAGGCAAACTCTTTAAAAATATAAACAAAAAGAAAAAGTACCGGGTCAAATTTAGATACCCCCGAAAAGACGGCGCGTTTGCCGGAATGATCACCGGTTATATCACCCAGAAAAAGATCAAAGGCAGATATGACCATTTTTACGAAGGTTGTGAATGGGGAGGCAAAGTAAATCTGCCCAGAGTGTATAATTAAAAGAATCAATTAAACCCCGCTGAAAATAGCGGGGTTTTTTATTACGGAAATAATATTTGAATGTCGGGGGGCGGATATCTATCGTATATATCCGCGCCCCCTATCGATCCTGACGATTCTTTTTTTCCCGTTCCCACCAGAACTTGAGCCAGGCTCGCCTGATGGGAGCAAAAGTCTTCTTCCAGTCGATCCGATCACCTGGTTGGTCACCAACCAGATGCCGGCTGATGCAGTAGAGAAAGATCACTGCATCAGGGCAAGCCTCTCCTCTTCCATCCCGGAAATAAATCGTCATCTCGGCCTCCCTCCTGAAGCACAAAAAAATTACGGGAGTTAATAGTATCCCATATTGATAATAATGTCCAGTTTTTCTAGAGATGCTCTAACAAGCCTTCATAACCAAAAGAATCCAAAGCTTGAAAGCCATATGAAATCAGTAAATTAAAATTATTTGTAAGTAATAATAAACCGAGTATTATTAAAAAAATACCTCCAATTACAGAAATATATTTCATTACCTTGTCCAATTTTTTAATATATATAACAGCTGATCCGAATGCTATGGCCACTAGCAAAAACGGCACAGCCAGACCTAATGAAAATACGGCGAGAAGGAAGGCTCCTTGCCAGGCCGTCGCAGATGAAGTGGCTAGTAGAAGTATAGAGGCGAGAATAGGCCCGACGCATGGCGTCCAGCCAAAAGCAAAGGCCGCGCCGACAAGGAAGGAACTGACAGGACTGCCGACCTTCAAAGCTTTTGGCATTTTCAGCCGCTTGTTTTTTGCCAAGAAAGGAACCTTCAACATCCCGATCATGAATAAACCAAAAATAATTACGAATATGCCGCCAATACGAGACAGCCAGATGCGGTAAGGCGTCAAAGCCTGGCCCAGCAAGCCGGCCAAAGTGCCGAATAAAATAAAGACGACGCTAAAGCCGATGATAAAGGCAATGGCATTGCTGATGATCTTTTTTTTGGGGCCGGCAATGAAACCGATATAGGCCGGCACCAGAGGCAGGGTGCAGGGCGCCAGAAATGTGAGCAGGCCGGCAATGAAGGCCGGGATGACTAAAGAATAATCCATTATTATTCGTTGATTAGATTTTCTATTTTTTCTTTTATCTCGTCATAAGTTAAAGGCCCGCGATAATGTTCAACAATATAGCCCTCCTTATTAATAAATAAAGTTTCCGGCATGGAAAAACCGCCAATGGACTGATAAAAAGTATCACCGGGATCCTGGAGGAATAGCAGTTCCCCGTTCATATCAAGTTTTTCCTTATATTCCTTGGCGACGCCGTCTGACTCGTTCCGGTTAATCGCAATAATTGTTATCTTGTCGCCCATTTCTTCTTTGACTCTGGTAAAATCTGGCAATTCATCTGTACAGAACGGGCACCACGAGGCCCAGGAATTAATAATTACATACTGGCCCTGAAAATCTTCCCGTTTATGAACGTTACCGTTAAAATCTTTCAATTCAAAATCAGGCACCTGATCAAGGCCATCCAGCAAGGACTGGGTCTGATAGTCGATCTCTTGAATCTTGGGCTGCTCCCGGAAAATATAAAAAGCGGAAATACCCAAACCAATAATGATTAAAATAATCAGTCCGATTATAGTAAAACTTTTTGTATTCTCCATGTCAATGTGATTAATTGTATAATTTCGTATCCGGATGCACGGCCACCCAGGAAAACCAAAAATTTGGGACCGGGTTGACCTGTTCTTTTGTGCCGTTCTCCCCTATTTTATAAAACCTGATTATGTCCATATTCTCTAAATATTCCACTTCCACTTTCTGGCCGGCGATCTCATCTTCAAAACTGCCCATCTGGGCTACAGCTTCAGGCAGATATGCTTTGGCTTGGTCATTTACGACTATGCCAAAAACAACTTCTTTTTCAAATAAGCGGTCGTCTTCATTGCCAACGTCAAAATAGATTGAAGAACTATCATAATAGCTGCCGTACGGATCTACTCCATAAGTGCGAAAGGCACCAGTGTCTTTGGAAAGGACCTGGCCTGTTGGGAAATTTTCTTTCCAGCGGCCGAATTGCATCTGGTCTAATGGTATTACCGGCAGAACAGAACCTGTTTCCTCCCCGACAACGGCTTCGCCAAGAAGCTGTGACCAAAGGCTGTCGGTTAATCTGTCGTACATAACAAGATTAGATTTCCACAACTTTCCACTAACGCCGAATTCAACTCTTTCGCCTTGAACGATCGGATCGAAGACTACGCCGGAAAAACAGAGCGGGCAGTAAGTTACTAAAACTCGGCGGTCGTTTATGGTGTCGTTCACGATTTCATGCCAAACGAGAATTTTATAGGGATAAAATCTGGTAATGCCGTCTTTGGTTACGGATATGCCCGGGTCTTCGTCTTCCAGCCACTCACTTGCTTCTTCAGCTGATATAAATTTAGGATCATCAATAGCAGGGATGCCGTCCTTACCCGGGCCGCCCCCTTCGATTTCTTCCAACGGAATATTGTGTTTGGTGCCGTCTGTTTCCATAATTGGCCTTTCACTATGTTCGTTCTCTAAAATTACGGTTTCGCCACCGATGGGTAAATCCAAGCTTGTTCTTTCCCTATATAACCACCAGGCAAAAAGGCCCACTAAAACCAAGATGAATATTATTTCCGCAATTAATTTGGAATATTTTCTTTGCATGAGAATATTATAACATATCCGGCGCCTTGACCCCAGGAAAAAAATCAGCTACTTTATAGGAACGAAAACAGAAAGGAGGGGCGCAGATGTTAAGTTCTACCGACGACGAGGAACGGAAAAAGAAGGATGCTGGTTTTGCCCCGCTCGAGGACGACCGAAGGACAATCACTTTCGTCGTGCAGAACGGCATTGAAGTGACTTTCCTGAAGCCGAACATGAATCCACCCCAACGGCCCATGGCACTAGACCAAGATCTACTTGATCTCAGCCAATCCTTGCTTGTCCATTACGAGGAAAGCGAGCTGGCTATGGTCGAGCCCATGGACAGCCAGAAGCCCTGGTCCGCAGATCATCCAGAGGCCGGTGACAGGGATGCGCAATGGCGCCCGATGATGGTCGAAGACAACGGCCGATGGTGCCTGCGCAGGTGCCTCTTCCTCCCCTTTGGCAAGGCCTGAACAACCAAGTGCGCTCGGGATCGAACAAGCCCCGGACTGACAATGATGTCGGCCCGGGGCTTATAACTTAAATCTTTATAAATTTCCCTTTTCTTTTAATTTTCCATTTAAATTCCTTTTTTCCAAAAGTAGTAATAAATCTTTTTTTATTTGGCTTAAGAACAAGCTTAAGCTTCTTTTTTATTTTACTAAATTCTAATTGTTTTGTCTTTTTTTCTTTTATCTTATTATTAACAGTTAAACGATAAGTTTTAATCTTTCCTTTTTTATTGAACAAGCTTGTTACAATAATTTCATATCTATCATCTTCATAAAAATCTTGAATTTTAACTCTGATTTTATCCTGTTTGTGCCTGAATATTTTCTTTTTGGCAATTCTTTCCCCGTTCAAGAAAACTTTTAAATATTTTCCTTTGATGCGGACAGAATATTCATCTGCTTCAGGTGTTATTTCCGGGTCTGGATCCGCTTCAGGCCCTGGCTCAGGATCTGGATCCGGATCTTCTGCCGGACAGTTATTTATATTAATAGGATAGCTCCCATATTTCCAAACTTCAGGACCCACGTCCTCAGCAATAAAAATAGTGGCCGTGGCATCAGGGCAAGCGGGCAATATGGCCACGCCTTCCTGATCATTGCCGGGTAAATCATAATTATTGATGGCCGTACCATCTGCCTCGGTTTCTATCAGTTTATTTGAACTATCATAAATAGAATATAATGTCTGAGTGTCGGCCTGGTAATCAAGCCCGGAAATATCAACAGTGGCAGCTAAAGGAGCAAAACTACCTTTATGGGAGACTGTCCCGCTTTGGGAAAGATCAACGTCAAAAATATAAACAAAGCCATCAGCTTGAAGGCCGGCGTAAAAAACCCCGCCCGAAGATGAATTAGCGTAGGCATGGTCTCCGTTCGGCACAAAAGTGAGCGCTTCCAAACCAGCATTATCAGCCCCGGTCATCCAGGTTGTCAGGCTCCAGGTTTTTCCGGAAAAGGACCAAGGCCAGGAAGATATATCCACTTCATAAATCGCGTCAGGATGTTCTATGCCGACATAAATATAATCGCTATCCGGATCAGCTACAGCTATGCCTTCCATGTCTCCGCCCGGACTCCAGGTATGAATAATATTTCCAAGCTCGTCCATTTCTGTAATATCGCCGTCATCGCCGACCATAAAAAGATGGTTCAATCCCTGATGCCAGACTGCCCCGCTGGGCTCATAACCAACACCAAGATTACTGCCAATTTCCGTTCCCGCATCACCGGGCCAGGCCGTGGCTTTTGTCTGGTTTGGTAAAATTAAAATCAGTAGAAAAAGAGCACTGAAAATAAATAATATTTTTTTATCCATATGTTTCATTTGGATAATATATGTTAGCAAAAATTTATATAAAAATCAATAAGCAAGGCCTATTACCATCTTTGGTAACAGGCCTTATTTTTTCTTTTCCTCCTTTCTTCTTTTCTCTTCTTCCAGGGCAATGTCGATCCATTCCACTAACTGGCCAAAGGTCTGGATTTCCAGCATGACGATATTGGGCACGTCAATGCGTAGGGACTCGGCCAGGTACACGCCGAATGCCTGGCGCGCTTCGTCGTCCTCGAAACCCATTTGTTCCAAGGCATATTCGTCCTTAACTTTGGGAATGATGTCCGCTTCCCGCATACAGGAAGCGACTATGTTGTCCCTGTCGGCCAGAAAGAAGAGAATGTAGCGCCATAAGAGCCGTTCCAGATATTGCCTCCTGTTGCTATCCATGACTGCCCCTTTCCCCTTAGGCTTATCAAAATATTTAATTTTGGTCAATTAAAAGGGCCCCGCCATATAACGGGACCCTGATTACACGGAATATTTATGACCATTAAAAAACGGGCCGGTTGATCCAGTATTTATTGGTATATGTCTTGCCCCACTTAATCCTTTTCTTGAAGACCTTTTTGTAATCACCTTTGCTGACGATTATCCTTTTCTTCTTGGCGCCGCCTTTAATTTTCGTGGCCTTGAACTTGCCTTTCAGGTTGGTCTTGCCGGACCAGAGGATCTTGCCTTTGGTATTCTTAATTTTAACTTTAGCTCTTTTGACAATCTTACCGGTGTAATAGTTCTTGACTGTTCCCTTGATAGTTGAACGACTTTTGGTTTTCAGAACAACATCGTCAATATTTACCCAGGAATGCTGGCCATCCCCGTTTTCATGATAGTCAAATTCTATCCTGATCCTTTGGCCGCGTAATTTGGATACGTCATATTCATAATATTGCCATTCATCATATTTTGCTGAACCGAACTGGATCCTTCTTTCTGCGCAAGAATCTTTGCAGTCCGCAGCTGTAAGTTTAAAAGTGACATAGTCGTTGGCTGATTCTGTGGCCGGAGTAAACCGCAGCATGAAATTCAGGTTGTTTTCGTAAGCAGAATACGGAATATCAATTTCCTGGCTGACTGTTTCACGGGAATTAGCACCGCCTAATGTAAGATAGTAGCCTTCTTCGTTATCATCGACAGTGATAAATTCACTCTGGTTGCAAACTGGGCTGCCATTGATAGTACAATACCAGCCAGTAAAGCCGGCTTCAAAGTCGCCGTTAACCATGATGTTCTTATTATAAGATGCTTGAGCAGTTGCTCCGCCTACTAATGCGCCCAAAGCGCAAAATAGCGAGATTATTAATAGTTTTTTCATATATTTTAGTTAAAAATATTCTATATTTTATTTTACTTGGTGGAATCAGTATTGGCAAGAATTATAAGATAAACCAAGATTTAATGAAATAATAAATTCCTAATATATATTGAACATAATCTTTATATATTTTCTGTTCAAAACCGTCACAGGCATCATCAGCCCATAAACCAACTTTATCTAAATATGCCTGTTGTTCGTAATCAATAAAATCATCGTATAATTTATAATTCTCATCCGTATAAGCATAAGCATAGCCTTCTTTTATCAATAACTCATTTACAAAAACATCGTCCACATAAACATATCTTAATAAACGATTATATTTATCTCTATCCCCGGCTCCGGCATCAGGTTCTAAAACTACATCTTTTCCTTCTAGTAAATCTTTTGTTCTTTGTGATGCTTCTTTACCGAAACACTCCTCATCACGATACGGATTCTGAACTTCAGGCGTGTCTATTCCTAAAAACCTGACGCTTTCGATTGTCCCATCTATGTCAGCTTTAATTGTATCACCGTCGATTACTTCAACTACTTCATAAGCAAATAAGGGCAGAGGGGCTGCCAAGAATACAAGCACAAATATTTTAAAGAAATATTTAGCCAAGATAAGGATAATTAAGATACCAAAAGGCCAGATTCAGGAAAGAGGCAAACGTGACCCAGACAATATACGGCACCATGAGCCAGCCGGCCGCTTTGTCTATCTTGAAGAAAAATATAGTAGTAATGATTATTAAACCGAGGAGGAGTAGGATCTCAAGATATGCCAAACCTAGATTATGCCAGCCAAAGAAAATATGGCTCCAAAGAGCGTTGAAGTAGAGCTGGGTGAAGAAGAATATAATAGCCGCACCAAAACGATTGTCCTGCCTTTTTTCCCAGACCAGGAACAAGGCGATGCCCATAAGCGTGTAGAGGAGAACCCAGGCCGGGCCAAAGAGCCAGTTGGGCGGCGCAAAGACCGGTTCGATCAAAGTGTCGTACCAGGTGGCGATATTAGGATATGTGGCAATGGCGCCGATACCGCCGGCTACCTGACATATTAAAATGGCGAGTAATGCTTGGCCAAATCTTTTCATATCTATTTTTATTAATTTTTATAGATTAATTATAGCAGATGGGACCAGGATTATAAAGACAACAAGGGCTTGGATTAGAATTATTATGGCTAAAAAAAATTGGAAAGATATTTTCTTAGTTTTATGTCTGAATAAAAACATGCTAAAAAGAGCCCCGATAGAACCCCCGATCAGAGCTAAAATCCAAAGAAGACTTTCGGGAATGCGCCAAGACTTTGCTGATGCCATCCATTTATCAAACCAAAAAATAATAAATGCAATTAAATTTATTATCCCTAAATATATTAATATGCCTAGTTGTAGGTTGGTCATTTTATTTTAGAAAATTCTTGATATTTTCAGCAACTATTTTTGGGGGGTTTTCATTTTTAAACCAGTAATCGCGCAGGCCAATCATCATTCCTTTTTGCTTGTATTCGTCAATGGCCATGCTAGATAAGGCAAATATAGGCACGTCTTTAGTGCGGTCGTCTTCCAGAACACGCTGGCCCATTTCAAAGCCGTTCATTTCCGGCATCATTATATCAGTGAGGATAATATCAGGTTTTATTTCGAGAACCTTTTCAACCACGTCTTTAGGCGGGTATTCAAAATGGATGACTTCAAAACCGGCTTTTTCTAAAGCGGTTTTATACATAGCATAAAATCTAGGAGTGTCTTCAAAATATAGGATTTTCATATATGAATTCTACCAATTTTGCCCAAAGAAAGCCACCAACCAATTATAACCCCTCCATTGGCTGGTGGCTGGTGAAAGCCTCTGGCCAAGAATGGTAATTGGCAGTGGCTTTCCTTGTTTGTTGTTGACCCGTTTACGCTGTTTGTTTCAGAAGTCTCCGTCGTCATAGGCAGCTGTCCTCTTATCCACGTGGATCGTGGCCGGCTCCGGAGGCTTGGCCGGCTCGCCCGTGTCCGCCTGGACAGCGGACTGATCCTCCATCTTCTGGGGGGCGGCCTGCAAAGAGACGCGCCCGGGCGACGCAAGGCACCCCTGCGGCGAGTGCCAAAGAAATCAGGCAAATCAGTAATTTCATGAGTTTTTTCCTTTCTTTTCTTTCCTCTGAGCCAACAACACTTATAATTTCATATATTTAATGTTCTGTGCCAATTTTTAGGTTCCTCCATGCGAGGCGCGTTCCTTTGCTGACCGGCGGGTACAAGTAATATGAATATTTACATATAAAAACTTGACATTAAATATGATTATTACTAAGCTATGTCGGAAAACTTAAAGCCCTTTAAGGAGGAAAACGGGAAATGAAGAGAAGGTATTACGTATTGTTTGAGAATGAAGATGCGCGGGAACAAAAGGAATTGTTCATCAGCCGGCAGGAAGCGGCGGCAATCAAGTCCCTGGCCGTCCTGATGGACAACCCGGCTTTCAACGGGGATGCGGAGGGCGTATTCGCCTACCTGTGCGGGTTTGTCTGGTTCCGCAAGTTCCATGGCCTGAAACCAGGCGAGGCCGTCCGGTTCCGCACGGGCCAGTCTGCCTACCACCCCCGGGAGGAGAACCAGGACGACGACATCATCCATGTCTGGACGCAGGAGTACTTCCTGGCCGGAAACCGATGGATGCTGAGCCTGCTCATCAAGATCGAAGACGACGAGGACGTCGACGTAGTGGTGCAGGAGTAGGCCGGCATGGCCGGTAAAAGGCCCTGGATAGCAAGAAGCTGTCCAGGGCCAAATTTTTTTCTAAAAAATACAATAAATTGTCAATTGAAAAAGCCTTGACAAATTTATACTTACAGTGTAACTTGGCGAAGATTCTAAGGCCAATTTTTTAACCAACAAGGAGGGCACGAAACATGGCTGATTGGATTCTGAAGCACGTGATGGGCGAGAGCGAAGAGCAGAAACGATGGGAGATGGAGATGGCCGAGGACCTGGGCCTGGCTCTCCTGCACTTCGACTACACGGGCATGACCAAGGACAACGGCTCCCTGGTGTGGCGTTTCCTGCAGGACTTCCCCCAGTTCTGCCAGGCCAATGGCGTCACCAGGATGGGCCGCCCCAAAGTCAAGTTCATCGACTGCCACAAGGTACCCAGGGATCAGCTTGAAGATTCCCAGGGCGTGGTCTGGTACCTGGAAATCACGGTGAACGACAACCCGCAGCGGATGGAGATTACCCGCGTCGATCCGGACGCGCGGCAGGTACACCTGCCCGTGCATCACGATCTGGCCTGGTCGCCCACATAGGAGGAGCAAAACCCCCCGACTTAGCAATGCTAAGCCGGGGGTGCTCTTTTTTAATAGGTTTTTTTTACTTTGATTCTAAATTTTTAATCTCTTCTTTAAGTTCAATAATCTTCTTTTCCCGGCCCACCATGAGTTTGTTCATCTTATCGGATTGTTCTTTTTTGGCTTCCAACTCTTGCATTACAATTTCGCGCTGCTTCGCCTCTTTCTTTAACTCTATATTGGCTTTCTCTAAATCAGAAGTTGCATGACGAATATCTCCGGCCTGGCTTTCAATAAGCCTGGACCGGGCTTCTTGGCCCCGCGCATAAATAAGAACCACCAAAGATATAATGGCCATGCTTATTACAGTAAGCCAGGTTTCATATGGTATATACGGCATATCAATGACTCGTATTGACTGAAGTATGGCTGCGGTAATCATAAAAGCGAATAATGCAAGGGTCCAATAAACGCCTTTTCTATAACCCATTAATAAGAAAATTGCCGGGGGATATAAATAAATCCACAAGTTTCCCGTAGCAAAAAATCCGCCGGTCCCAAAATTATGAATAGACATTGCAGTAATCACAAAAGCTCCAATTTGAAAAGAAATCTCCATTTTTTTTGTAACCCGTAATATTATTAAGGCAGTCAGTAAAAGTATTATAAATGTAATTTCTAAGAAAGCTGGGTAATAATCTTTTATTTGCAGGTTTACAATGACATAATATGTGAAAATAATAATACCGAGAAAAGCGACGATATGAAAAAACCGAATACGGGAATAATTAATATCCGTACGTTTGAGCTCTATGCCAGATTGTAATATATTATCAATCCATTTCATGTTAATCATTATAACAAAAAACAAGGCACTTGTATAAGCGCCCTGTTTTTATTTACACTGTTTAATTATTTCATAAAACCTTTGCCCATGCCTTTGCCCATGCCGGGTCCGTGGCCCATGCCCATGCCGTCAGGCAGTCCCAGTTCCTCGCGGATTTCCTGGGCGCCATCGAAATCGCCTTCTTGCATAAGTTTATGCATTTCAGCGAAGCGGTCAAAATTGCCTTCATTCACATAATCCGTGATTTGAGGGCGGGAATCGATGATCTCTTTCCATTTGGCGTAATCGCCATCAGTCAGAGCGTTTTCCATCTCATCCTTTTGCGCCTGCATTTCTTCGCGATGCTGGCCCATTTCGGCCTGTACTTCCTGCTTTTGCTCGTCAGTAAGCTTGTCCCATACTGACGAGATGCCAGGGCCGGCCGCTTTGGTGGCGGCTGTGGCCGTCATCAGGCCGACAACGCCGACCGCGGCGACCGCGGCGACTAAGGAAAATGCGGTCAGGCTTTTTTTAACCTTTTGCTTCATAAATAAATTATTTAATTATTAAGATGACTTGGCCAGTCACTTTAATAATACGAGGGTTGATATTCTTTTATTTCAATATTTAATTTTTTACCTCTTGGATTAGGTTGTTCAGGATGGAAAGGTTTGTTCTTTCCTTTATCCCAAGGCCTGATGCCAAAGGCTTCTATCTCGTCTTCATCAATCCTTTCGCCAATAACCCTTATTTTTCCGCCTTGTAATAATTCTAATTCAGGTGGAACCATTGTTTCTCTAGAAAACATTACTTCCCACTCATCTCCGTTCCAATCAATTAAAATCAGGCTATCAGACGATACGCTACCGATAATACCGGCAATTGTGCCGGCGTCAGGCTGCATCCAGATCATATGCGGGACAGGGACAACACGATGGTAGCCAGGCAAATGCTGCTCTAATTTATTCTCAATATATTGTGTCAGGCCAGTATAATAAAATAAAGCCGCCAATAATATTGTGCCAATCAAGATGACTATAACAATAAAATGCCATTTAATTTTATAGCCTTGCTTAGTTTTTCTGAATTCAACAAATGCCAGGATGGCCAGAGCCAGAGATAATATCAGCCAGAAATAAGGCAAAGCCCTCAGCATATTGAGTACCCGTCCCGGCATAGCCATAAATAAACGAAAATCCTGCTGAACGGTAATTTCCCAACTTAGAGCAATAGCTAAAGCAATTATTGGAATACCAATTATAAGAAGAGACCATAATAAAACTTCGCTAAAAGTATACCGCCATTTTGGCCTAGGCTTAATGTCGTTTTTCTTGATTTGTTCGTTGATCTTGTCTGATATATTGGTCATAAGTTTGTTCCCTCCATTTCCTTTTTCAATTGTTTCTTGGCCCGGTTGATTAATGTTCCGACTGTATTTACTGGTTTTTTTATAATGTCTGAGATTTCTTCATATGAGTATTCATTGAGATATTTAAGCTGCAGGACTTCCCTATATTTGAAATCCAGCTTATTTATTGCCTGCTGGACTTCCTCTTTAAGAGCTTTTTCATCCAGTTTTTCTTTTATGTCAAAATCATCTTTCAAAAGATAAGCAATTTCATCATCCTCCAGATCTGGCATGCCCATTTCTTTCTTGTGCTTGCGCCAATAAGAGATAGTTTCATTGTGAGCAATAGAAAATAACCAGGAGGAAAATTTCCGCTTCTGGTCAAAGGCATTGAGGTTTTGGTAGGCTTTGAGGAATATTTCCTGGGCAATGTCTTCCGCTTCTTC
Source organism: Patescibacteria group bacterium (assembly GCA_018822435.1). Taxonomy (GTDB): domain Bacteria; phylum Patescibacteriota; class Patescibacteriia; order UBA9570; family JAHJKD01; genus JAHJKD01. Next base: position 12,548 of record JAHJKD010000049.1, read on the forward strand.
GCGGCGGACACCGGAAATCCGAACTATATAGTTGATTATTTTGCTTTCGTATTTTTTTACCAAATCAGTGTATATAGCCGGGTTTTCCAGAGTCATCTGAACCAAAACAATATCCTCATTTGAGCCTTCTTTTTCAGGCATACTCTAATTAATACGCATAATTTATGTATAATATTTCAAATGGTAGCTAGCGTCAATAGAACCGCAGATTACGCTGATTTGGCAGATTTCACAGATTTTTTCTTTTAGAATTTATTAATCTTTTAAATTGGAGGCTGCGAGTGCCGAAATTTAGTAATAAGCCAATTTCCATATTAAAGGCCTCAAGATAATTGATTGCCTGGGCATAATGGACTTTTTCCAATTCTGAAACTGCCTTTAATTCGACCAAAACTTTCCCTTCCACCATCATATCAACTCTTCTACGGCCCATCATGATGCCATCGTAAAAAATAGGCATCTCTTTTTCACGAATATGGCTAATATTATTTTTCTGGAACTCTCGAGCCAAACATCTTTGATAAATTGATTCTTGGTATCCACTACCAAGACTACTATGCACATTCATAGCACAACCAATAATTTTACCAGTTAAATCTTTATATTTATATTTTTCCATTTTTTATTATTTAAAAAAATAAATCTGCGTAATCTATGGTTCCATCTGCGAAATCATTCCAATCTGCGTAATCTATGGTTCCAAACCACAAAAAAACAGAGGCGCCGAGCCTCTATTTCCTGATTTGATATTAAATTATTTACTTTGTGATGTCAACCATTTATATAAGTATTCGGTGGCCCGGACATCATCTTCGTTGTAATTGATAATATCCTGCAAGACTTGCTTGTCCCCTGTTTCCAGCCATTTCTCATACCAGAAAATTGACTGGGCACCGCCGGCCTTGGGATGGCGCCATTTGAAGTCTAAAAATTTTGACTTGGCAATATCTTTAACAGAATAAAAATACAAAGGAAAAATTACACTGTCTAAAACAATTTCATATAAATCTACCAGACGTGAATGAAATTTTTCAAAAGCGTCATTACGGCCGTATTCGTCAGCCATTTTTCTGGTGCGGATTTTTTCATACGGGGCATAATGATAAACCAGATAATCTTCGGGCAAAGTTTCCAGCCAGTCAATAAAATCTTCCCACATGGCTTTTTCATCTTCTGGTTTTTCCGCCAGGAAATAAATAAAATATTTTTCTTCTTTTCCATCGGGCACAACATTGGCATGTTCGTATAATAATTCCATTTTAGGATCGCCGGAAACCCAAAAACCGAACATATATTCCACCTGCAACAACGGATCGCCTTCTATATCAAAAAATAATTTTAATTTTGCGTCTGGAATTTTTGGATTTTTCAACCATTTAAGATCGCCGTCCTGCAAGGCTTGGGCTTGTATCTTTGCGCGCTCTAATATTTTTCGGCTGGCATGCGGTATCTTGGGTAGTGAGCCGACATCCATTTTTGCTGCCTGCTCAACTGTTTTTATCCCTAGCTCTCTTAGTTTTTCGTGAGCGCGAGAATCAAGTTTGTATATTAAGGCAATGTCGTTTTCTTTTTCCGCGTCTTTGACGCATTTATCAAACCAGGGGGAATTTTTATAGGTGCTGGTTAATTTTAACGGCGGTTTTTTGCCTCTGATTATTTCAAGTATTTCCTCTATTTGGGCTTTTGTTTTTATAATAAGGCTTTTTGTGATCTTAACCTCTTTTTGAATACCATCTTTATTGATAATAGCGGCAGTGGCAGGCAGCTTGCCCTGAACTTTCTCCAAAATCAGAGAATACAGAACAAGCTGTTGGCGCTGTTCTTTTTTTATGTCTTTTGATGATTTAATATCTATGGCAATATATCCGCCATCTTCCCGCTTTAAGAAATCGGGCCGGCCGCGATAAATAATGCCCTTTTCTTCATACTGGATTTCACCCTGATAGATCAGGTCAGCGCCTTCTTGCATCAGCTTTTTTGTGTGCTGGAAGGCAGGCAAAGGTGAAGTTTCTTTCACTTCTCTAAATTTTAAATTTTTTACATATTCTTCTTCATACAACACACCCTGCTCAAGAAGCTTTTCCATGAGTTCAGGCATTTCACCTTTTTCTTTTTTTTCAGTGTAGATATCGTGCCAGAGCCAATGAGGAGCCGTGCCGTATTTAAAAAATAGCTGAGGAGTAAAAATAATTTTTTTTGTCTGAATTTTCATATTTTTATTATAACACATTTAAGTCATTGACTTTTTTGGGTTTCGGAGTATGATAGGAAGGCTTTATACAGACCCTGGCCGACCGAAAAATAATGGCCGAACCAAAGGAAGCTGGCTGAAAACGCCGGCAATATAAGGCTTATTTAAACAAATGAGTCTTTTTTAGATGCCAAAATTATGCTAAGCCAAAAAATTGTTGAAAAAATCCGGGTGGACGGACTGACTATTTCCACATCTCTTTTAGTCCACGCGGCTAAAAAAAACCGTCTGATAGTAAAACTGTTGCCAGAAAAAGCCCTGTCCATTTCTAATGATTCAGGACGAGAGTTTTTTTTCAAAGAAACCATGTTTCCGTGCAATGATTCGGTCGCTGCCCGTCTCTCTGACAATAAATATTTTGTCCGCCAGTTATTGCAAGCCGAAAACGTGGCTGTTCCTAAAACAAAAATTCTGGATAACGCAGCGGCCTGGGAAAAAACTTTAAAAAGCCGGCACCTCAGTTTTCCCCTTGTCGTCAAGCCCCTTAATGCGGCCCATGGCCATGGCATCACAGTAAAAATTATGCGTAAATCTGTATTGCGAGAAGCAGTCAAAAAAGCTTTCAAATTAACCCGAGAAGTCAACCGTAAAAAAAGAATACTAGTGGAAGAGTATTTTGAAGGCCATGACCTGAGATTTTTAACAGTCGGCAATAAAGTAATATCTGTGGTGGAAAGGAAACCAGCTTATGTAGTCGGCAACGGAGAAGATAATATCAGAAAACTAATTAAAAATTATAATCAGGTGTGGCGTTCGCGCATATCACAATATGACATGCCTCTCTGCCCAATATTAATTGACAGTGAAGTTACTCGTCGCCTTTCTCTTCAGAACCTGAAAATCGATTCCTTGCTGAAAAAAGGTCAGGTTGCTCATCTTAGATTTAATGCCAATGTCAGCACGGGCGGGCGCACTTTTGATGTTACAGACGAGGTCTCACCGGCTTTGAAAAAACTGGCCCTGAAGTGCATGGATATAACAAAATTACAGGTGGCCGGCGTGGACATGCTTTGCAAGGATATAAAATCTTCAGATACGACTTACAATAATCTCTGCATCCTGGAGGTGAATGACGAACCAGGCCTGGACATCCATTATTTTCCGTTCCAGGGAAAATCAAGGGACATCGGCACGGCCATACTAAAACATATATTTAAGGTGAATAGCTAATTTGGAAATCACGCCAGCTTAGGTCATTACCTTCTATAAGGCTAAATTTATAAACCATGCCATTTACTAAAACTATGTATTCTTCTTCGGGGGTGAAATATATATCGGCTTCGGATGGAAGAAGTTTCGTGAACCACGGCACAGCCGTTACTTTTTCACCCTGAATCTCAAATTCATTTGCTTCCTCGCATTGAATTAAATAATCAGACACAGAATCGCCAGAATGAAAAAGCTTCATACTATAAGCTGATAGTTCTTCAGAGAAAATAATTTCGAAATATCTAACAACATCTTTTTTCAAATAAACTTTTAGGTTACAGCGCAACAATTCTTTTTCATCATAACTGCTGGGATCATCAATCGGTTCAAAAATTGTCCCCTCTTCGACAAACAGAGTTTTCTCTAAAAATGGAATATTAGGTATCGGCTGTTTGCCATATAAAATCATGCCATAAGGACTGGCGTAAGATTTGTAAACATTCACAATACCGCCTTTTTCAGACACCTTCTGAGAATAAACTAATTCTTGGCCCATTGGTTCTAAAAATTCGTACGAACCTAAACTGGCATAGGGAGTGGACAGAGTAAGAAAAGCAAACAAGATAGCGACCAGAGCGGGAACCTGAACGATAATACCGGTAATCTCGACCCACCTTTTTTTTAGTTTCATACGAATCAACATGTAAATTCCGAATATGGAAAAAATTCCGGCGATGAAGTAGAAATAAAAATCAAAAGCATATCCGCTAAATGAATAAGGGGTAAAAAGCAGGATGAAAATTATAACGTTTAAAATAAAGGAGATGGCCAGGTATGTTCCTTCCAGAGCATGATTATTGTTTTTTTTCTTTTTGGCCATATGTTTTTTTATTAATTAAATGTGCCTTCAAGCACTTTTGTTTCCATTTGGCCGTCCTGGCCGCTTTTTTCTGTTTCCTGAGAAATGATAACAGTCTGGTATTCATCCATATCCTGGTCGTTATTATATTCCAGCATAAAAGCAGAACCTGATTTTTCTATTTTCCCCACAGACATATGGTCGCCATCACTTTTTTGGATCCAAGCTTCATAAAAATAGCCGACTGGCGGATCAAGCAATTCAGCATCAATATTTAAAACATAATTATTTTCAAAATAACGGCTCGCCTTCCCAGAACCTTCAAAACCCTGGACTCCGCTTAGATCAGCGGTCTGGACAAGGGCAGCTGCTTCTTCTTGAGTTTTGGTAGGCTCTTTAAAGGAATCACCAGACAGATCACCGTCTTCGCCTTGGACAACATTATTGTTAGGACTGGCATTGGTGGCCTGGTTATCAACTGGCTGGCTGCAAAGCGCGCCGACGAAAACCAAAACAGTAAGACTTGCAATAATGGGAAGGATTTTTTTCATATTTTTTATATTCAATATTATATATTTATTTTACCAAAAATCGGCAAAAAAAAGAAGGCGAGCAATAAAGCCCGCCTTCTGCTATTTTATAGCCCTTCTTTAATCTTCGTCCTCATCCGTACATGGTCCAAGATAGTCGCCATGGGCTTCGTGTCCTGGCCAGTTATTGCCATTTATAGTCATGGTATTCTCAGCTGGGGTGCCTGGTTTATGGCAAATGACCATTTCTTCGTCTTCTCCTTGGCCAGCAATAAATTCACCTTCAAGGATCGGGGTTTCAGCAACACCGTCTAACCCGTTAGCTGTAGTTTCCTGAGTTACAACTACTTGAGAATAATCCATGTAATCTGTGCCAGATTCAAAATCTAAAACCCAAGTACCTTGGATTTTTTCAAGCATTCCCACTGATACTTCAGTTCCATTTAGCACGAGCCAGCCTTCATAAAAGAAGTCTTTATGAGGGTTAGGAAGATTTGCGCCAATGGAAAGGCTGTAATTACCGCCTTCGATTAAATCACCGCGGATGGCAGTGCCATCGCCAGGCACGTCGGCCACAGCCACTAGAGTGGCCACGTTTGACTCTGTATAACCAGCAGTTACAATTTCTTCATTAACGTTTACGTCATTGACGTTTTCCACGTCAGAAGTCTGTTCGCATAAAGCACCGGCAAAAACTAGCATGGCCAGAACGCCCAGAAAGAGAGCTAATTTTTTCATAGATTTATTATTAATTGTTCTAACTCTTAGTATTATATACTAATCTATATATAATACCACTTCTATCATCAGAAATATACATAGCACCGGAAGCGACTTCGAGATCAGTAAATTCTTCCTTAAATTCAATTACAGCCAAAAACCCCACAATGGAGGGGTTTAGCTGAAATAATCATTGACGGCGGCATTATCCAGCTTTTTTCTGTTGATTAATTTATTAATCAGTCTAATAAGCGTTTTAATTTCATTTTCATCTAATCCATCAATGGGTTCCGTGCCTTTTGCCAACATTAGCTTGCTATGTTTAGCAATCTGTTTTTGGCCGTTATAAGACAGTTTGTAAGTGTCTTCATTTTTATCTGATTTTATTTTATTTATCATGCCCTCTTTTTCTAGGGCTGATAATTTTTTGGTAATTTCGTCTTCAGATAAGGAAAAGAGTCCGGCCAGATAAGAAGCTGTGGTCGGATTTTTTTCAATATTGAAAAGGATAGTGTTAGTAAAAAGCAGATCGTGATTAAGATTGGCTGTTTGAGCCTGCATTTTTTTAAGCAGGACATATAGTTGTACTAATAAATTTACTCGATTACTGGACATTTTATATTTTTTTAATAAATTCTCTAGATATAATAGATTAAAAATCTGAATAGGTCAATTCCTTAGTATAACCAAAAAAAAGACCCCGGCCAGTAGGCAGAGGTCTTTGTAATAAATTTGGCACTTAGCAGCCGCCTTCGCCGCAGCAACCGCAGCCAGGGCATCCCGGTCCAAAATTTTTCATATGTGTATTGGCTTAATTATTAAATGTTTTTAGAGTCTATAGGAAATTTTCGATTTTGTCAATATTACCAGTAGCGCAGCCAAAGATAAATATTACTGATAGCCACCGTAATGATCATAATTACAAGACCGGTTTTCATAAATTCCACAAAGGTAATTTTATATCCGGCTTTTTCTGACATTCCGGCCACGACTAGATTTGCGCTCGCGCCAACTAAAGCGCCGTTGCCGCCAAGACAAGCTCCCAGAGCAAGCGACCACCAAAGAGGATTAAGGTTGGAAAAAGTGCCTCCCATATCTTGAACTAGGGGTATCATAGTGGCGACAAAGGGTATATTGTCGACAAAGGCAGAGATAAAGGCTGAGCCCCAGAGAATAACAGTGGAGGTAACGGCTAGGTTGCCTTGAGTAAATAGTAGTATTTGTTCTGCCAGCCAGGAAAGAACGCCGGTATTCTCTAGTCCGCCCACCAAAACGAACAGTCCGACGAAGAAGAATATAGTAGTCCATTCTACACCGTGCAAGGCTTTTTCTAAATTCTTATTTTCCAATAACAGTAGCAAACCAGCGCCGAAAATTGCAATCGTGGCTGCCTCTAATCCAAGGGCACCATGAAAAATAAAGCCGAGCATAACAAGCCCCAAGACAACTAATGATTTTTTCAGTAGTTTCTTATCTTTAATGCTCTCTTTCTCTTTCAACTCCATAATGTTGTCCATATACTTCTGGTCCGTCTGGATCCGTTTATGATAACGCCAGTAAAAGAAAGGGATAATAGCCAGAAACATCAGCACAACTACAGGGCCGAGGTTTTTAACAAAATCCATAAAAGATAATCCGGCCGCGCTACCGATCAGGATATTGGGCGGATCGCCGATCAGGGTGGCCGTACCGCCGATGTTACTGGAAAAAACGACAACTAATAAAAATGGCTTGGGATTCACATGGAGGTTGTCACAGATTACCATAGTTATCGGTACTAACAGAAGAACAGTCGTGACATTGTCCAGTAAGGCTGAAAATACAGCCGTAATGACAGCGAAGATGAGCATGATGGGCCAGGGGCGGCCTTTTACTTTTTTGGCTGCCTTAATCGCAATGTATTGAAATAAACCAGTATGCTTTACGATTTCTACGATGATCATCATTCCAATGAGCAGGCCGATGGTATTAAAATCAATGGCATTAATGGCTTGGTGCTGGTCGTAAAATTGTAAAAAAATACCGGCTATGATGATGATCGAAGCGCCGATAAGCGAAACGATGGTGCGATGGACCTTTTCCGATATGATCAGGCCGTAACTGGCCAGAAAAATTAAAAGAGCGGCGATTACAGCCGCAGTGGTCACTTCATTGTGGACGACTTCTTCTATCATATTTCTTCTTGCTTACCTTTTTTTTCCATTTCCTCGGCTTCAGATAGGGCATCATGCAGAGCAATTTTAACAGAAGTCCGGGTAATGGCGCCAATTAGCTTGCCTTCTTTATCAACGACCGGCAGGACGCGGCGGGCGCCTTCCACGACATAAGTAGCGGCTTCGATCATGGCGTCATCAGGATCCAGAACATGGATATCTTTATACATGAAATCCTTAATCTTGTGGTGTTTAGCCTTTTTAGCATATTTGGCCAGCGTGCCTTTCACTCCAAACTGGGCCATTATTTCACTGCCCTTCAAATATTCAGGCACTATTTCTTTTATTAGGAGGTGCGAAGAAATAACGCCGATCGGCTTCTTGCTCTTATCGACCACGACCAAGCTGTTCGTCTTTTTTTCAGACATTTTTTCCACGGCTTCTTCCAGGGTATTGTCCGGGCCAATGGTGTTGACCCAGGTTGTCATGTAATCTTTGACTTGCATAACATGAATTAAACACCTACTAATTAAATTCGTCAATAAGAAAGCTGTTTATAATTTCTTCAGGGTGATCCTGGTTCCGTTAAAATCCAGACAGGCGCGCTTGTCCCATTTCCAAAAATTCAGAGGGGCCGGGACTTTGCCAGCGCCACCGGGCACGTCGATGACATAGAGCGGGCAGGCCAGGCCGGACAAGCGGCTCCGAAGCTTGGTCATGATCTCGGTTTCTTTCTTGAAATCAACGATAAAATGTTCAGCACCCGAGACGTAATCACAGCGAAAAATATAATAGGGCTTGATGCCGATCTCGATCAGGCCGGAAAAAAGGTCGTAAAGAGTCTTGACGTTGTCATTGACTCCCTTTAGGAAGACGGATTGCGATAAAATCATGGTGACATGAGGCTGGAGGCGGCGGATGGCCCGCACTGTGGCCGGATTGATCTCGGCCGGGTGCTCGAAGTGGACCATGAGATAGAGCGGCTGGCGTTTGACTGCATCCAGGGCGGCAAGCACTTTTTTGTCCGCCTGGCGCGGATCAGACACGGGCAAGCGCGTGCCCACGCGCAGGACCTTGATCTGGGGCAGGCGGGAAAAGCGGGTCAGGGCCTTTTTTAAAAGAATGGGAACGGTCAGAGGATCTCCCCCGGAAATTATCAGCTCTTTTATTTCCGGATGTTTCTTGAGGTAGGCCACGATATTGTCCAGGTCCTTGTCTGTAATGACGCCTTTTTTGAGATCAGAAACCTTGCGCCGGCGCGTGCAAAAACGGCAATAGGCGGCGCAGTTCATGGTCAGGAGCACTAGGGCGCGGTTGCCGTATTTATGCACCAGGCCGCGGGTGGCGGTATGTTCCTCTTCCATAAGAGGATCAGCGGTGGTCATCTTTTCGTCCCAGCCCTCTTTTTTTGAAGGCACAAACTCGCGATGCACGGCCGGGCAGGTCTTGATGATGGTTTCTAAATGGGGTGATAAGCGCTTGCTGAGCATTTTTTATTTAAAATTATTTTTTTATGCAATTATATTTGATACCATAGCGGTGGCAGGCTGATTTCAGGATAGCGGCGATCATGCCGTCATAGGCCAGACCGGCCGCGCGGGCAGCGCGGGGAAAGCGCGAATTTTCACGCGGGTCTGGAATTATCCCGGGCGGGCAATTGATCTCAATCACATAGGGTGTGCTCTTCTTGAGCCGCAGGTCGATCCGCGCCCAGTCGGCCATTTCCAACGCCTGGAAAGTGTGGCGGCAGACCTGGCTGATCTTCTTGGCCAGGGCCGGGCTGATCTTGGCCGGGCAGACCAGGGGGTCGGCCTCGTGCTGGGGATCGTCATAGACCCATTTGGCCTCGTAGTGGTCGAATTTGGGCATGTGGGCAGGCAGAGCATCGAAAGTCACTTCTATAATGGGCAGGACGCGAGGCGGCGTGCCCAGCAGGGCGACCGTGAACTCGCGACCCTCTATATATTCCTCGATAATGACGCTCTGGCCGTGCTGGCGGATGATGTCATCCGCTACCCTGACCAGGTCGGCATGGTTGCCAACCAGATTGGCGCTGCCGATGCCCTTGCTCGAGCCTTCGCCGAGGGGCTTGACGATGGCCGGAAAAAAATCAACATTATCGGGCCGTATTTCCGCAGCGGCCCTAGCCGTGAACCAGCGCGGCGTCGGGATCTTGTGGGCCAGGAGGACTTCCTTGGCCTTAGCCTTGTGTAGGCCGAGGGCGTAGCCCAGCGGACTGGGGCCGGTATAGGGGATCTCGAGCATTTCCAGCATGGCCGGGATCTGGGCCTCGCGATCCAGGCCGTGCATGCCTTCGGCTATATTGAATACCAGGTCGAGCTGCTGCCTCAGGTCATGAAGCTTCTTATAGGCAGAATGATCGGCTTCGATGCAAAAAACAGTATGGCCGAGCCCTTGCAAGGCGTCGTAAATGCCGGCAATGGTGGCTGGTTCGTCAAATTCCGCTTCCATAATATATTGAGGGTCGTCCATGTCCGGTTTGACGTGGCGGACGTTGTAGGTGAAGCCGATATTCATAAAATTAAAAAAACCCAGCAAAGGGGCTCACTTTTAATGGGTCTTAAATTGAGGTTTTTAGCTTTAGCGGCTGTTGTCAGGCAGTCCGGAGGATGATCATCGTCATCCTTTAATATTTCTGTTTCCATTTTTTTATTCAAATATATTCTACTCCGGTTTTTTCCGGTGTCAATATCTGCCGGAAACAGGCTGTGTATAAATTAGAATAATACCGGTCGCTGCCTGATGGGATAGAACCACCAGACAGCGACCAGGATCCTGATGCGGGGGAGAGAGGCCATTGGTCTGAAAGAAATCCATGGCTAGTTTCCCCTGCTCTGTACAGCCTCCGAGGCCATCCACCGCTTTCGCTGGGTTGGGCTCATCCGGTTGTACTGGGCTCGTTGGTTACAGGAGAGCCTCAGATAGAACCTACGGAAAGGGTCAATCTGTGGACAGTTGGGATCATCTGTCCCGGAAGGTACGGTTCGTTCATTTGGCTTGCTGACCTTGGTCATGAAACACCTCCTCATGGCGGCCGGTTGAACGGGCCTTTTTATCTTACCCCCATGGCAAAACAAAAAGCTTCTTACCCCGATAATGCAGAATAAGAAGCTTTTTGTCTTCTTGCCTTTCGATAAACTCAAGGCCATATCTTCCTCCAAGGGGGGCAGGACTTACCACCCGGCTTATCCGGGTTGGCGAGCAGTCAACGGGCCTGATCCCTCGTGCTTCTCTTGATATTTTTGAATTGCAATGAACTATAAATATTCTAACAAATATTTCTTACCTTCGCAACGATTTTCTTGGGGATAATTAAAACCAGCTCTTCTTCTGTTTATTTTTATCTTCATCCAGGGCATCTAACTGTTTTTGCCTCATTTCATCTTCAGCTTGTTGCTGGACTTTTTGCAAATTCATGTCAGCCATCTGTAATTTTTGCTCGGCCAGACGATAAGCTCTTTTAGAAGCGTCTAAATCCTGCTTGGCCCGATCAAACTCCTGCTTGACTCGTTGCTGTTCAGCCTCGGCCATGGGTAAATCTTGATCTACTAATGACATATTTTTTAAATTAATTTGTCGGACTGGCGGGACTCGAACCCACGACCTCACGCACCCGAGGCGTGCGCGCTACCAACTGCGCTACAGTCCGTCTGGAACAGATATTACCCTCCAAAAAAGATTTTGACAACCCACATAAAGGCCACGCCCAAGACGAACATAAAAAAAGATAGCAAAGACTTGCTTAGCTTCTTTTCTTTATGCAATTCCGGGATTAAATCCGAGGCAGCAATATAAATAAATCCGCCCGCCGCAAACGGCAGGATAAAATCGATAAACTCATTGGTCTGATTGGCAAAATAAAAACCAATAATAGCGCCAACTACAGCCAGAAGGGCCGTGCCAAAATTATATAGCAGAGCTTTGCCGCGGGACAAGCCGGCATGGATCAGGACGCCGAAGTCGGAAATTTCCTGCGGCAATTCATGGAAAATGACAGCAATTGATGTGGCGACTCCCAACTGGAAATCGACGACAAAAGCGGCGGCAATAATAAGGCCGTCCAGAAAATTATGGACGCCATCCCCGATCAGGTTCGTATAAGCAAAAGTGTGGACATCGCATTCCCCTTCATTTTCATGGCAATGATGCCATTGCAGAAGCCTCTCAATAATGAAGAAAAGGGAAAAACCGATAATAACTGCTAAACCGATTACATCCCAATCGCCCTCTTCAGCTGCTTCCGGGATCAAATGCAGAAGCGCGCCGCCCATCAGGGCACCGGCGGAAAAACCGACCAGTAAAATTGTGATCTTTTTTAATGTTTTTTTATTTATAGCCAAGAAGACAATGCCTAATAAAGAAATGAGGCTGATTATACCAGTGGCAATTAATGCGGCTAATAATGGGGACATAATTATTATATTAGTTTTTTCTTGCCTTTTTTCTCTTTCATGCCGGTAAGGGGAATGGTGACGGAGAAAGTTGTGCCTTTGTTTTCAACAGATTTAAACGAAATTGTTCCGCCTGAATTGTCCAATATCTGCTTAACAATATATAAACCAAGACCTGTTCCTTCGGTGTCTTTTTCCCGGACATTATCAGCCCGGAAGAGCTTGGAGAACATCTTGTCCTGCTGGTGGGTCGGGATGCCATAGCCGGTGTCTTTGACAGTGATGAGCACGTTCGGCTTTTTGACTTTCATTTCCAGGTCTACTTTACCCTTGGGCGGGGTATATTTGATGGCATTAGAAAGCAGATTCTGTAAAATGATGCGCATGAGCTTGGGATCAACTTTTATTTTCGGGATCTTGTCGTATTTTTTTGTGACTTTGATTTTGCCTTTTTTAGACCGAACTTCAAGTTCCCGTAAAACACTATCCGCAATTTTTGTAATATCATCCAATTGCGGCTCGATCGTAAAGGTGCCATGCTCCAGGCGGGAGACGTTGAGCAAGCCGTTGACCAGGTCTATCATGCGCTGGTTTGATTCATGAATAGATTTTACAAAATCATTTTGTTCTGGATTCAGCTTGCCGGCATCCTGCTCCAATAACATTTCCGAGAACCAATTGATGGAAGTAAGCGGAGTTTGGAGCTGATGGGAGGCAAGAGAGACAAATTCGGTCTTTGCCCGATCCACTTCCTTTTCCCGGGTTATATCCCTTTCAATTCCCACGAAAAATTCAACTTCTTTTCTTTCATTTATAATTGGAACGATGTTCACAGCGGCATCATATTGGTCGCCGTTTTTTCTTTGGTTGATCAAACCTCCGATGAACGGTTTTTTTGATTTCTTGATGCCTTTCCATAATTCTTTATAGAAATCTTCATCCATCAAACCGCCCCAATTTTCCTTAGTTCCGGCCTTCTTGCCCAAAATTTCTTTCCGGTCGAAACCGGTAATTCTTTGGGCAGCGTCATTCATGTAAATGACCAAACCGTCTGGGTTTGTAATAATAATATGGTCAGAAGCATTATCAACCGCTAATTTATATTTTTCCAGGTCTTTGGCCAGCAGGCCGGTCTTTTTCTTTTCTTCTTCCACATCTTCCAGCACGGAAAGCATGGCTTCCTGCTGGTCTTCCAGTTCTTCCTGGCTGGCTTTCATGTCCTTAGTCTGATCTTCCACTTTTTTATCAACTTCCCGCTTTTCCTTCATGATTGCCGCTGTCATCTTGTCAAAAGAGCGTGCTAATTGGCCAATTTCATCCTTTGCTTTTGTGCCAACTTTATAATTAAAATCTCCGGCTTCAATTTTTTCCGTACCACGGTGCAATTGTTCTATAGGCTTACTAATGCGGCGTGAAACCAGCAAAGAAAGCAGAAGAAAAACACAAATAGCCAAAGACAGCGAGGAGCCAATAATCGTTAAAACCTGCAGCCTAGTTGACTCAGCTTCGGAAGAGTCTATCTCGGCTAAAACACACCAATTTGTTATTGGTATAGTGGCATGCCCGCCGATGACTCCTACCCCGCGATAATCATCAAATTTTCCAGTCGCCGGATGGCCGACATGTTCATCGGTCATCGCCGCCAGCATTTGCCGGCAATGGGCGGCGTTTTCCGTATTAATCTCTATATCTAAAAAATTTCCGTTCTTATAACGCAACGGGCTTAAAGCATATCCCTCTTCATTAATAATATAGGTTTCGCCTGTTTCTCCCATTTCTCCATTATTGGCAAGTCCTTCATATATGCCTTCAAGAGAATAATCAGCCACTAGGCCGCCGATGACACGGCCTTCTTCATCTCTAACGGGCATGCCAAAATCCATTCCTGGAGCACCCAAGAATTCGGAAAAATGAATGTCCTTAAAAAATATTTCATCCTGAGAAATAATGCTGATTATCTCCTCCTTGCTTGTATCAACCACGCTGGGATCAGTTGACTGCAATATTTTTCCCTCGTTATTTATAACGCTAATTTTGAAAACTTCATTTTGGTTTCTTAAGAAATTTTCAAATTGGGCCTGGACTTCGTTTTTGTATTGTTCGTAATTATTACTGCCTTCCTGGGCTTGTAATAAATTTCTAACCTCCTCTTCGCTGGCCAGAATAACTAGAATCTCCCGCTCTTCTTCTATAGAGTTAATAATATTGTCAGCTTTTTGACTGGCTATTATTTCGTAATCAGAATAAATTTCTTTTTCCAAACCATTACTAACAATTGTACTTATAGTAAATCCTAATGCGCCAAGTATTATAGCCGGCGGCAATAGATAAGTTAGCAATATCCGACTTCTGATCTTCATCTTCCTGAATTAATATTGTTATTTTAATTTTTTTACCAAGCCCATAATCTGGCTGTAATGCTTTTCAATGATTTTCGGATCCCGAAAATTCCGGGAAAATTCAGCCAGCTGCTGCATAACGTCCATAATCGCTTTTTTATCAGGATTATTATAGTCATGGCTCGTGTCCTCAAAGGCTTTTTCCACGATGGAATGGCAATATTCATGGCTGGCCTCTTTGCCGGCTTCGGCCACGTCCGAATCAGCACAATGCGCTTCATAAAAGCACTCGACAATGGCATCGCGGACTTCAAGCGGAGTCAGTTCCTTGTCCGGATCCACGCCGTAGATCTTTTTTGTTGCCATAAATTTTATTTATTTAATTTTTCCTGCAATTGCTTGTTCTTTTTTTTGAGATCGATGATGCGTATTTCCCGGCCGATCATGACCTTGTTCAGCCTTTTCAACTGGGTATTGCGCTTTTCGATCTCGGCCATGGCCGCTTCAGAGAGAGTAACGTCTTCGCCAGAACTCAAACTGCCGATGACATCGCCTTTTTCATCTTTCAAAAGAGTATTGTGCCAGCGGATTTCCTTGGTTTGGCCGTCTTTGGTCAAAACCGCATTTTTATAGCCCTCAGGGAAGAGGGTTTCATATTTGTCAGGATTATTCAGGCCTTGAATATGCTTCTTTTTTAAATCTGCCCTTATCTTTGCGGGGACAAAGTTTTCAAACCAATTTTTACCATCAATTTCTTTGACTGAATACCCTAATAATTCAGCGCCCTTGTTGTTGATCATTGTCACTTCTCCTTTTTTATCCAGAGCCATGATGATGGCGCCGGCCAGATCGAGATAGTTTTGAGCTTTTTCCTGTTCCTGCTTTAATAAGAAATCAGCTTCTTTTTCTTTAGTAATATCGCGCACCAAAATCTGGACGGCATAGGGCTTCTCCCCCACTTTCAAGAGCCCGTTCCGGACCGATGCCAATACTTTCTTCTTTGATTTTGTCGTCATTTCAATCTCATATTCTTCGGGAATATTTCCGGACACCGCCTGATCAAATATCTTTTTTAATTTGGGAATATCTTTCTTGTAAAAAACCTTGAATTCAGTAAATTTCTTGCCTATCATTTCATCCCGGGTCAATTCAAGCATATTTAGGATGGCGTTATTGACGTCCGTAATCCGGCCTTCGAGATCAAAAACTACCATGCCGTCCGGGGCGAGTTCAAAAATTGTCTTGAACCTTTCTTCGGCTTTTACTCTTTCAGTAATATCGTGGGCAACGACAACTTCCCCGGTGATCTTGCCCTTTTCATTCCGGATGGGCGTGGCCGTGATCGTGCCGATGCGTATTTCCCCTTTTTTTGTCTTTAATTCCACCTCATACGGAGGAATATGGCGGCCCAGCATGCGCAAAGCAAAATTTTTCCCAATGGTCGTGACCGCACTGCGCGTAAGAAAAGGCAGGCGAAGGATGCTCTTGCCGACAAGATCTTCCCTTTTATAACCCATGAGCTTGTAGACCTGCTCATTGATGTCGAGCAGTTTTCCGGATCGGTTCACGAACAGGATCGTCTCCGGAGACAATTCAAAAATGTTCTTATATCTTTGGTATTTTTCAAAATCTACTTTTTGTTCTGGTTGTTTTTCTGATTTTTTCGGCATGTTTTTATTTTGAAGGGTATTTTTTTGCGAGTATATTATACCATAGAATCAAAATTTTCCCTATTTACTGCTTTGCCTTAAACTTTTTTATTTCCTCTTTCAATTCCGTCATTTTTATTTCCCGGCCGGTCATCAGTCTCATGGCCTTTTCCAGTTCAGCGATCTTATTTTTCAGCTCGTCTTCCGCTTCTTTTTTCTTGGTGATGTCCCGGGCAATGATAGTTACTCCTGTCACTATACCTTTTATTTTATAAGGATAACTACTAATCTGTATGACTCCATTGCTCTTGTCCTTCCGGATAAAGCCGTATTCGTCGACAACTGATTCGCCGTTCAGCACTTTTTTAAAAGCCATTAATGCCCTTGGTATGTCCTTCTTGATGACAAACTTGGTAAAATCCAAATTAAGGACTTCCTTTTTATTAAATCCCCAAATCCGGGCAGCGGCATCATTGGCAAAAATCACTTTTCCATTTTTTCCGATCTGGACGATGCCGTCGATCGATGCTTCTGTTATTTGCCGATATTTTTCTTCTGACTTCTCAAATTGAGCTGTTTGTTCATGGACTTCTCTTTTTAAGGTCCTCTGATATGTCCTCATGACTATAATAAATAAGCCGGCTATCAATAATAAGAAACCGCCGCCGTATATTACCCATTTTGCCCAAATAGGAAAAATTTCCACTTCTTCTTTGATGCCCGGAAAATGCTCGTCGATCGATTGATAATAAATGCTATCGGGATTGCTTTTCATATTTTTCAGATACTGGTCAATAACAGGAATAATATAATTGTTGTCCGGCGCATTTTTAGGAAAAGCGAACCGCAATTCAACCAGATTGAACACGAGGGAGGTCTGCACGATATTATATTTCTCCGCATTCGCTTCTCCGAAAAACCGACTGACTACGCCGATATCAGCTTCGCCCTGATCGAGTAACTGAAATACATCCGCGTATTCTTCGACATCGAAATAATTCACCTCAATACCAAAGCTTTCAAGAAGTTTTTCAAGGCCAAGAGGTCCGGAAAAATGGATCCCGCTTTTCAGGATGGCAATTTTCTTGTCCTGAAAATCAAAAAATGAATTTATTTCGATCCCTTCACGGGCATAAACCTGCGCCCAAGAGCTAAGTACGGATTTCTCATTAAAATCATAAAGCCTCTCTCTTTCCTCTGAAAGCGCTATGTCAACCATAATGTCAATCTCATTATTAGCCAGACGCTCCAATCCTTCGTCCCATGTACCATAGACATACTGCACCTGCCAGCCTTCCTGTTCCGCCATATAATTGATAATATCAGCCCAGAATCCTTTTATCTCGCCGTCTTCGTCCATAAATATTTTAGGAGAATTGTCATACACTCCCACCCGCACGATAGTCGGATCTTCTTGCGCGTTGACTAAATTTGGCGATAAAAAAGCTAAAAACAACGCTGTATAGCACAGTGTTTGTAAGAATTTTTTCATATGAAATATTGATAATTTAACTGTCTATTTTTAGTATACCACAAAATAAAAAATCCCCCATAGCGGGGTATCAGGTCGAGGGGGCTACAGTCCTGAGCGAGGAAATTCACGAAGTGAATCCGAGTCAAAGGGCTGGGGAGGCAGGATTCGAACCTGCGAATGCATGGACCAGAACCATGTGCCTTACCACTTGGCGACTCCCCAATGAATTTTACGTCTCACTGCTTTTCATGACATCCGTGCCATAAGTATTTTTGGCCAGGTCCCAGACATTTTCGGCTTCTTCATCAGTCGGGACTTCGATGTTGTCAGATTTGGCCGCTTTGATGACATCGGCATTGACATCATATTCATCTCCGAGGATGCATTGCAACCGGACCGGGCGTTTTATCTTGTCAGAAATTATTTTTTCAATTATTTCCAGATTTTCAGCTTCACATATTCTATCAGAGTGGAATTTATATTTCAAGCCGAGCGTTAACGTCTCTCCTTCAATGCAAATTAAATGGGAAAGCTGGACAGTCAGGGCTAAAGAATGATTACTTTCTCTGATGGCTTTTACAACATCAGGCCAGGCTTTTTTAATGTCATCTATTTCATCGCATTTAACGGCCTTGGGGTGATCTTCATCTTTTTTTTTCGGAATCGGTTGGGTTGACTTGAAGGGCGGGGGTGATTTTAACTCGGCTCTACTTCGCTCCATCCCTTCGCCCTTTGGGCTTCGGGGGAGCTTCGTAGGAGCCTGAGGTTGTTGCGGCTGCTCAGAAGGAGGGCCAGCCGGGGCGGAGGGAGGCGCGCCGAAACAAATTTCAACCACAGCAAGTTCAAGCGGTAGCTGAGGAATTTCCGCCGTTTTTAATTCCGGACCTTTTTTAATAAAGATTTCTATCATATCCATGATCTGATGACCGCTGACTTTTTCCAGACTATTTTGGAGCTGATCATAATTTTCTTTGTCCAGCTCCATATATTCTAAATTTTCAAGTTTGTGATTGACCTTGTAAAGCATGAGTTTTCTTAAAAACTCAACCATATCAGAATCGAAGTTGTTCAGGTCTATGCCCTGATCAATAAGCGAGTTTATGGTGGCAATCCCCTCAGAAGCATTTTTAGAAGCCAATTCGTCAAACAACTTATAAGCCAGATTGAGATCAGAATGAGGAATAACTAGTTCGGCCACTTCCAGGGTGACCGGGTCTTCGTCCAGAGATAAAATTTGGCCGAGCAGGCTTTCTGAATCGCGAACAGCGCCTTCTGAATGGTGAACGATTTTTTTAATGACGTCCTCATTAACATTGGCTTTTTCTTTTTGGGAAATCATAGTGAGCCGTTCGGCTAATTTATTTGCCGGGACCTTTTTAAAATCAAATCTCTGGCACCGGGAAATTATTGTTTCCGGCAGTTTGTGGGATTCTGTAGTGGCTAAAATAAAATATGTATTAGCCGGCGGCTCTTCCAGAGTTTTTAATAAAGCATTAAAAGCAGAGATCGAAAGCATGTGGACTTCATCGATAATAAAAACTTTATTCTTAAAATGCGACGGGGCGACCCGGGAATTGTCGATAATATTTTCGCGGACATTGTCTACGCCCGTATGGGAAGCGGCGTCTATTTCAATCACGTCCAAAGCCTTTCCGGCCATGACGGCCTGGCACGCTTCGCAAACATTGCACGGCTCGCCTTCTTTCAGGTTTTCACAGTTGATGCTTTTAGCAATCAAACGGGCCATAGTCGTCTTGCCGATGCCGCGAGGACCGGAAAATAAAAAAGCATGCGGCATGGATCCGCTTTTTAACTCATTCTGGATGACCTGTTTGATATGGTCTTGGCCGACTACTTCGGTAAAGGATTGAGGCCGGTATTTTCGATATAATGTATTACTCATGGTTCAGATATTTTAAACTAAAAATATTCTTTTGGCAAGTATAAAAATAGACCAATACCCCGAATAAATTCGGGGCTTGGCCTATTTTTTTCTATCTAATTTTTTCAAACCCTGAATTTATTCAGGGTTTGAAAAAATCTATTTTTCTAAGTCTTCTAGATTTTTTTTGGCTCCAGCCATCCATCGCTCATACGTCTCTCTTTTTTCTTCGGTTCCGGCATTTTTTGCCATGTCTGCGTATTGTTGAATCATTTTTCTGAGCTCAATTTTCTGTTTTGATTTGTCCTTCCTTAATATTTCTTGCAAAGCAGGATCATCTGCTTCAAAAGCCTCTAGGGCTTCTCGAGTAATTTTTGGGTGTCGTAAATTTTCTGCAGGGGCGACCATATATTTTAATTTAATCGTCTTCTTTATCTTCTAACTGGAAATCCATGCCCAGGCCAAGTTCGGCGTCAGCACCGTTTTCTAATAATTCGGCTGGTATTTCTTCGCCTTCTTTAATAATATTTTCAACTGCTGCCCATTTAGATCCACCCTCTTTTGGAATCAGAACCACAACTTTATCACCCGGCTCGCCTTTATAATATGTGACTGAAGCAAGGATCAGCTTGTAACTGTCACTCCCCGCTACAGCTTTGAATTCACCTGATTCATCATCACGCACCAGAGAGCCTGTTACCCGGGATCTTTCTACCGGGCCGATCTGTTTATATACAAATGAACCGTCTTTAGAAATAGTGAGCTTTAAAATATCCCCTTCGACAAGTTTTGATTTTGAAGCATAATTGGCCGGTACGGTATAAATCTCACCTTCAGGCCCGATCATATTCTGGCCATTAAAGACGCCTTCGACTATCTTCTGGGTTTTGTTTTGTTCTATATTTCCTACCTCCCGAGCTTTTTCCGCCACTTCTCTTAATTCGTCCGGGCCCATGCCTTCTATCAAAGTTTTGGCCTTTAAAAGGTTAGCTTGAGCATTTTCAATAGATTGCAATAAATCATTGATTTTGTCTTTGTTTTCTTCTGTCATTTTTTTATTTTATTTTTATCTTGAGACGCGAAAAATCGCGTCTTTACTTAAATATATATAGTTGTTTCTATGAACAGGACTCTAATTATATAAAACTCTCAGGACCGGTCAAGTCAGCCCCTCCGCCCAAGCGATCAAGCTGCCCTCTTTCGGCAATTTCCGCTTCCACAATAGCGCGATCACGGCCGAATTTAAGCCGGGAAAGCTGTTTGAGATTTTCTGCAATTTTGAGGTCACCAGGCGGCGGCATGATGGTTTTCATGTTAAATGGCCTTGAAGCAGTATTTTCAATCAGTAATTTGATATTAGCAGTGAATTTCTCCACATTAATAACGTCATTTTCATTAAATATAGGCGCGAATTCTTTAGCCAGGGTTTCCGCGTCTTCTACGCCAATACGGAATGAAATAATAGTACCGGCATTACCAAAGACAGCGTCTCTGATTTTAGTATCGTCCTTATTAACAAGCTGACTGACGTACTGATGGGCCAGGATAAGGTCAAGCTTGTATTTTCTGGCTTCTGATAAAATCGTGGCAATCGAGTCAGTCGTATAGTTTTGGAACTCATCAATATATAAATAAAAATCCTTGCGCTTTTCTTTGGCCATGGTGGCCCGGCTCATGGCCGCCATCTGTAATTTGGAAACCATGATCAAACCAAGCAAAGAACTATTTACTTCCCCGACTGTGCCCTTACAAAGATTGACCAGGCAAATCTTCTGATTATCCATAATATCTTTAAAATTGAAACCAGATTTGTCCTGGCCGACGATATTGCGCATCATGTCATTAGTAAGGAAACGGCCGATCTTGGAAATAACGTAAGAGAGCATATCCGCGGCTTGCTGGCCAGACTGCGACTGCTCGTATTCCTGCTGCCAGAAATTCTTAACAATTGGATTAGTAACATTCTTAACTTTATCCGCCCGGAATTTTTCATCAGTGAACATGCGCGGCACTTCAATAATGGTGGCGCCAGTGTCCTTGTCTTCCATTAATGCCAGCATGGCATTTCTCATGTAATGCTCGAACATAGGGCCGATCATTTCCTCGCCGAACAGCTTATAAAAAATGGCGATCATTTCCTGGACGGCAAAATCCTTTTGTTCATTAGAATCATATTCCATCATATTCAGGCCGACTGGCCTTTCAATGTCTGAAGGATTGAAGATAACAACGTCATCGGCACGTTCTTTAGGAATATGAGGCAAAACATCCTCGATCAAGTCGCCATGCGGATCAATAATGCCAACGCCCTCCCCATTCTGAATATCCTGAATAGCCATATTAGACAGAAGAACAGATTTACCAGAACCAGAACGACCGATTACATAAACATGGCGCTGCCTATCTGGCCGTAAAATCCGCACTTGAGTAGTTTTTCCACGATAATCAACTTCTCCCAGAATAACGCCCTCTTTGGGCATATTAAATGGCGGCGCTGCTTTCTTAGCCATGAGCCAACGAATATTCGGAGTTTCCGTAGTCGGCAGAGGCATATGATAAAGCGAGGTCAATTCTTTTGCATTCAGGATGTAATCGCCTTTTTCATGAAAATTTCGGTAAATAAAGTCATTGATCAATTCTTTGTCAGCGGAGGGATTATTGGCTTCAAAAGAATTGCCATATTCATGGCCGGAATACTGGGCAAATGCATTGACGATGTTATTGCATTTAAATTCCGCTATTTCTTTTGTGCCGGCTGAGGCAATAACCCGGATATTTGTTTCAAAACCGGCATGGGAGACTTTGTCTTCCAGAGATTTGACAGTTTCTTCTTCCATGGGGGACAGGCGGTATTCGCGGTCTGTTTTAATATCCAAACCCTGATCATATTTACGGGCACGATTCAGGAAAACGCGACGAAAATATAACCAGAATTTTGTGATGCCGCTGCCGACAACCTCTTTTTTAGCCTGAGAATATTTTTTTCCCTGTTGCATGACTGTGGCAATCCGGGCTGGCGCGTATTGCCACCTTTTCGGAGCAGAACGAATAACATACTGGATAGCTGCCCCTTCGCCTTTCTCAAACTTGGAAAGGGCATTGGTCAGAGCGCTGAGAGGATCAGACTCCAGCTTGTCATAAGTATTAATAGGGAAAAATTCTTCATTTGATAGTTTTAAACGCGAGGCAACCACAGCGCCCTGAGGATTGAAAATATTAAAATCATCAACTTCTTCAATAACTGAATCTTCATACTGGGCCTGAATCTGTTGTTCCAATAATTTTTTTAAATAGGCCGGGCAAGTAGCAAAAAAACTTATCATTTGCTCTTCATCAGCCACAATCTCAAAAGTGAGATGGTCGTTGCGTCCGTACCAGAATGCTTCCCAGCCTCTTTGCGGCTTTAATCCGCCGAGCGTCGTATATATTGTTTCGGCGACGGAAATAGACTGATACACGCTTTCACGCCGGAAAGAAGGATTGTCAGATTGCTGTTCCTTGGGTTCGTTCTTGGGGACTTTGATCAGGATCATCTTGCGGTGAAAAGCCTCTGGTTTTTTGACTAGATTTCTAGTAACAGTTCTAAGTAAAAAAACAACTCCCGTAAATATTAAAAACAAAACAATCACTCCTAAGAGGAGGAGGAATATTGGTGATTCAATGATTTGAAAGATGAAATTTATGTTCATGCCTTATTTTTTTCACGATTTCTTACTTCCGCAGCCAGGTCCATGATTTCTTCAGTTTTTTTCTTAGACTCTTGTTCCAGGTAGAACTTATTAGCCCGGGGAATTAAAAAAAGCCAGGACTTGATAAGGTTTAGCACCTTGCCAGCCTTGGCTTTCATGCTGAGCACTAATTCCTCGATTTTATCGTTAACTTCAATGCCTTTTTCGCGGAACCGGTTTTGTTCATCCGTATTCATGGTCTGATAGATCTCCCGGACATCTTCCTGCATTATTGCTTCAATTTGTTGACGGGTTGGAGTTTTTTTGCCAGACACAGACGCATCTGCAGGCGCAGGCTTGCTTTTTTTACCTTTTTTTGGGACAGGTGCTGCCTCTTTTTCCTTTTCTACAGGCAATGCTTCCGGCACTTCAGTTTCGAACTTTTTTTCCCTAATTTCAGGCTTAGCTGGTTTTTCCGGACCTTTTGTCACAGAAACCTCTGGGGCTTCATGTTCCAGATTGTTTATTGTCCTAAATTGAGGCTTTGCCATTGATTTTTATTTTTATTGATTGCCATTAAAATATAACACTTTTTATCAAAATAAACAACAAATAGATTTGACTTAAAGGCAAATTTGTGATACAATATATATACTATGGGTAAAATACAAGAAATAAAATTCAACAGTCAAAAATGGGTTAACATTGAAAACCCTACTAAAGAAGATATGAATAAAATACGGGAGGAATATAAATTCCATCCTCTTGATATGGAAGATGTCATATATCCAACGCAAAGATCCAAGATAGACAAATATAGGAATTATTTTTTCCTGATCCTTATGTTCCCTGTTTATAACCGGGAAACCAAGGAAATTGACCCGACTGAAGTTGATTTTTTTGTGAGCAAGGATTTTGTCGTTACGATCCATCATGGCAATTTACCGCCGATAATTGACCTGTTCCAGATCTGCCAGTCAAATGATTCAGCCCGGGAAAATACCTTCGGCGGTTCAACAGACATGCTCCTTTATAATATCCTGAAAAAACTGCATCTTTATATTTACCCCATGCTTGACCATGTTTCTCTGGACATCGCTGATATCAAAACGCACATATTTACGGGCAAGGAAAAGGAAATGGTCAAACAGATCCTGGAGATCCGCCGCAACATCACTGATTTCCGAAAAATCATGGACGCGCATGAAGCCACTATTTCTCGCCTTCTTAAAAAAGGCACGGGTGTTTACCATGTAGATGAGAAATATCAAGATTATTTTGACGACCTGATAGACTATACCAAAGAGATCTGGGACCAATTAGGGACTTTCAAAGAAGCGATTGAAGCCCTGCATGAGACAAATGAATCTTTGATAAGCTTTCGCCTTAATGACGTCATGAAAATTCTGACTATCTTCTCGGTCGTGCTGCTGCCGGCGACAGTGATCACTTCCCTTTTCGGGGTCAATGCCAAGTCCATGCCTCTCGCGAGCCATCCGAACGGCTTCTGGGCCATCTTCGGCATTACCATGCTGGCCTCGGCCATGACTCTCATTTATATCTGGAAAAAACACTGGACTAAATAAAATTTATGAATGAAAGAAAAATATTCAATCCAAAGGAGGAATTTCCGGAAGTGGAAGCGCCGCCTGACACGCAGGAGCTGGATCTTGAAGAGGAGCCAACGGAAGATCTAGAGACGACTGAAGAGTTGGAACAAACTGAAGAAAATATTGATGAGCTTGCTTTGGAAAGCATGGATGATACTGAACATGAAGAAAAAGAACTAGCTGAAGGATTAGTAGAATTTTTTGTAGATAATGATGATACTAATCTTACGGATTTTATTAATGAAGCAAATGAAGATACCTTTAAATTTCTTGTTAATGATGATCGATTTATGGAGGAAATTGCCCGAGCCATCAACGATAAATGGAAGGCGGAAATGAAATCTTTTGGAGATAAAATTAAAATGGCAAATATCCGTTTGCATTATTTTGAAGACTTAAACGTTGAAACATTACTGGCGACCGGAGAAATAAAAAATAAAAGTAAAAATAAATTTCTATTGGCGCGCCAGGCCGTTCAAAAAATTGTTCATGCTTTAGTAAAGGTGGCTAGGCCGGCCATAGACAAAAGTGCAGATCCTGAAGACGAATTTTTTAGATAATTATATATATGGCTGAACCAATAGGAAAACAACCACCGAGAAGGAGGGAACCAACTGATCCTGATCTAGAGGAAACAGGCTATATTGAAGATCCTTCTGAAGACACAGAAGAAGATAGTGATCTGGATGTTATTGATGGAAGTGAATTAGAATTTCTGGTTCCGGAAGAAAAAGTTGAAGAAGAAACAAGAGATAGCATGGATGAAAGCGAAAAGCCGCCGATCGTATTGGGAGCAGATGAACAAATGGAAGTTGCTCCACATAAACGAACGACCTGGGATGATGAGGAAGAAATGACCCAATTCGGGGATGATGATGCCCTGTATATCGGCAAGGGTTTTGCCCAAGAATTAAAAACTAATGAACAGCTTGATGTGGTTGATAAAAAACTGATTACCAGAGTTGTTGTTACTTTGGGCGCTTACGTTGACAAAGCCATGGATGAAGTATTCCATATAAATTCATTTGCCGGCGGTGAAACGTTAGCAAATATTACAATGGATGTGCGCCGGGCGGATCGAATCCAAAAAGTCTCAATTTTTTTACATAGAAACGTTGAGAATTTATCTAAAGATTTTGCCGACATAATTGAACTGGAAATGAATAATATTGAAGCAAACTCTGGCATGAAAATATCTCCCAAGCAAAAAATATATGAAGTAACTTTGATTTTCGATAAAATAAGAGAACAACTTGAAACTGATGTCTTAAATAAATACCTGACTGGTGAAGATAAAAAATTTATAACAAATCTGGAATTTTCCTTAGATAAGGCATTAAGCCGGGCCCAAGAAAAACTGGCGAAATCATTCCGGGAATAGTATAATATTTACATGAACAAAAAACTTCGCTTATACAATACTCTGACCAGGAAAAAGGAAGGATTCAAAGAAATCAACGACATGAAAGTCGGGCTATATACTTGTGGCCCGACTGTTTATAATTTTGCCCATATCGGCAATCTTCGCACTTATATATTTGAAGACGTCTTGAGACGGGTTTTGGAATATAATGGCTATAAAGTCAATCATGTCATGAATATCACTGACGTAGGGCATCTTACTTCTGATGCCGATGAAGGTGAGGACAAGATGGAAAAGGGCGCGGCCAGAGAAAAAAAGTCTGTCTGGGATATTGCGAAAGAGTATGAAGAAACCTTTTTTAATGATTTAGAGGAATTGAATATAGAGATGCCGCATGCCAAGCCGAAAGCGACCGACCACATTACTGACCAGATGGAACTGATCCAGAAACTTGAAGAAAAAGGTTTTACTTATAAAACTTCAGACGGAATTTATTTTGATACATCTAAATTAAAAGATTACGGGAAATTGGCCAAGCTGGATATAGCTGGCCTGGAAGAAGGCGCCCGGGTAGAAAAAAATCCCGAGAAGAAGAATGTGACTGATTTTGCCTTATGGAAATTCTCACCTAAAGACAGTAAAAGAGAAATGGAATGGGACTCCCCTTGGGGCACCGGCTTTCCGGGATGGCACTTGGAATGTTCGGCCATGAGCACGAAGTTCCTGGGCCAGCCATTTGATATCCATGCCGGGGGCGTTGACCATGTGCCGGTTCACCATACAAATGAAATTGCCCAAAGCGAGGCCGCCGCAGACAAGGCCATGGCCAATTATTGGCTGCATGGAGAATTCCTGATCATGGATAAAGCTAAAATGGCTAAATCCAAAGGTGAATTCGTGACCTTGGATGTACTTAAAGAAAAAGGCTTTCATCCCCTCACCTATCGCTATTTCTGCTTAGGAGCGCACTACAGAAAAAAGCTGAACTTTTCTTGGCGCGCCTTAGAAGGAGCTGAAAATGCTTTAAAGAAATTATATGCGGCCATTTATGACTATGATGACCCGACCGAAGTAGATACGACTTATAAAGAAAAGTTTGTTGCCCACATCAACAATGATCTGGATATGCCGGGCGTACTGGCCCTGATGTGGGAATTGGTCAAATCTGACATGGAATCGTCAAAAAAACTGGCGACGCTTTATGAATTTGATAAAGTCCTAGGACTTTCCATAAGAGACGAGTTTGAAAAAGACGAAGAAGAAAAAGCGGAAATTCCTGATACAATTATTACCCTGGCAGAACAAAGACAAATGGCTCGCGACGAAAAAGAATGGAATGCGGCTGATGACCTGAGAATTCAAATTGAAAAAAAAGGCTATTCTATTGAAGATACAAAAGACGGTTGGGATTTAAAAAAGAAATAAAAAATAACACATGGGCTTTTTAGCCATTGCCATCGGCGCATTTCTATTTTCTCTTGTTGATGTCGGCCGGAAAAAATTAATAACCAAGCGAAATACCTACATAACCATATGGGGTGTTTTTTTATGTTCACTTCCCCTTCTTATTATTCTTTCCATCATTTTCGGTTTTCCGGAAAGTATTGGCTGGTTATTTTGGCCACTTGTACTTATTGTTATTGCGGCTATTTCCGTGGGAGAAGTTTTTCTTTACAAAGCCATTAAATATTCTGATCTCTCTGATGTGATTCCATTTACGGCTTTCACGCCGGCTTTTTTAATTTTGACTTCCTGGATCATTCTCGGTGAATTGCCGAACCTTTGGGGCGCTTTAGGAATCAGCATTACTGTTCTGGGGGCCTGGATCCATAATATGAAAGACCTGAAAAAGGGCTGGCTGGCGCCTCTGACACATATTTATAGACATAAAGGCGAAAGGTATATAATTTTTATTGGTTTAATTTGGAGTGTGACTGGTCCTCTGGCTAAACTAGCGATATTTGAATCTTCAGAATTATTTTTTACTTTAGTATTTTGTACTGGCTTAGCTCTGGTTTTTACAGTAATAGTTTTACTTAAATATAGAGATAAAATCAAAGAACAATTTCTTAAACATATCTGGAAGTTTTTAATTGTTGGCTCCCTGTGGGCCATGGCAGCCTGGCTGGAAATGATAGCTATGGCCAAGCTTCTTGTGCCATATGTGGGGGCTATAAAACAAACTAGATCACTTTATTCCACCATCTGGGGGAAAGTGATATTCAAAGAAAAAAATATAAAACCGCGCCTGGTCGGTGCGGTCGTTATGGTTATCGGAGCGATATTAATTGTGGTATTGGGTTAATCGTCCTTAACGCCTTTTCTTCCTAAAACAATCATAGCCACAATCGGGGCGATGATCCAGCCGAAGTAAGCCCATTGATTGGTGAAGATTTCTATTGTAAGGGGTGAAAATTTACTTAATATTTCCGGAGGCATGAATGACATGGCCACGGCAATTATCAGGCCGACATGCAGAAAAGAGAAAACCACGGTCTGGATAATGCCGCCGTCTGAATTTAAAGAAAGAGAACGGGACAAAGCCATGCGGGACATTAAAAAGAACATGCCCACAAATACGGCCAGGAATGTAGTTATCTGAAAAGCAAAGCCGCCCTGGAGATTTACATTTACAATAACATCAGGTAAAGCAGCTGTCACAGCCAGGGCGATATAGATACTCATTAAAATAGATATGATTCTGTCTCTGCCCAGAGACAAACCATAAAGCAGGGCGCCGACCACAAAAAAGCCGACCAGCATCATGTCCCAGGTCGGATTATTATAATCTAAATTCTTAAAATCAATATCTTTAAAAGATTTTATATCAGAAGTCTGGATAGTGATCTCTTCTGTGTCTTTTTTACCACTATCTTTTTCCTTTTTTGTACCTTCTTTCTTTGTTTCTTCCTTTTTCTCGGTTTCTTTTTTGTTTGTTTCGTCAGAAGGAGCAGTAATCTTTATCTTGGGGATATCAATTTCCTTTTCTTTGGCTGCTAATTGTACTACTTCTTCTTGTAGAGTTGCCTCCATTTTTGTAGCTTAGGATTTTATCCTTTATATTATAGCATATTTTTTAACTCTCATCAAACTCCATTAATAGCTTTTTCTGCTTTCGGGAGAGTTTTGTGGGGGTTTTTACTATAACTTCGACTAATTGATCCCCTCTTCCGGAAGAGTGTAATTTGGGGATGCCTTTATTTTTAAGTTTAAATATCTTGCCTGATTGGGTTCCCGCTGGAATCTTTAATTCGCCCTGGCCATCTAAGGTTTTCACTTCGATTTTCGTACCCATGGTTGCAGCCGGAAAACTAATTTCAGCTTTAGTCAGTACATCAAAGTCCTGCCTTTCAAAATTCGGGTCCGGTTTTACAATTACATTTACATATAAATCCCCGGCTTGGCCGCCGCCTGAACCAGCCTCTCCTTGACCAGTTAGCCGGATGGCTTGGTCATTGTCAATGCCGGCCGGGATCTTAACTTTTACCTTGACATTGTCTTTAATATTGCCTTCACCGTTGCATTTGCTGCATTTCTTTTCCGGGATCTTGCCTTCGCCCTGGCAGGCCGGGCAGACAGCCTGGCTGCGCATGACGCCTAAAATTGTCTGGGATTGTTTTTCCACGACACCGCGGCCACTGCATTCCTGACAATCTTTAATAGGCGTCCCAGGTTCAGCTTTGTTGCCATGGCAATGCGGGCATTTGATTGTTTTATATAATTCCATTTCTTGTTCCGTGCCAAAGACGGCATCTTTAAAAGGAAGTTCGACTGTGACTTGGATGTCATTGCCATGCGCAACGCCAGCTTTTCTGCGGGAGCGTCCGCCAAAACCAAAGCCGCTGAATATTTCGGAAAAGATATCGCCCAGGTCGCCCATGTCCACTTGACCGCCGCTAAAACCTTGGGCACCGCCAAAACCGCCTTGCTGGCCGCCGCCTTGCCGGGCGTAATTCATGAAGTCGTCCCAGTTCATGCCGCCGCCGAAGCCGCCTTGCTGGTCAAAGGTGGAGCCGAATTGGTCGAATTGCTTCCTTTTTTCTTCATTACCAAGAACCTGATAAGCTTCATTTATCTCTTTGAATTTCTCTTCATCACCGGTTTCTTTGTCGGGATGGTATTTGTGCGCGGCCTTGCGAAAGGCTTTTTTGATGTCTTCCTGCGGGGCGTCTTTGGCTACTCCCAGGATTTCGTAATAGTCTTTGCCCATAATTGTCTTCAGTCGTGTATATAGGCGGATTTGTGAAATCCGCTTTCATTACTATGAATTAGTTATTTATCTATTGTATCATCTTTTGGCCCGCCGGTCAGGTCGTCGAGAAAATTGCCGAGGAGTTCGCCGTCGGTGAAGTCGCGGGCCATGTCCGCGGCCGCGTCCATGGCGCCGCCCACGGCCTTGCCCTGGGCTATGCCCATGGTCCTTTCCATGGTCTCTTCCACGGCCCTTTCCACCGGCATTTTCGGGGATTTCATGCCCAGGATGCCGGCAAATATCATCTGCAGGCCGGTGAAGTCAAAATCCGTGTCTTGGCTGGCCATGTTTACGGCCTGGCCATTGGCGAAATTCATGAAATCGTCCCAGTTCTTTTCTTTACCAAAACCACCCTGTTCTTCAAAGCTGGCGCCGGTCTTATCATAATGCTTCTTTTTTTCCGGACTGCCCAGGACCTGATAAGCTTCGTTTATTTCCTTGAACTTAGCTTCGTCTCCCCCTTTGTCAGGATGATAGACTTTGGCCAATTTAATAAAAGCCTGTTTAATTTCTTCGGGGCTTGATTCGCGGGTTACGTTGAGGGTTTGGTAGTAGTCTTGGGGCATTATTTTATATTATGATCGTGCGTGAAGGCGGGCATGATAATGCCCGCCTTCACATTAATATAATATCGTTTATCTTTACTTCTTTTCCTTAAAGTCGCCTTCTTCGGGTTCGTCGGACTTTTTGTCCTGGACTTCGCCTTCTTGAGCTTTGTCGTCTGGTTTGGCATCGCCTTCTGTAGGTTTGCCGTCTGGGCCGGGTTGACCGGTGCCAGGTTGAGCGCCAGGCTGGCCAGCTCCAGGCTGTCCGCCGTTTTTAGCTTGTTCCTGTTTGTACAGCTCTTCGCCGATCTTTTGGGCAGCAGTTGAAAGCTCTTCGGTCTTTTTCTTGATTTCTTCAAAATTATCATCAGCCATGGCTGTCTTTAATTCTTCCACTTTAGCTGAGACTTTTTTCTTTTCGTCGTCAGAGACTTTGTCGCCAACGTCTTTGAGGGCTTTTTCTGTGGAGAAGACCAAAGTTTCCGCCAGATTCTTAGTTTCAACCATTTCTTTTTTCTTCTTATCTTCATCAGCATGAGACTCGGCGTCCTTCTTCATCTTATCGACTTCTTCATCAGAAAGGCCAGTAGAAGCTTCGATGCGGATAGACTGTTCTTTGCCAGTGGCTTTGTCTTTGGCAGATACGTTTAAGATGCCATTGGCGTCGATGTCGAATTTAACTTCAACTTGCGGGACGCCGCGGGGAGCTGGCGGAAGGCCGGAAAGGATGAAGCAACCAAGAGTCTTATTATCATTAGCCATTTCTCTTTCCCCTTGCAAGACATGGACTTCAACAGAAGTCTGGTTGTCAGCCGCAGTAGAGAAAATTTGCTGTTTGGAAGTCGGGACAGTGGTGTTACGTTCAATCAGAGGAGTACGTACGCCGCCTAAGGTTTCTAACCCTAGAGTCAGAGGGGTGACATCTAGTAAGAGAATGTCTTTGACTTCTCCGCCCAGGACGCCAGCCTGAATAGCCGCACCCAAAGCCACAACTTCATCCGGATTTACAGATGAATTCGGTTTCTTGGAAAAGAATTTTTCAATTCTTTCTTGAATGATAGGCATGCGGGTTTGTCCGCCAACCAAGATAATTTCATTAATGCCGCTGGCTTCGACTTTAGCATCAGCCAGGCATTTTTTAATCGGTTCAAAAGTTCTTTCCACTAAACCGCTGGTCAGTTCTTCCAATTTGGCGCGAGTCAGAGTAAGAACTAAATGCTTAGGGCCAGAATCAGTCTGGGCAATGAAGGGCTGATTGATTTCTGATTCCATAGCGGTAGAAAGTTCGATCTTAGTCTTTTCAGCGGCGTCTTTCAAGCGCTGCAAGGCAAGTTCGTCTTTTGAAAGATCAACGCCTTCTTGTTTTCGGAATTCTTCAATGATCCAGTCAATAACAACTTTGTCAAAGTCATCACCACCCAAATGAGTATCACCGGCAGTAGCGTTAACTTCAACGGTGTCGTCGCCGACTTCCAGGACAGATACGTCAAATGTACCGCCGCCCAGATCATAAACAAGAATTTTCTCGTTTTTCTTTTTGTCTAAACCATAAGCGAGAGCCGCGGCTGTTGGTTCGTTAATGATTCTTTTAACTTCTAAACCGGCAATTTTACCAGCATTTTTTGTGGCGTTACGTTGAGAGTCATCAAAATAAGCCGGCACCGTAATAACAGCCTCGGTAATGGTTTCACCTGTTTTAGCTTCAGCATCAGTCTTCATCTTCTGCAAAATCATGGCGGAAATCTCTTGGGGAGTATATTCTTTATCTCCCATTTTGATTTTCACGCGATCACCGTCCTGGACAATGTCATAAGGCATGGTTTCCCTGTCCTTTTGCACTTCCGGATCATCCCATTTACGGCCGATCAGGCGCTTGATGGAATAAAGAGTGTCCTTTGGATTGGTAACGGCCTGTCTTTTAGCCAATTGGCCGACTAAACGTTCACCGGATTTGTTAACAGCGACCATGGACGGAGTAGTCCGGGCGCCTTCTTTGTTTTCCAATACTTTGGGCTTGCCACCTTCGATGACGGCCATGCAGGAGTTGGTTGTTCCTAAATCGATCCCTAAAATTTTTGACATATGTGTTTGTGTTATGAGACGTGATAAATCGCGCCTTTACTAAAAAAATAAATTAATTAATCTTCTAACTGCACTTTAATAGACTTCTTTTTTGGCTCTTGTTTTTGTTTTTTTGGAACGGAGATGGTGAGGATGCCTTTCTTGTAAGAAGCAGAGGCTTTGTCGCCATCGACTTCAACGGGGAAGGCAAATGAATTTTGAAATGCGCCGTATTGAACCTCCTGCCTATAATACTCTTTGTCATCTATTTCGCTTTTCTTCTCCGTAGTTCCCTTGATGGTGAGGATGTTGTCCTCAATGGACAGATCAACGTTCTTTTCATCAAATCCAGCGACGGGGATTTCCACGACGATGTTGTTGTCTTTTTCGTAAACATCCATGGCCGGAGCCTGACTCTGGCCGCGGGCCATTTCTTCCATGTCCCAATAGGGGGACCATTTGATCATTCTGTGCATATTATTTTTTCTCTTTAATGCCATCCTTCGCCGAGGCTTCGGATGGTCTTCGACTTATTATTACTTTGGCAGGCTGGACTACCTTGCCGTTTAATCTAAACCCGGATTGGGTTTCTTTGATTATAATATTATCTTTTTCTCCTTTTTCTTCTTTGATGGCTTCATGTAGTTCTGGATCAAACTTCTCGCCGACTGTTTTTATCTCTTCAATGTTATTATCTTCCAGAAATTTATAAAGATAGTCTTGAATATGTTTCATGCCTTGTATCCAGTCTGATTCTCTTTCATCTTCTGGAACAGCATTAAAGGCGTGTTTGAAATAATCGACCAGCGGCAGGATCTGCATGAGCATGTCTTCGCAGGCATATTTGCGAAATTCAGACATCTGCTTTTCTGTAGACTTTTGCAGGTTCTGCATTTCTGCCTGGGACCGTTTCCAGCCGTCTAGATATTCGGCGCATTTTTTCTCTAAATCAGCCCTTCGATACAATTCTCCGCTCCGCTCCGAATCACTCAGGGCTTCGCCCTTTTTATTTTTTTTATCTTTCTTCATTAATTTAATTAAATTGTTTGTTTAGATATTTAACAATAGAATAATTCTTGGAATAATCCATGCGCACCGGCCCTAATATGCCAATTACGCCTCTGACTTCAGCATTAAGGCTATAGCTGGTTAAGATAGCTGAGCAGTTATCTGAAAATGGATTATCTTTACCGACATATATCTCTACGTCATTTCTCATAAAATCGTTCACGTGAGACATGACTTCGTCTAATTGATCAACCACATCACCTAAATCATAGATGATATTAAGATCGGCAAATTCGGGTTTTTTCAGAATATTGGAAATGCCGGTGTAAAAAAAAGAATTAGGGCTTAAAGAAAGGACGACGGCTTGCTCTGATAAGTCGGCGACTGTTTTGGCGATGTTTTTAATCACCTCTTCTTTTTGAACTGACTTGTCTTTGAGGAGTTTGTCGATGGTTTGGACCTGTTTGGCGTCCGGATCTTTGTCTTTGAGGAAATTGGCAATATAAAAAGAATAGCCCTTTTCGGTCGGGATGCGCCCGGCGGAAGTATGCGGAGCCGTGATAAAGCCCTCTTCTTCCAGAAAAGCCATGTAATTGCGGGCAGTGGCCGGAGAGATATCCAGCTTGCATTTTTCCACAATATATTTGGAACCGACCGGCTTGGCCGTCTTGATATATTCTTCAATAATACGGCTTAAAAACGCCTTTTTCTTAGAATCCATTTGAGTCATAGAGATATGATAAAACATTAGCACTCTAGTGTCAAGAGTGCTAAATTAGGAACACGAAGATGCAAAATATCGAACATCTCGAAGGTAAAGACTTTTATATACAAATATCAGTTTTAATACTATTGAGTGCGTCCAGATGATGGCATGAAGGTTTTCTTCGTGGTTTTCGCCATTTCGTGTTTTCGTGATCCAAATACCAACATCCCCTCTTAGAAGGCCTATATAAGTATAGAAATTCAGTTGAAGGGAGGAAAAGGAGCATGTGATAATCATTCTTTTACTGATTCCCTTCTGATGCGGAGTTATACGTAGATAACGCGCATGCGTTTCCACTCGCTGGGCAATTCCGTTCGATTTCTGACCCAGGTAATCAGGTACCCGCCTCTTTTGTGGGAATAGAACGCTATTCCCTGGGGAGGCTGGTCCTGGGCCGCCGCTTGCAGGGCAGCCGGGACACAAGGATCAATTCTTTCGGGCAGCTTAATGAGAGCGGCCCGTTCGGGAATCATCAAATTTTTAAATTCCCAGATAGCTTGTTCATTGAGCTCGAATCCGGCGGCGTTGCCACGGAGAATAGGCTCAATGATCATAATGCGAGGCATCCCTTTCGGGAACCAGCAACGGAAATACTTTTCGCTCATTTCTCAAGCTCCTTTTCCTCGAAACTAAACGCTTTTCCCCTAATAAGCGCTAAAAATAATGTACAAAAAATGGGGTGTTTATATTACACCTTTTATGTGAAATAATCAATATTAAATTTTAAGACTAAAAATTTGCACCGCCTAGGGGAATCGAACCCCTGTTGCATGGATGAGAACCATGTGTCCTAGCCACTAGACGAAGGCGGCAAAATTTAGGCCC
Source organism: Patescibacteria group bacterium (assembly GCA_018822435.1). GTDB lineage: Bacteria > Patescibacteriota > Patescibacteriia > UBA9570 > JAHJKD01 > JAHJKD01. The sequence goes on from JAHJKD010000049.1 coordinate 48,064, forward strand.
CGATCTTTTCAGGGCCTATTATTTTAGAGTTTTTTGTTGATCATGTCAATCAGCATTTCCATGTTTTTTATTACCCCGTCACCCCAATTTGCCATGGGCCTGTTCTGGAGCAGACCGAATGTTTCATGCACGACCTCAGACAGTTCTTTGCGTAAATTATCATCTTCCACGTTTACTAAATTCCGGTCAAAATCTTTGAGAATGATGGTGACGTTTTCGACTTGCATCTCGTCAAAGTCAACGCCATATTCCATTTTCTCAAGAATATCTTCAATTTTATTTTTTTGTGCTTCCCAATCAGCTGCCATATATTTTATTTTATTTTATTTGTTTTGCTATTTCTACGGCCTGATCAACCAAGCGAACAGAGTATCCCCATTCATTGTCATACCAGGAAATGATCTTTGCCAGATTTCCACCTGTGACCTTGGTTAAGGACAAATCAACAATAGAAGAAGCCGGATTGCCAATGATGTCATGAGAAACAATCGGGTCTTCCGTGCATTCAAGGATGCCTTTTAAGTACCCTTTTTCGGCCGTTTTCAGAGCTTCGTTAATTTCTTCGGCTGTAGCGTCTTTCTTTAATAAAATGGTCATATCTGATAATGATCCGCAAGGCGTGGGGACCCTGACAGCCATGCCATCGAAAATTCCTTCTAAATCAGGAATAGTCAGGCCGACTGCTTTGGCCGCGCCGGTTTCCGTGGGAACCATGTTTAAGGCAGCGGCACGGGCACGACGGTAATCTTTATGCGTTCCATCAACCAGGTTCTGATCCGCAGTATAAGAATGAATAGTGGTCATAAAAGCTTTTTCAACACCAAAGTTATCATTGATAACACGCATTACTGGAGCCATACAGTTGGTGGTGCAAGAAGCATTGGAAATAATCAGTTCATCATCTTTCATGTCTTCCTGGTTCACACCAAGAACATAAGTACCGACCGGGTCGTCCCCTTTGGCCGGAGCAGAAATGATCACGCGCTTGGCACCGGCTTTAAGATGTTTGGAAGCTTGTTCTTTGGTGCGAAAAACGCCAGTGCATTCCAAAGCGACGTCAACCTCCAGATCTTTCCAGGGAAGATTTTCCGGGTCCTTCTCAGAAAGCTTTAAATATTCTTTGCCGTCGACAATAAGCTTGTCATCTCCCCTTGCTTCAACCGTGCCCGGATAAACGCCGTAAACAGAATCATACTTAAATAGATAAGCCGACATTTCTACGGGTGAAAGTCCATTGATAGCAACGATTTCAATATCATCTCTTTTGGCAGCAGATTTGAATGCGGATTGGCCGATGCGACCGAAACCATTGATGGCAATTTTGATAGGCATAATTTTTTTATGAGACACGATAAATCGCGTCTTTACTTAAATTATTAATAATGATTTAAAAAATGGAGACAGCCCCCATTGTAAATAATGTTACTATTATCCCTGCTATTATAACCCCTAAAAAGATCAAAGGCAAGGCATTTCTATACTTAATTCCGAACAGCCAGGCAGCTAAAGCTCCTGTATAAGCACCAGTCATGGGCAGGGGAATGGCGACAAAAAATATAAGGGCAAAATCACCCCAGGATTTATGTTTGTCGTAAAATCTTTTTCTGGTTCTTTCAAATAACCAATTAAAAAATCTATCAAATATTTTTATTTTTTTAAGCAGTTTATAAACCGGATCCATTAGATATAAAATAAAAAATACCGGGATCATGTTACCAATAACGGCCGCCACAAAAACTGTTTTCCAGTCCAGCCCGAAAACACTAATTCCGATCGGGATGGCAGCGCGCAGCTCTCCGACTGGGATCATGGCAATAATAGCCGTGCCAAGCCAGGCCGGAATTCCAGAGACAAAATTAACTAAAATTTCATCCATATTATTTATTCCCAATTATAATTATTATAAACCCACTCTACGATATCCTGAGTTTCATAAAATCTCTCATTATCATCTTCCACTCCTAAAACAGCCACGATTATTTCATGGCCCCATTCATCTGTATTTAAAGAGAGAAGGCAGAATCCCGCTTCATCTGTGTAACCTGTCTTGCCGCCGATCATAAATGCATCCCCCCAGGTAATAAGCTTATTTGTATTTTTAATGGCGATCTCTTCATCTGAATCAGTTCTTTTCATGCGGTGATAGTCCATGCCTAATGGCTCACGGATAACGTCCCGGGCAAAAGCGGCCTTAGCCAGCTTGACCAGATCCTGGGCCGTGGATTGATTGCCCTCTTCCAGGCCGGTTGGCTCCACAAATGTCGAATCATTCATGCCCAGCATCCGCGCCTTCTCATTCATGAGCTGTTTGTAAATATCGTCGGAAATTTCCGTGGAATGGGCCAATGCCAAAGCGGCATTATTGCGGGAACCAACTAAAGCGGTTCTGAGCAAATCATAAGTAGAAAATTGCTCCCCCTCTCCCGCGGGCAGGCGGGCGCCAATCAGCCAGTTTTCGTCATTGGATATAGAATGCATATGGTTCCAACCCGGATTATGATCCAGAAAAACTAAAACATTCATCAGCTTGGTGATAGAAGCGATGGGCATGGGCTCTTCCGCGTTTTTCTGCCATAGGATCTTGCCGGAATTTTTATCCACAGCAATAGCCGCCCGAGAACCAATGTCTTCTGGTCCATTGCTTTCTGTGATTTTTTTTGGAGGTGGGATAGCCAGGGGCAACCGGGGGGAAGGTTCGATTTCCAAGACGGTATCATTGACCTGGTCATAAGTAGGCGGAATATAAAAAGTCTCTTCAACAAGAACGGCGGGCAGGCCTAAGCCTGTCAGCTGTGCGATTAAAGCTGCTCCGACAATAAAATTATTCAGCATGTTGGAAAAAGTCTTCTTTGTCTTTTTTCTGGTCTACTAATATCTGGCCCAGTTTGATGTCTTTATTCAAGCGTTCAAAATCCGGTAATTCAGAAATTTCTGATATACCTAAATATTTCATAAAATCCATGGACACATCATAAACTTCTATGCCTTTTTTCTTTTCCACTTTTTCAGTGATCAATCCCCTGATCATTAAATTCCTGAGAATAAGAGAACAATTTATTCCCCTGATCATTTCTAGTTCTGCTTTTGTAATCGGACCGCGATAAGCAATGATCGTTAAAGTTTCCAGAGAAGGCCGGGTTAATTCACCGGTGCGTTCATCCTTTAAATAAGTCCTGATAATTTCATTGTTATCCGGATGAGTGGCTAATTCTGCCTTGTCCGCCTGCCTGACTAAAATTAAACCAGCGCCTCTTTCTTCTAGAGAAGCGGATAATTCATTTAAGGCAGTTTTAATTTCCTCTTTGTCTGCGCCAGTCAGATCTGCTAATTTCTTAACAGCCATAGGCCGGCCAGAGGTAAATAAGAGGGATTCGATTTGTGATTTTAAATCCATATATTTTTATTTCCTCACCCCCTAGCCCCCTCTCCGCTCCTTTCTGGAGAGGGGGAATATCTAAGTGAAGAGGTTATTTATTATTCGCGATTCTTCTCTATCGTAATATCAGCAAAATGTTCGTCCTGGGTAACGCAGACCATTTGTTTGCGGACCAATTCCAGAAGGGCAAGAAAAGTGACCACGATATCCGCTTTTTGTTCGCCTTTGCCGGTCAAATGATTGAATGATGTTTTTAACTCCTTATGTAAGACATCCTGGATAGCGCATATCTTTTCCTTTAATGTAACGGCCTTATCAATGGCCGCCTTAGGCAGCCTAACAATAGGCTCCAAAGATTTCAAGACCAGCTGGAATATTTCCCTCAATTCCTTAGGTGTCATCTTCTTTTTAGGCGGAGAAAATATCACTTCTTCCGTGCTTGGCTTAGCCTGGGGGCGGCCATAGGCAAAATTGCCCTTTAACAATATTTTCTCCATTACTTTCGAAGCTTCAGCATATTCTTTATAAACTTTAAGTTGCTCTTCTAGATTCGTTTCTTCTTCATCGTCATCTACTTGTAAGTAAGGGAGTAAAGTCCGGGATTTTAACAATAAAAGCTTAGTGGCCACAACTAAAAAGTCAGCCAGCTCTTCCGGATACAGCTCTTCTACTTTATCAAGGTGGTCCACGTATTGCTTCGTGACTTTGGAAAGCGATATTTCCGTAATATCAAGCTTTTCTTCCTCAATCAGATTGAGCAATAAATCTAAAGGACCTTGGAATTGTTCTAACCTGACTTTATATTCCATTTATTTCTTCTTGGAAAAACTGCCTTTTATTAATTCTGGTTCTAGTTTTAATAAATCTTGGGATTTTATTTCTATAGATTCAGTATATTCCCCTGAACTGACTTGAAGTTTTTTCTGATTCAGAAGCGGGCCGTCCATATATGTTGGCATCTTAAATAAACTGCCAAAAGGCGGGGTTGCGCCGACTTTACCGATCAGGTTTTTCTTCATCCAGGGTTCCTTAGCAAAACTAATCTTCTTGATAGCTTTTTCCCCGGCTTTTTTTCGGGCCGTATTCACGACTTTCTTAAATTTGGCAGTATCCAGGTTTTTATTCGCCGGCAACATGGCAATAGCATGCTCGCTATCCAGCTTCATGACCAAAGTCTTAGCAGTTAGCTTAGGGTCCTGCTTTTGCGTGGCGGTACGATCCAGAGCAGTATAAACCTTACGATGTTCAACCACTTCGTATTTGACCTTGTTATCGTCTAATAATTTTAATAGCTTCTTGGGAATGGCCATTATTTTTTCTTTTTGGATTTATCTTTTGGTTTAGCTTTGGTCTCGCCTTTATCGCGCTTGAACTTTTTTCTTTCAACGCAGAGAATTATCAATTTACCGATAAATAATAAGCCGAGCACCTTAGCAGCCGCCAGAGCCGCAGCTGAGGCAATAATATCATCCTGTAAGTAATAGTAAGAGCCAACATTATCAAACATCTGGATCCAGGCAAACACCGTGATCACAGTGGCCAGAGCCATGAAGGCAAAAGTGACGATAGTGTCAATGATCTGCAAGACAATAAATACAATCCGAGCTTTAACATTTTTTGTCAGGAAGAAAATCGAAGTGTAGATAATAAAAAGAAGGCCGAATGGAGACATAATGCCAATCACGATGCCGATGGCAATAAATACCAGAGTGTACATGACTAGCTGGGTCGTATCCTCACCAGACCATTCATAGCCGCCTTTTACAGTCGCGTCCTTTTCTGTGTCTTTGGGGAAGATGTCGTTATCCATGTCGGCGTAGGCCATGTAGGTGTAAAGTTTGGTCAGGTAATAATTTGACTGCTCCGCGGTAACCCAGGGATCGCCGTTGGTGTCGACAGCCAGGTCCTGTACTTCTTTGCCGTCGATCTTGTCTGCGTATTCCGTGGTCCAGCCAGCCACTTCCTGCTGGTGGCCAGCAATGATATATAAAGTGATATCAACATAAGCGGGCGGTTCATACGGATAGGGCGGCATTAAAGCGATGTCTTCAGCCACATCGTTGGCAACTGTGGCCACTTCCCCTTCTATGGCTTCAATAGGCTGGGCGTCAGTCATGATAGTGGGGGCGTCCCCGCCGGAAATCTTGGAAATCTGCAAAGGAAAAACAATATTCTTGGCCTGAAAAGTTAATTGCAACGGAGTAGCCGTGCCATAATTCAGCTCATCTTGAATATTTGTATCTTCAGCAAGTTTTGGCTGGATCTTAGCGGCCACAAAATACCAGCCATTGTTAATATAATCGTTAAAAATATAGGAATATTTTTCCGGATATTTGAAGCCGTTATTATTAAGCCATTTGGTCAAGGCATCAGGGTCAGTGGCAGACAAAACGGCCACATCATAATAATCAATCGTTTTTTCTTCGATGACGGTGACCTTATCACCGGCCGGAGCCGCAGCTGTTTCCGCCATACCCAGGCCAATATCGTTATAATAATAATCACCGGTCTTTTCTTCTAAAGCGGTAAATAATTCCTGATTGCCTTTGGTGACTTCTGGTTTATTCGGAGTGGGGATAATCCAGGCGAAGTCTTTGGCATTCCCCTGGAAATTCATGCTGAGCACTAAAGTTTCCGTGGTGGTGTCTGATTCATAAAAAATAGCGCCTCTTTGCCCGGTTTCCCAGATATAGTAATCATCCGGCGGGATCAGTCCCCCGTCAGCCAGGGCCAGCCCTGGTAAGAGCAGGCAAAAAGCCAGTAATGAGAAGATTAATTTTTTCATAATTTTTTGTTTGAGGCGGATTTAGTGAAATCCGCTTTCAATTTTATTTTTTAAAATAATTTTTTTTGTTTTGAGGAGAGAATTTTTTCGGCCGCGGTTTTACCTCTTGTAGTCAGCTCGATTTTTTCCATGAACCACTTTTGCGGCGTTCTGCGGCCATAGCCGATCAACAAGCCTCTGTCAATCAATCTCTCAATGCTTTTAGTGATATTATTGTGCTGGTCTTTCTTGTCCGGTTTGTCTTTCTTATTTTTGTAAAAATTTAATAAATCCTCTTTTTTATAATTATTATTGTGATTATAGACCTCCACTAGAATATATTTTTGCAAACGGGATAATTTTGTCATTGTAATTCGCCCTTCGATACAATTTTGCTCTACTTCGCCCTATCGGGCTTCGTAGGAGCAAAATCACTCAGGGCTTCGGTCTAATTTGAATTCCTAATTCATTTAATTGGGATTTGCTGACCTCAGCCGGGGCTTCCATCATCATGTCCCTTCCTTCCAGAGTTTTTGGGAAAGCCATAACATCGCGGATATTTTCCGCGCCAGCTAATATCATGACAATCCTATCTAGTCCGGCCGCTATACCAGCATGCGGTGGCACGCCGTATTTAAAAGCCTCTAAAAGATGACCAAATTGTTCTTGTACATCTTTTTTGGAATGGCCCATGGCGGCAAAAACGTCAGCCAGGAGCTTAGGGTCAGGATTACGAACAGAACCACCAAATATTTCCTCGCCGTTTAAAACTAAATCGTATTGCAAGGCTTCAACTTCTTCTAGTTTGCCTTCAAATATTTTGTCTTTATCGTCTTCGCGAATCTGCGTAAAAGGATGATGAACAGCGGCCCAGGAGCCGTCTTCCCGTTTTTCAAACATAGGAAAGTCAGTTACCCAGCAAAAGGCCAGTTCGTCTTTGTCTTCTTTATTCTCTCTAATATCAGGCCGGTCTGTCTTATATTTGTCCATGGCCTCTTTGTAAGTCATTTTTACAAAAGGCTTAATAGAAAGTTTTTTCTCAGGAGAAACTTTCTCGACTAATTTAATGAGCATGTCTTCTACCAATTTCATGATATCTTCCTGGTCAGCAAAGCTTACTTCTATGTCTAATTGGGTAAATTCGGCTTGTCGGTCGCCGCGGGCGTCTTCATCCCGGAAACAACGGGCGATCTGGAAATATCTTTCCATGCCTGCCACCATTAACATTTGCTTGTATTGCTGGGGAGATTGGGCTAAAGAATAAAATAAACCAGGGAAATTTCTGGCAGGAACCAAATAATCTCTGGCTCCTTCTGGAGTAGACTTGCTCATATAAGGTGTCTCTATTTCCCAAAAGTCTTGTTTATATAGATATTCGCGAAAAAATCGGATGACATCGTGGCGAAGTTTGATGTTTTTCTGCATTTTTTCCCGCCTTAAATCAAGATAGCGATATTTCAGGCGATACGCTTCTCTGGATTCTTCTTTTTCCGTGTTTTCTTCAGCTATTTCAAAAGGAGGTGTGGCAGATTTGTTCAAAACCTTTAAATCCAATGCCTCTATCTCAACATTTCCAGTAGGATCGCCTTCTTTTATTTGTTTAGGCGGTCGTTCGTTGACTTTACCCTTTATTTCAACGCAATATTCCGGGCCTAATTCCATGGCTCGAGCCACTAACTTCTTATTATTCGGTAAAAAAACAACCTGCGCCTTGGCAGAACGGTCGCGCAGGTCAATAAACACCATTTTCCCCATTTTCCGCATACTATGCACCCAACCAGCTAAAGTTACTTCTTGGCCGATATTTTCAGTTGTCTTTAAAATGTCGATTTTTTTCATATATACTTTGTATATTATAAGATAAATATAATATAAAGACAAGCATTATTTTCGTCCGTAACCCACATGTGTAAAACATGGGGTTACTACCGAAGTAGATTGTTTAACCCCACATTTTATATGTGTGGGTTAAACAGAATTTTAAAGTTGTTGCTTGATTTTTTCGAGAAGTAAGTCAAATTTTGTATAGCCGGCAGACTCATTGAAGTGGCCGGCATTGGGAATGAAAATTAAATCTACGCCCAGGTCTTTAGCGAGTTCCTCACCTTTTTTCAAAGGTACATATTGATCATTATCAGAATGAAACACATAAAAATTTGGACAATTCTCTTTAATTTTTTTCCAATTAAAAACTCTTTGCGCGAAAGTGACCATGCCGTCGTCAAACTGATTACCAGCCACGCCTGTAAATCCAGCCACAAGATAAGCGGCTTTAAAGGGATATCTTTCTGCAACATTTAAAACAAAAGGGGCGCCCAAGCTATGTCCGATAAAGATCGTGTCTTTATTGATTTTGTCTTTATAATAATCCAATACTTTCATCCATTCATCTAAAGTCTGATTTTCTGGAGTGGGAAATTGCGGAATAATAACATTACAATCTAACTTTTCCAACTCCTCATTCAACCAGGGAAACCAATTTTCTCCTGGATGACCGCCCACACCATGGATTATAAATGCATTTGTCATAAAATAAAAAAAGATTAATCTGTGTTAATCTTTATAATTAAGGTTAATCATGTTTCTGTTTATTTCTTATCCCACCGACAATCAGAGCCGCCAGCATAAGAATGCACCCATTTCTCCCCATTGCAGGTGCAAAGTAAATAGTCTTTAGTCATGGCAATAGATCCAGACGTGTCTTTGTTGCATTCCACTGGTGCTTCTTTTTGCGGGGTCAGTTTCATGAAGCCGTCCACATCAAGGTCGGCCTGCGGTTCAGAAACGCCTACGCCCATGCGGCCGTCTTTGGTCAACACAAGGGCGTCTTTCATTTCAGAAGTTTCCCAGCCTTGGATGCGGAGGTTCTTGCCGCCAGTATATATCTGCCACTGGGCCAGGTCTTCATTATTTTTATTGGTGCCTAATTTAATGCCAGCCTTGCTATCTTCAGGAGCAAATACTTTTATCCAGGTGTTTTGTTTTTTATTTGATAGTTTAATATCACCGCCAGCTATATCTAATTTGTCTTGCGGCACGGTTACGCCGAATCCGATATTGCCTTCATTAACAATCATGCCACTTCTTTCCACTCTGATGTCGCCGTCACCTTCGGCCTGACATTGGCCATCAATTTTTAAGGCAAAATAGCTTTGATCTTTGCCTGTGACTTTATAGGCTTTATTGCCGGCATCATAAAAAATATCTCCTTTTTCAATGCCGTTTAAATCAGTATTATTTTCAAATCTAACTTCATTAGGAGTAAGGCATCCAAGCTCCCGAATATCTAAGTCTTTTTTAATAATGCCTCCACCTTTTATATTAAGGTTAGAAGCCATTTTAACAGATCCATTACCTTGCAATATCATAGCAATATTATCTCCCCTTTTACTACCTGAACCGATGGAGAACTCATCTTTGTACGACCCCAACCAATAGTCCTGTCCGGATTTGGAATCAAGAATTAATGAAGGATTATTATTATTTACAGTGATGTTTTTATTGAATGTATGGTTCCCTGTCCATGTCGGAGAATAACCTTCATTTAAAAAGAATTTATTATTCTTAAGGCTTATGCCTTTGCCGGCAAAGTAAGTAGTGCTTGGCTTTTTATTTGAGATTTTTGTTTGAGTTGTTGGAGATAAGTTGTTTATTGCTTCATTTACTTCTTGATGAGAAGGATCTGGATTTCCACCAACTGGGACAACCGTATTATTAGGGACAAAAGTTCCAGGCATATCTGAAGGAATGATATCATCTTTGATTTCGTTCATTTTATCCGAAACATCAAACATCTCAAAAGCGCCTGTTTGCAAGGGCAGGATAAATGCAAGTGATAAAATTGTTGAGATGGTTAGAAATTTTTTCATAATAGAGCTTTCATATTATAGAATATTTCTCTAAATCAGGCAATCCTTATGGGGATAGCCTGTTAATAAGCCTTGGGAAGGCAATAGTCTCCCGAATATGCTGGGTACCGCACATCCAGCCAGTCAGGCGCTCTAAACCGTATCCAAAGCCGGAATGAGGTACAGAGCCATATTTGCGTAAATCCAAATACCATTGAAAAGGTTTGGGATCTAGGTTAAAGTCTTTCATTGATTTTAGCAGAATGTCATAATCATCTTCTCTTTGTGAGCCGCCAATGATTTCGCCGTATCCCTCCGGAGCAATTAAATCACTGCCCAGAACTAAATCTGGATTATCAGGCGATTGTTTCATGTAAAAGGCCTTGATTTTTCTGGGCCATAGATCCACAAATAACGGACTGTCCAATCCCTTAGTCAGATTAGTTTCATCGTCCCCGCCGAAGTCTTCGTCCGGCTTGATGTCACTGCCCATTTTGTTTAATTTCACGACCGCTTCGGCATGGCTCATCCTGGGAAAAGGCGCTTTTATTTTTTCTAAGGCTTTAGTGTCTCTTTCTAAAATTTCTAAATCAGTTTTATTGTTTTTCAAAACCTGTTCAACAATATATAAAATTAATTTTTCCTGAATTTTCATATTTTCTTCATGCTCAACAAAAGCAGCTTCGGCATCCATCATCCAGAATTCAGTCAGATGTCTTCTGGTCTTTGACTTCTCTGCCCTGAATGTCGGACCAAAATCAAAGCAACGATTGCTGGCCATAGTAGCCGCTTCCAAATATAATTGGCCGGATTGGGACAAATAAGCTTTGTCGTCTTCAAAGTAATCAACTTCAAATAAAGTTGTCGTTCCTTCACAAGATGTTGGCGTCAGAATAGGAGTATCGACTTTGATGAAATTTTCTTTATTGAGATGCTCATAAGTAGCGTTGATAATAGTGTTACGCACGCGCATGATGGCGAGCTGTTTTGTGGAACGCAACCAAAGATGACGGTTGTCCAATAGAAAATCAGGTCCGTGGTCTTTTTTTGAAATAGGATATTCTTCGGCGATCTGATAAACATTGATCTCTTTTACCTGCAGTTCATACTCTTCTTTTTTAGGATGCTTGGATACTTCTCCGATAAGTTCGACGGAAGACTCCATAGTCAGCTCTCCGGCAATTTTCCAGACCTTGTCGTCAACCTCTTTTTCAGAGACGATCGCCTGCGTATAGCCGTAGCCATCCCGGAATTGCAGGAAAAACAGCTTGCCTGAAGAACGGATATTATAAATCCAGCCTTTTAGTGATACCTCCTTGCCAATGTGGTCTTTTAAGTCTTTAGTTAGAACAGTTTTCATAAAAAATATATTTAATTATAAAGTAATTTTACTAAATTTTAACAATTAAAACAAGATTTTTCCCCGGGGAGATCGAGGAAATAATGTTGTTTTCTCTATTTCTTTAACACCCCCTAAATAGCGCATTAATCTTTGCAATCCAAGACCAGCGCCGGCACTAGGTGGCAGTTTTCCTGCTTTAGCAATATCCAGATAGATTTCATAAGGCTTGAGATCCATTTTACGGTCTTTCATCTTCTTCAATATTGTCTTATAATCTGTTTCTCTTTCACCGCCGGAAAGGCCCTCGCCTAACTTAGGATAATAAAGATCATAGTTGGCGGTTTCCTTATCATAAAACTCCCTTTCAAAACCTTCCAGCCAATATGGTGTTGTTTTTGATTTTTTTCCTCTGGGAAATGGAGTTTTGATATCAGGAATAAGTTGCTTAAATAATCCTTCCATTAATTTATAGACGTCTTTTTTCTTTCCCCTATAAATCTCAAAGTCTATTTGGTGGAATTCTATCAAGTGCCGGTCTTTGGCCTCTTTACTTGGCTCCAGGCGGACGTTCGGGGAAACGCAATAAATTTTCCTAATTTTTCCTTCCATGAGAGCTAATTGCTTATGGAAAATCATGCTTTTTGTAATTTCTAGAGCCTGCCCCTCATATTCTACCCTAGCTTCATGAACAGGATGGGCCAAAGGATCAGTCAGGGGCGATAAAATTACAGGTGGTATTTCTATAAATCCTTTTTTCCGGAAATAACCATGGATAGTAGCCAAAACCTGGGATTGTAATTTTGCTATGCTAATTACTTGCGGATCAGTCAAGTGACTGATTAATTTTTTTGTTGTAGATTTCATAGTTTTTAAACTTAAATTATTATTAGAATATTAAAAAAACCAGCCCTTTAGGCTGGTCGTTATAGTTTTGATTAAATTATTTTACGGACACGACAAGTAGGCCAGCCTGGGGTGGTTGTTATTATTTTGATTATTATTTTGTCTATATATACTAGTCATATATAATATTTATCATGCCTTATAAAGCTTGTCAAATAATCAATTATTTCATTTTCGGCCTAGGTCCTTTGAAAAATTCTTCCCATTGATCAACTTCTGCATCATTTAATTCCACATCTTTTTTTGCACCTGGATCATTTTTTAGTTCAACATCTTCCTGAGTGTCTAATATTCTTCTGGCAAATTCTTCAGAAGGCATGGTCTGCCAACCACGGGCATTAGCTCTTCTTTTAATTTCATGGTCATTAGTGACGACAACATTTGCCTTGCCCCCGCTCATTTTATCCAAAATATCCATTATAACCTCGTCAGCACTATGATGATCGCCTAATGTTGCCACTTGGATATAGCGATAATCAGCTGAAATATTTTTATCTGTCCTCCAATCCAAAGCTACAATTATTTTCTGTCCGGTCATTTGAGCATAGTTATCAACTAGCCTTAAAAATGGTTTAAAATGATCCGGGCCAGATGGCAGGTCAAATCCGATTTTATCATTTTTCATTACATTGTGTCCGTCTACTATTATCATTTGAGCGTACTAAAATTACTTCCACTTATTTGGAAAATTCTGTCTGCATCCTCTCTCTTTTCCGCTCTCATGACTTCTCCCGCAAATAAGGCGTGATCCCCTGTTTTGATCTCTTCTTTGACTTGGCATTCTAAAAAGGCAGATGCTTGTTTGATGACGGGGCAGTCGATCATGGCTGCTTCCTCGCTTTCCAGGCTGGTTTCTTTGAATTTGTCATATTCTGATCCGGAATGTTTACCAATATAGAGGACTTCTCTTTCATAATCCAGGCTCATGAAATTAACTACATAGACGCCGGACTTTTTTATCATTTCATATGAATATCTTGTGAATCCTAAAGCGATACCGTAGATCATGGGCTCAAATGACAAGGGCATATGCCAGGCAAGGGTGATGATGTTGTCTTTTTCGCCTTGCCTGCAAGTGATAAGCACGACTTGCCTCGGATTGGCGTAATCTGATATGCGCATATTTATTATTTAATAATTTCATAATTATCAACGCGAAGGCGGCCGAGCACTTCTTTACCTTCTTCAAAATCCATCCATCGAGGCTGGAAGTCGTAATCTATCTTAACGGGCTTGAATTGTATCTTCTTGACTTGATCGCCTTCCCACCAGACCTTAATGGCAGCCCCTAAAGTTGTTTCATGGGACCAGTCCTGATCAAAAATCAGATTGCCTAAAGAATAGAAAATATACTTACCATTATATTCTTCCATTCTTTGGACAACATGAGGATGATGGCCGATAACCATGTCCGCGCCGTGATCGATAGCGGTGTGAGCAAAGCCGGACTGGGAAGATGAGATGTTTTCCGTGTATTCAGAGCCGTTGTGCATACTGACTATAATGACATCAGCCTGGTCTTTAACGGAATTAATATCAGAAATTAATTTATTAGTGTCTAAATTGCGGTCATAAGCATAGCAGAGAAAGGCGAATTTAGTACCATTTACTTCCTCAATAGCCCAGGTTTCCAGGCAATAGCCGATGCCATTATTCACGAGATGCTCTTTGGTAAAGGCGATGCCGTCCTGGCCGGCGTTGCCGATGTGGTTGTTGGCCAGGGAGGCCATATCAATTCCGGCCAGATTCAGGCCGTCCATGAAGCGCGGATCCACGCGGAAAGACATGGCGTTGTCATCAACATAATAAGGCCCAGACCGGGCAAAGGGAGCTTCTAAATTAATAAAAGCAAGATCGTTTTGTTTTAGCTCATCAGCAATGCGTACAAACGGTTCCGAATAATTGCCCCGGGCTTCGGAGGCGCGAGCCACATAGCGAGACAGCATAACATCTCCTCCGAATATTGTCGTGACCTGAGGCGGAGGGGCGGAAGGGGTGTTAAAAGAAAGAGCTTTGGACCAGCGGGATTTGTTCCTTTTATTATATATAGCTTGAATTTTTACAAAATATTTTGTGTCTGGATTTATTCCAGTAAAAGTGAATTCCTCTTTCTTGATTTTTTTCTTGGCAACTAAATTTCTATCCTGATCTAAAAGACGGATATAAAATTTTACGCCCTGGTCTCTTTTTAAATCCCAGGCCAGGCTGACAGAATCATTAGTCAGGCCGGTAAAAGAAATGTCACGGACTTTTTTAGGAACTGTACGAAACCTTTGGCCGTCTGACCATTCTCCTGTCTCTTCACTAACATCTTTTACTCTAAAAAAATATGACTGATTAGATTTAATATGATTTTTCTTTACCAGCTTCTCACTAACATCTGAATAAAAAGTTTTTAATCTCTCGCCGACTTTAGTAAATAATTGAATTTTAAAATAAGTGTCATCGGCGCCGTCCCAACTTAAAAGGACCCTTCTTGGGCCCTTGTCTTCGGAACTTAAATTTTGAGGACGAGTGACATTGAAAGCAATGATTGGAATAGTAATAACAACAATGGCAACGATAATTACAGGTATAGTCTTTTTCATAAAATTTATTTTTCTACTTCTCTTTGTTCCAGCATTTTAACAGCCCGTTCCATGGCTACGTTTTGGTCCTTAGATTCTTCAAATTGTTGTGCCTTTTTTTTCTCTTCTAATAATTCCAATAAATCTTTTCGGGCTTCTTCAGTCAGGAAAGCAATCCTGCCCTCTTCTAAGGCCACTTTGATGGCATCCAGGCGAATATGCATGTCTAGGGCGACTTTAAAGGCTTCATAGAGCTGCTGGGTGGCCATGCTTTCGTCGTATTTTGGTTCAATCTGTCTGACATTGTCGATCATCTCTCGCACTAAGCCATCGATTTCATCAAAGTGTCCGGCCAGGATCTTGCCCGGGATTATATGGTCGCGGTATTCGGTGTGGAATTCATCCGGAAATTGATAAGTTGGAAATTCAGTCCGGATCTCCTCGTGGAAAATATCAGTAATAAAATTTACTATTTCTGGTGAACAAGTTTCAGCGGCGTCTAAATATAAACCGAATTGAGCCTTGAAATATGGGGATTTAAAATGTTCAACTGACTGGGAAAGAAGCGTGAGGATCAGGCCCCGATCAGAAATTTCATTTTCAATGTTTGTATAATCAAGAATGGATTGAGCTAATTCTTCAATATTAGTAATTTCTTTTTGGTTAGCTACCTCTTCCTGAAGCTTGGCATGATAATGGTCGACTTCTTCTTGCAGGTCTGTTTTCTTTTGGTCTAATATTATTAAATCCATATTTTTTAAATTTAAATTTTTACTTTATGGCGCACTATAAATATATATTTGACTATTTCCATTGCTACCAATTCCATTAGTGCTAATAAAATCAGACCAGCCCATTCAACCGGTCCTAAAGGAACGGTCTTTAAGGCAACCTGCAAGAAGGGCATATAGACGGCCGCCACTATCAGGCCAATACCGATAAGGACAGCCCCGTTAAGCCACCAGTTTGAAAATGGATTTCTTTGCCAGATAGTATGGCGCATGGTGCGAAAAGAAAAGGCTATGAAAGCAGTGTCTATACCAAGGGCAACAAAGATTATGGTCTGGCAATATGGCAGGTCATTAGTCCATTTCCATAGAACATAGAATAATGCCAGTAATATTATATCCCGAAAAATTCCAACTCCGAAAATCATTATTTTCATTTCCTTATCTAAAATCGGCTCCTTTTTAGGACGAGGCTTGTCTTGCATGACTTCTGGTTCGCCTTTTTCAAAAGCCAGAGCTAGATTCGGGAAAGAGTCTTCTACTAAATTAATCCAAAGAATCTGAACAGCTACAACTGGCAAAGGCAGGCCAAGGAGAAGAGCACCAATAACAACAATGACTTCGGTAAAACTGCCTGACATTAAAAAGAGAATGATCTTTTTTATATTGGCGTATATTATGCGACCGCCTTCAACCGCCGAATTTATAGTTTTAAAATTATCATCAAGCAATATTACATCAGCGGTTTCCTTGGCTACATCCGTGCCCGAGCCAAGAGCAATGCCCACATCAGCCGACTTAATGGCGGGTGCGTCATTAACGCCGTCGCCGGCCATAGCCACAACTTCACCGCGCGCCTGCCAGGCATCGATAATGCGAAGTTTGTGCCGGGGCGTTACCCGGGCATATATATCAACATCGACTACTTTTTCTTTTAGCTCTTCATCAGTCAGTTCCTCTAGAACCTTGCCTTCCATAATATTTTCATCAGCCACAGGCATGCCTAGTTCGCGTCCGATGGCCTGGGCAGTCAGTTTATGGTCGCCAGTAATTATTACTGGTTTAATGCCGGCTTTAATGGTCATTTCCAAAGTTGACTTAGCTTCTTCCCGAAGCGGATCTTTCAAACCAATAAATCCGACAAATTCACAATCCTCTATTGCCTTATCAGTCAGTTTTATTTTGCAAGACAAACGCTTTTGGGCAATAGCCAAAACACGCAAACCGTGCGAAGTCATTTCTTCAAATTGTTTTCTGTATTTTTCCCTGTCTTCGTCTGATAATTTGGCAAACCCGAGAACTTTTTCCGGGGCGCCTTTGATAGCCAGCAAACAGCCGCGCTTGGTCTCGTGCTGGGTGATCATATACTTACGGTCCTCATCAAATGGAATCTCGCCTATGCGCGGGCATTCGGAGTAACATTGCTTTTGATTAATGCCGGCATGGACAGCCCCTAAAACTAAAGCAGTTTCAGTTGGGTCGCCAAGCATTTTCCATTTAGCCAGTTCATCGTTTGGATTCTGAATAACAGCATTATTACAAAGCATGCCCAGCTTTAGGGCTGCTTCTTTATTTTTTGCGTTTACAACCGCCACTTCCATGCGGCCGACAGTCAGAGTACCGGTCTTATCAGAACAAATTACAGAAACACTGCCTAAGGTTTCGGCCGCGATCAGTTTCTTGATCAGAGCATTTTGCTTGACCACTTTTTGCATGCCAATAGTCAGGACCACGGTCATAGAGATAATCAAGCCCTCAGGAATGGCCGCCACAGCAATAGCCACCGCCATGAGAAACATCTCAAATAAGCCCTTTCCTTGGATCAGGCCAATAACGAAAATTAAAATAGAAAGTCCCGCTACAATAACCGCCAGCCAGGTTGAGAATTTTCCCAGCTTCACTTGAAGGGGGGTCTTATCTTCCTTTACCTCTTTTACCATGGAAGCGATCTCGCCCAAATTGGTATGGATGCCCGTACTAATAATTATGGCCCGGCCTTTGCCGCGGGTGACATTCGTACCCATATGGACCATGTTCTTGCGGTCAGCCATGGGCGTACCCGGGTCAACCTTATCAACCTGCTTTTTAATGGGCATGGACTCGCCGGTCAGGGGGGCTTCATTTATTTCCAGACTATTGCATTCAAAAAGCCGAGCATCAGCCGGCACTTTGTCTCCTGCTTCTAATAAAATTATATCGCCAGGCACCAACTCTTCAGCCGGCACCTCTTGCTTGACGCCTTTCCTTTTTACAATAGCCTCAAAATGGACTAGTTTGCTCAATTGCTCTACGGCATTGTCAGCCTTTAGTTCCTGTAAAAAACCGACAATAGTGTTGATAATAACAGAAGCAAGAATAACTCCGGCATCAACCCATTCTTTGACAGCCAGAGATATGATCGCTGCTACCACTAGAATATAGACTAAAGGGCTTTTAAATTGACTAAGAAGTATAATTAACCAAGAAGCCCGCTTTTCTTGGGGCAACTTGTTTTTGCCATATTGCTCCAACCTCTTTTTGACCTCTTCCGTAGAAAGGCCGTCTTTAGAAGAGTTGAAGTGTTCAATAACTTGTTCTTTGGGTATAGCAAAGAATTCTTTTTTATCTTCTGGCATATTGTTTTAATTATACCACAAAATTGCCTTATACGCCAGCCGAATTAAGGGATAACTTGACGACTACGCCGATAAAGACCATGAAGAGGAAGATGAGGATTATTGTTACTAAGCATGGGATGCCAAAAGCTTGGCCCGGACCCATTTGTTCGCGGAATGATTTTTTCTCTTCTGGTTCATTCTCTGTCCTCGTCGGCCCTACTTCGCTCTCCTTCGCACCTTCGGTGCTTCGGAGGAGCTTCGAAGGGGCCTTACTCGGGCTATTGGCTTTTTCCAGAGACTGTTCAACTGTTTTATTTATTTCTTCTTTGGCAGGTTTAGACAACTTTTTTGGAGCTGGCTTTTTGGTTGTTGTTTTTTTTGCGGGCATATTGTATTACCCCGAATAAATTCGGGGCTTAAATAATTATTCAAGAAGCGCGGGTAAAGTTAGTGAGAAAGTAGAGCCTTTGCCTTTTCCGGGCGATTCTACGGCCACTTCGCCGTTCATGGATTCAACCACTTTCTTGACGATGTAAAGACCGAGGCCGGTGCCATTAGGATTTATATGCAGGGCGTCCTTGCCGCGGACAAAACGTTTAAAGACTTCTTCCTTTTGCTGTTCATCCAAACCGATGCCCGTGTCTTTCACCCATATAGTTATTTTACCAGGTTCTGTGTTAAAGCCAACTGTGACCGTGCCTTTGGGGGTGTAATGAATGCCATTGTCGACCATATTACCAATCAGCTCGTGCAGTTTGATCTTATCAGCCATAATTGGAGCAAGTTTCTTCTTTGGCTTATCCAGCTTTAATTTCAACTTCTTTTCATCAGCCATCCATTGCCTCTCTTTGATTACGTCTTCTACTTCAGGCAAGATATCATACGGCTCGATATTATACTGGATCTTGCCGCCTTCTAATTCTGTGGCAGATAGTAAGTCATGGACGATGTGCTCAAGATTGTTAGAGGCCATATAGGCTTGGGCAATAAAATTCTCTCTGTCTTTCTTTGACATTGAGCTTCCTTCTTCATCAAGCATGGAGAGCATTCCCCTAACAACTGAAGTCGGGGTCCTTAACTGATGCGAGGCAACAGTCAAAAACTCTGACTTCATTTCCAGGAGTTCATTTAAGTGAACATTTTTTTCCTGGATCTCTTTGGTGGCTTCGTCAACTTTCTTTTCCAGATTTTTATTTAGGTCTTGGACTTCTTCGTAGAGTTGGGCGTTTTCCATGGCAACGGATGCTTGGTGCGTCATGGTTTCTAGTAAATCTAAATCTTCAACAGTGAAAGCGTCCTTTGAGGCTTTATTTCCAAGAATGATAATCCCTATTAATTCCCCTTTTGCTAATAATGGCAAGCATATACTTATTCGTAAGTCCTTTAATTGTTTTTCCATCTTTTCCAGATTCGAAAGAACTGTAGTCTTATCATTATTTAAATCCTTTTCACGATGTAATTCGTTTACAACTAATATCCTTTTATATTTTTTTAAATACTTGGCAATGAAGTTTCCTTTTTTTAATTTATCAATTTCTGATTTATTAAAATTTTTATTTACCTGAACTCTATAAGTAAATCTATTTTTCCCTTCTTCCTTTGTCAGTAAAACACAAGCCGTCTCAATACCCATGGCGATACTAATGGAATCGATAATCAAAGAGAAAATTTTATCTATATCAATAATCGTAGTCAACTCTGTTGTTAAATTCTTCAAAGTTCGTTGATAGTTATAAAGACTTGTAAAAAAATATTTATTTGCGGTTTTAAAAAATAAATTCTTCAAAGGATCATAAGCAATAAGCGCCCCTATCATTAAAATTATTCCTAATACCATCGCTGATATAGGAAAATTAAAATAACTATTCACATACATTAATAAACCTGCAACCACGACTATAACTATGATAGCTCCGAAATATACTAAGCCCTTTCTTATAACAATTCGGATGTCCATTAATCTATATCTAAATACTGTATAGGCCACACAACCTATAAAGAATAAAGACGAAGCGGGTCCGAATATACTTGCTTGAGCAAAATCAAAAATAACTGAAAATAAATTTGTGATTATTGCGATAGTAAGGAATAAAACTATTCCTAAAAATAAATAGACGATCTGGAATCTGTAGATGCCTTCATATTCCTTATAACTTAAGTAAAAATTTCGAAGAGAAAAAAATAAATATATAATCAAATAAACTAATAAAACTTGATATAAAATACCTGCCTCTGGATTTGATCCCCAGCTCTCAATTGTAACGCTTTCGATATTATATTTTGTAAAAACAAACGGTAATATAATTACCGGTGGGATTGCAAAAAGAACAGCTTTTAATTTACTAAACGATTCTTTTACTTTCGGAAATAAATATGAAAAAATTACTAAAAAATAAATAGCAAATATTGGACCAACGAGAGCCAGCCTTGTCCACCACAAAACGCTAAATTCATTTTTTCCACTATCTGCAAAAATTAAAGTAAAGACCCAAAATGCAAGTGATAAAATTACAAACGAAAATACTTTTGTGTCCGTTTTTCCCTTCTTTCTAATAAATAAAAAGAATAATACAAGAAGTATTAATAGAATTGGAATGTAGGTTAGATATACAAACATACTTGACAATTTCTTATAAATGTATTATAAAGGACGCGCTCAAAAGGCACAAGGACCTAAAATATAAAACATCAGGTAAAATAGCCTGAGAATGGGAGTTTGATCATGTTCCGTAAGATATTGATTATGATAAAGTCCTTAGCAGCTTTGTTGGGCTTTAGTCGGAAAGGAAATGCCGATTACAGCCTTACCCTCGAAGACATTATGCCGATGGCTTTGCGGGACGATCTGTTCGCAGATTACAATGTGGCCATGGGCAAGGAGCAGACCAAGTACCCGCACGATCAGATGAATTACGATCGTGACGAGTTTGAGCAGGCCTGTGATGATCCTGAGATCATCAAGGCGGTCTTCAGGGTCAATGATGACGCCGCCGGATTCGCATTCCTGACCCGGCCCGTAGCGACTAGCAAGGCGCCGTGGGTCTCGCCAACGTTCAACTGGAATGCGCAATCCGGTCTGTACTACATCACCATCCTGATGATGCGCAAGAACTACCGGGGTGCCGGCCATGTCATCGGATTCATGGAGCATCTCTACAAGGAACTGACCACGGCCTATCCGGGCCTTGTGGTCGGATTCGATGTTCCTACGAATGGGAAGGAATGGCTGTACAAACTGATCTTCCGTCGAATTGGTAAACGGTTCGGAGTGAGGGTCACGCCTATCGGGAGCCAGAAGTATTTCCGGATGGAACAACTTTAAATGGAGGAAACAAAAAGCCCGGCCTGCGACTAATTTAAGTCGTTGGCCGGGCAAAACACACGAATTACTATTTTCTATATATTACATTTATAATTTCGTCATTTGCTTCAAAGAATTTTTTTGAGTACTCTACTACCTTTACTGGATCGTAAGGTGCACAGCTGAAAATATCCAGATATGCAGCATTGCTATTGTCTGCAAAATGGCCCGATACTAATGATGTTTCAATTAACTGCGTGACAGAATATCCTGTCACTTTTTCATTTTCCCCAAACTTTACCACTACTGGATCACCGTACCTTTTGGCTCCAATTACATCGCAAACTTCAATTAAATACTTCTCAAGGTATTCTTTTGATGTAATTTTTTCATGAGAGCAGCCATACAAATCAAGCGAGGTTAACAAACCCCACATATCTTCATTAGCAAAGGCTTTTTTTATGGATTCGAAATCCATGATTTTATTTTTTTCCATATTTCTTAAAAAAATTGCACTTTTTAGCGCCATCTTTATATCATTATTTTGAATTATTTGCAAATAAGTTTATATCTGAATTCCTTCTATTCCTTTACTATATAAAATCAAATTAAGAAGTATTGGTGAAACAATCGTTTTAAAATCTATAAGCGCATCAATGTCCTCTTTTGAATAGGCATCATTATTTTCTTTTGGTCCGATGAAAAAGAAGCCCATTATATGGTCTCTGTCCCCGATTGGTAAAACCACAGCTATTTTATTCTTTTTTAAATATTTTTGTACATCTTTTAAATAATCTTTTTCATGTTGGCTTTCGTCTTCAATAAGGAATGGAATCTCTTGTGTGACCAAGACACTTGGATTGTGACTAATATAAATATGTAAATGATTAGTAGGCTCTATGGAAATGTTTTCTTCCCTGGAATATATATTTTCAAATTTTTTTGTATTGGAATCAGCAATAAGGAAATTAATTTCAGATGCAGATAAAAAACTTAAATAAGTGGAGACCATCTCTGAAATAAAATTCTCAATATTTTCGATTGCATTTTTAGCCAATTCTATTTTTTGAGCATATAATTTTTCTTTTTCCCTCATATCATCAGTCCTTGCTGATAAGCCCGCTCTTTCTTTTTCTTTTCGAGAATATAGCAAGCCTCTAAACATGTTGAAAAAAAATTTTCTAATAGGTTCAACCGTAATAGCAATAATTAAAACGGAAATAATTATTGTAGCTAGGAAATTCCAATGATGTTTTTCAATTAATATTTTTTGATTGAATAGAATAAAGGTTGAGTAAAGAGCAAGAATTAACAATATACTGATTAGATGAGCAGTGCCTTTTTTAAAAACTAATTTGATATCAAGGAACCTGTGGCGGGTAATGACATATATAATAAATAAAGCTAGGAATAAAAAGGCAAATGAACTCAAACTAGAAAAATAAAAAATCTCAAATATAGGGAGAATTAGATTAAATATAAAAAAGAAAAATAGAGCAACCCCAAAACCCAGAATTATATATTGAAACTGAGCCCTTCTGATTCCTGAGGATTTTATACAACCTGATATTAAAAAGTAGAATGAAAAAATTGTATAAAATAAATAA
>JAHJKD010000050.1 GCA_018822435.1 Patescibacteria group bacterium
GCCTTTCCTGCCTGGAAATTTAAAAAAGACGTAATCAAGCTTGATATAAGTAAAGAATTGAAAAATCTTAAATACGAATTCTTTGCTGAGCCTGTCATCTACGGCCGCCCTGATGCTAAAGTCCTTCGGGAAATATATTTCTTAGAAAATTAATATTCTTTGGAAGATAAAAAAACTGTCCTACCCCTTAAGGAGTAGGACAGTTTTTAAACTTATAAATAATAATAATTAAGAATGATGAAATTCAACTACATCCCCGTCCTGCATCACATACTCTTTGCCTTCCATTCTTAGCTCGCCTTTATCACGCGCCCCTGACCAGGAGCCGGCCGCTAGTAATTTTTCCCAATTGATAACTTCCGCTCTGATAAAACCTTTTTCAAAGTCTGTATGAATTACACCGGCTGCTTGCGGGGCCAGACTTCCTTCTTTGATCGTCCAGGCTCTTGTTTCGTCTTCTCCGGTTGTTAAAAAAGAAATTAAATTTAATAATTTATAACTGGCTTTAATTAACTTGTCTAAACCAGATTCCTTCATGCCCAGTTCTTTCATCATCTCAACTGCCTCTTCTTCAGGTAATTCCGCTAACTCCGATTCAATTTTAGCTGAAATTTTAATACCCTCTACACCGACTTCTTTATCAATATCCTCTTCACTGACATTTATAATATAAAACATTGGTTTTCTTGTAAGTAGGCTCAGTGATTTTATTATGGGCTCTTCTTTTTCCGGATCAAGCTCAACCGTTCTTGCTAATTGCCCATTTTCTAAAGCTGTTTTTAATTTTACTAAAACTTCCTTTTCTTCGACTGCCTCTTTTTTATGACCTTTTATATCCCGCTCTACTCTTTCTAAACGACCATCAATAATTTTTAAATCAGCCATTATTAATTCAAGATTAATAACTTCCATATCATTCTTAGGATTTAGCTCTCCGTGCACATGGGTCACATCAGAATCTTCAAAATCCCGAATCACCTGAGCAATCGCATCAACTTCTCTGATATTGGCTAAAAATTTATTTCCCAGACCTTCTCCTTCAGAAGCACCTTTTACTAAACCAGCAATATCAACAAATTCGATTGTGGTCGGAATTACTTTTTCTGATTTGGACATTTTCGCTAATTTATCTAATCGTTCATCCGGCACAGCCACTACGCCCACGTTCGGGTCAATCGTGCAGAACGGATAATTAGAAGCATCCACCTGGACTTTGGTCAGGGCTTTGAATAAAGTTGATTTGCCGACATTAGGCAGGCCGACGATGCCGATTTGGAGGGACATAATTTTAACATCGAATCTTAGACAGACTCGAATTAGTTATTAATAATTCCAGAATGATTCAATCGTAATTCGCGATTGTCTTAAATTCGATGTCTATAAAAAATCTTCATCTTCTTCGTATCCTTCCACCCGTCTCATTACCTGCCAGGTGTTCACCAACAGAGAAGCTGTCATTAATGATTCTATTCCAGCTGGCCAAGGCGTAATAAAGCCGGCCTTATCTTTCGCATATTGAAAATCAACGTCACCGGTCATGTCAATCACGACGGCATCTTCTTTAATCATGTTTTCTTTAACAGAATTCTGTTCATTCATTGTTGTGACCAAAATATCGGCTTGCCTGGTCACTTTAGGGTCCAACTTATATAACACTGTAACTCGACCGCCCATGCTAATAAATAACTGGCCTAAAGGACGGCTTAAAAACGGATTGTCGCCTAAAATTACCACTTCTTTATTTTTTACAGACACGCCCGTCATCTCCATCAGCCTTAAAGCCGCTTGTGAAGTTGAAGGAATAACGCGCGGCTCGCCCAAACTCATCCAGCCTAAATTCTCCGGGTGAAAACCTTCCACGTCTTTCTCTGGATCAATAAAATCAATGATTCGATTTTGGTCCATGTCATCAGGCACAGGCAACTGTAATAAAATTCCATGCACACGCTTATCTTCATTTAATTTATCAATCAGCTTTAAAACTTCAGCTTGTTCGACATAGTCTTCAAGACCAAAAGTTTCCACTTTAATTCCAATTTCCTGAGCCTTATGAAAAAACTTCTGATAACCTTCTGATTCCAAATCCAAACCAACCATAATTACGGCCAAAAGCGGCTTAACCCGAAATTTATCAATTTTTTCCTTAAGCTCAGCAAAAAGCTCTTCGGCCAGGCCTTCACCTGTTAATATTTTAGTAACGTTCTCAGGCATAGGTTATATCAGGATATAATTTAAATTCTTCTGTTAATTCTGATACTGTCTTCCTAGTATTTTCCTGGGCGTCAGTATTATCCAGATCTTTTAAGACAGCGGCAATGGCAACACCCACTTTTTTCATTTCGCCTTCTTTCATTCCTCTTGAAGTCAGGGCTGGAGTGCCTAGTCTGATACCAGATGGATTAAACGGCGTACGCGTATCAAATGGGATCATGTTGAAGTTAGTGTAAATTCCCAGGTCTGCTAATTTATTAGCGCCTTCCTTGCCCGTGATATTCAGATCAGTACAATCGATCAACATCAAATGCGTGTCCGTGCCGCCAGAAACCAATCTCAAACCTTGATTCATAAGCTCATCTGCCAGGGCCTTGGCATTTTTCACGATCTGCCTCTGATATTCTTTATATTCGTCTGTCATGGCTTCCTTAAAGGCCACGGCTTTAGCGGCAATGACATGTTCTAATGGTCCGCCTTGCATGCCTGGGAATACAGAAAAGTCGATCATGCCCGCTAAATCTTTTTTAGAATCCGGATGATAAAGATCGTGATATCTGTCTTCTTTTTTGCACATTATAATTGCCGATCTCGGTCCGCGCAGAGTTTTAGTAGTCGTTGTCATGACGACATCATGGCTGGCCACCGGATTTTCATGGGCGCCCGCAATACATAAACCGGAAATATGAGAAATATCGGCAAAAGCATAAGCATCGATTTCTTTGGCAATGGCCGCAAACTTTTCAAATTCTACTTTTCGAGGATACGCTGTGGTTCCACAAAGCACGATCTTTGGCCGCTCCTTTAAAGCCAACTGCCTTACTTCTTCCATGTCCACTTTTTCATCCTTTTTAGAAACACCGTATGGGATGAATTCATATCTTTTTCCGGAAAAATTTACTGGTGAACCATGAGTAAGATGACCGCCATGAGCCAGATTCATCCCTAATACCTTGTCTCCTGTATTAATTAAAGCGCCATAAACTTCCATGTTGGCAGAAGAACCAGAATGAGGCTGGACATTAGCATGTTCGGCTCCAAAAAGCTCTTTCGCTCTTTCTATGGCCAAATTTTCAATCATATCTATATATTTTGCACCAGTATAGTATCTCTTGCCCGGATAACCTTCCGCGTATTTATTGGTACAAACCGTTCCCGTGGCTTCCATTACTGCCGGAGAAGCAAAATTTTCCGAAGGAATCATAACTAATCCTTCTCTTTGCCGGTTTAATTCTTTGTCTAACAGCTCCGCTATTTCTGGATCTTGCTTGCGAATGTTTTCAATGCTCATTTATTTATGATAATTAATATTATTAGATTTATATTTTACCATTCCGCTGATAATTTCTCAAGATATTATCAATGGGATGGGGGAGTTCGGAAAAGGAGGGGGAAACCGAACTCCGGGTGGGAAAAGGAAGGAAGGCGCCGCACATCAGATCTCCGACGGATCCGGGACATCCGTATGCCACTCCGCGGGAATCTCGAATCCAGGCAGGAGCCGTTCGACCGTAGGCATGTCCCGCCGGACCATGGCCCAGTAGGACTCGGCTGCTTTCGCCAGGAGGGGATGGGGCTCGCCGCGCCGTGCGAACGGGGCATCGATGGGCTTGGGATTGAGGCTGCGTTCCAGCCATTCGAGGTAGGCGTCGCCCTCGCCGTCATGGAAGACTCCCAGAGGCGGGTTCTCGTTGGTGGCTCGCATCACGGCCTGTACGGGCACGAAGCCGGACCAGGATCCAGAGACCGAAAATCCCTCGGCCTCGACCAGTTCGTGGCGGCTGACAGGCTTCTCTGCCACCGTGACACCCATGTGCTCGAAGATCTTGATCATGGTGGCCCGCGTCAGCCCGGGCAGGCACCACGAGTGCAGGTCAGGCGTGACCACGGTGTTCTCGTCCTGGAAGACGAAGAACAGGTTGGATCCGGTCGTCTCAGCCAGATCGTCTCCTTCGTGCGTCATGCCCAGGACTTCGTTGCAGCCGTACCACTTGGCCACCACGCCCTTGAACTTGGCGCCCAGGGGGTAGTTGGCCGCCGACTTGATGTGCGGGTAGCCGTTGTAGGGGCTGGCCCGCCGGAACAAACGTCCCGGGAAAAGCAAGTTGATGCCGAATTCGCCCTCAGGCAGTTTGAGGTACTCAGTCAGATCACGCGTGATGATCTGCCAGTCGGCCGTGCCCGTGGCGTGCACCCCGAGCTCTTCGCCCCAGGCCCCGCCGAAGATGCGGAGGTACACGTCCTGGGCCTGAGTCAGCTCAGCTGCGTTCAAAGAGGCAATCTTGACCATGGCCGTCAGAACTTGCTCGGCCGTAGGAATCGTCTCCCGCGGCAAGCCCAGGGCCATCATATTCCGAACCAGTCGCCGAGCGTGGTCCGGACCGCGGAAGATGCGCCGCTTGCCGTCCGCGCACATCCAGGCTCCGGCCCCGCCGAAGATGCGTGTGCCGTAGTGGCCGTCGTGCCGGTACGGGCTGTGCCCGATCCCGCCGGTCTCGCGAATCTCGCCCTGGACGATCATGTGGGTGTGATGGTAGGAACCATCCGCACCCTCGAAACTGTAAACCAAAGGCTTGACGCCCATTTTCTTTTCCTTCCGTTAATGTGAGTTGTCAATTAACTTTCTTATAATAAAACAGACCCCTCCTTTTTAGAACTCCTTTTTGGTCTGTATTAGCTTGTTTAAATTACTGGAAATACTAAAAAAAATCAAGCTTAAGTGATTTGACATAAGCCAGGTAAAATAATAAGCTTTGGCCACCTTGACAACCTACCAAAAGGAGGGGGAAACCCATGAAACTCACGACCGCACTGGTCATCGCGTCCGCCATCACCTTCACTCCGTTTTGCTTCGCACAGATGGATGAAGGGCCCGAACCCGGGGCTGTCCGGTCACCGGGCGAGCCTGTCGACATGTGCCGCAGCCTTTATGGCTGGGTGCCCTGTTCCGAGGATATGGAGATCACTCATGTCTGTTTCGACCGGTCTTCCAGCTTCAACTGCCTTGACTGCACCATCACCATGGCCCTGCTCGGCGTTCTCGATTCCGACCCGCAGAGCATGATCAACACGACCGCCGGCTGCCTCATGAACAACTTCACCCCGGAAGCCTGGGCCGAACTCGAACACTGGGAGAAAGACTACACCAGCTCCCTGGGCCCGGCCTTGGCTGGCAAGGACATCGCCGACCTGCTCCAGAACAGTGTTTACATGGCCCGGTTTGCTTCCTACAATCTCATCTGCAAAGACAAGACCGAGGTGATCCCAGAATCCTTGACCGAGTACGTCACTTTCTGGCGAGAATCCTCCTGGGATGATCGCGCCCCCTTGCCGGTCATGATCGCCGAAGCTGCTTTTGAAGAGCATCTTGAAGCTCAAGCCTACCTCTTCTCCTTCAACTGCCTCGCCTTTTACCCGCGCACGCGTGGCAGCCCGCCCATCTACTTCACCCCGGAAGAAGACAGCGAAGCCGAACTTGGAGCCGCCTTGGTTGCTTTCCTTGCCCATCAAAAAATCACGGCCATCGCCGTGATCAAGGACTCGCCGGAGCAAGCTGCTCTAGAAGCCAAGGACTGGAAGGTCTGTCCTTCTGCCGCCACTGACAACTTCAACGTCGTCATCCCCCCACCGATCGTCTACCACTTCCTCTGATGCCGTCAAGGCACCTCATCGCCTCGGCAGTCTGCTACCCGCATTCTGCCGAGGCCGCCCACTTCTTGACTTTTAAACAAAAATATGATAAAATTATTATAATAAAAAATCATTAATATAATTTTATGCCTTCAAGAGAACCAAGTTTTGATTCACAACCAAAAACAACAATCGAACAAAAACTCGAACAAAGAACTGACATTCTTGATGATCAAGCATTAACAGAAAAATACAAAGGTGGAATCCAAGTAGATTCATATCCAGTAAAATCATCAGCTGACGGCCAATGCATGGCCCAGGAAACCAATCTCCGACTCCCAACTGAATAAACTCGAAGCACTTCAAGCAGAGACACTGTCACGCTACCATTAGAAAGTAAAAATTTTTATAAAAATGAAGCAGACCCTAATGCCTCAGATCAATTAGCGTATCACTTTAAGGATAAATACGCTGATGTAAATGGAAAGGTCGTCCGCGTTGCCCGGCTTATAGGAACTGATAAAGGAGAAAAGTTCTTAATGACATTAGACTATGACATGGAAGGCAATGAAACAACAAAAACAATCATGGATGCAAACGGAAATATTCTTAGTACAATGGATCGCCGACAAATAGAAAAACCCGGTAAAAATCTGCCGAACATGGAATTAAAATTTGATATTAAAGACGGCGAAGAACAGGTTACCCTAAACTGGTAATTTTTTATAAGTCATCTTTTTAAGATCTTGCCACCAATCCGTGCTATTGGTGGTTTTTATTTTCTCAATCATTTCTTTGGCAGAATCAGTCTCCACGGCTTCAGCTATTTTCACCACCCAGTCATTCATAGATTCATAGCCTTGCTCGGCAAATTCTTTCGCGGTCATGGCCATTTCCACCCAGTCGGCGTCCTTAGCAACTACTCCCTCTTTTTTGTCCCTGGAATTAAATTCTTTAAAATATTCCAATAATTTTTTCTCAATCTCTTTAGGCAAATTTTGTACTTGTTCTTCATAAGCTTTCTGCTCTGGTTCAGAATGATCCCAATATCTCGCCCCGACTTTATGCTGGTCGCCCACCCGGCACTCGCCAATATCATGAAATAAAACCATGCAAGCCGTTTTCTCCTCATCCGCCCCTTCCAGGCCGGCCATGACATAAGCGATGATCGCCGCCCGGCAGGTATGGTCGGCCAGTGAGTCAGGATCTTTCACGCCCGCCAAAATCGAGCCAGTATGCCTCTGCCTTTTCAATACGCCCATCTCATAAAAAAAATTAACGATTTTTTCCATATATCTCTCTTGGTTTATCTTGTTCTAAAAAATCTCCTAAATCTCGCTGCAAAACGTCAAAACTAAGAGTGTCTCGAAACATGAATTCTCCATTTTCTTTTTTTGCTTCCCATACCATTACCGCAAAATTCTTTAAATCTTCTTGCAATCCCTTGATAATTTTCTTGGAAGGATTCGGACCACAAGTCGAACGATCCAAAGCAAAACCATGATCAATCTGACCTCCGACATCCCATATTTCTCGACTTCCCTCGTAAGGTTCATCAGCATCAATATATTCATATAAAAAACGAAAGGCATCATTTAAGGCCTTCAAGTCATCTAAGTGGCTTATGAGGCTTAAAAATGTTGTAAACTCTTTTTCAGTCATATATTTTTTACCATATAATTATCCTCTAAATTATAACCCAATTTTCGATAATAGTCCCTTACACCTACTCCGGAGATAACCCAAAGATTGTCATGGCCAGCTTTCTTAGTCAGAGCTTCTGCTTCAGCCAATAATTTCTTGCCGAAACCAAAATGCTGGACTGCCTTTTCGCCTTTTGCCAGCTCCAGCATCTGCCCATAAGTATGAAGCTCACGAATAAAAGCTTTTTCTCCCAATCTCAATCGACAAAAAGCAAATAAATATTTTTCATCAGAAGATTCATAAGTTAAAAATATTTCTTTACCGCCTGAAGCCACATAGCCTCTTTTTACTAACTTGGCCTCACTCAAATCTACTTTAGCCTCACGCGGCTCTCTACATCTGATGCATTTGCACTCAACTCCCCCATCTTGAAGTAATTGCCTCAAATTAGACACAGTGCTTCCCGCCACGATCGACTCCTGGGGAATATCGCGAATTAATCTCGCAATCCTGACATACTCAGGCATCTCTTTCTTTACCTTTTTAAGCAATCCTACCAATTCTTCAGTAGTATATGGCTTATACTTTCCCTCTTTATACCATTTATATAATTCCGATCCTTTCGTGACTACGCACGGATAAATTTTAATCTGGTCTGGCTTAAAATCCGGATTTGTAAATAACTCCCGGAACATCTTATGGTCCTTATCCAAATCAGAGCCCGGCAGATTCGGCATCATATGATAAGTTATTTTAAATCCGGCATCTTTTAATAATTTAGTCGCTTGAATAGTTTGCTCTACTCTATGCCCTCTCTGGTTTAGGTCTAAAATATCATCATAGACAGTTTGCACGCCCAGCTCGACCCGAGTCGCCCCAAAATCTAACATACGCTGCACTTCTTTTTCATCTACATAATCCGGCCTGGTCTCCAGAGTTAGCCCCACCACTCTATGTTCTGCTGTCTCATTTAGTTTCTTAGCCTCTTCCAAATCTTTAGATTCTTTTTTATTATAACCATCATAACAACGCTTAATAAAATCCTCCTGATATTCCGGCGGCAAGCAAGACCATGTTCCGCCCATCACAATCAACTCACACTTATCTGTCGGATGACCATTGTCATACAAAGCCCGCAGTCTCATTTCCACTTGCTTATAGGGATCAAACTCACATAAAACTGCCCGCATCACCGCTGGCTCATTAGAAAGATAAGATTTAGGCATGTCTTTTTCCGTAGGGCAATAAACACATTTTCCCGGGCAAGGATGTTCGCGAGTTAAAACAGAAATCACTGCCACACCCGATAAAGTTCGGACATCTCTTTTTCGAAGCATTCTAAAAAGCTGTTCGTCTTCTTTTATCTCCCCTTTTTTTACTAGAGATCTATATGCCTTAAGAATTTCCGCATTTGTCGCCATGCCTGTGCCATCTTTCTTGGCAATCTCTCCTTTTATACGTCGAAGCTGGATCACGTTCTTGGGCTTTTCTTTTATGGCTAATTTTACCAATTCTTCTAGGGCTTTTTTCATAGGGTTATTATATATGAACATCGAATTTTAGACGAACTCGAATTAGTTCCTAATAAAATTCCAATTTAATCTTGTCCTATTGAAGTTTGCAATTAATCCTAGCTTAATATTAAAATATTTCAAGTTTTTCTTCATTTTTTCAATTTCAATTTCTGATATTTCTTTCACTGCTAAAACTCTAACTAATATTTTATTTTCAATAAAAAATAATTTTACATCGCTTTCCCCAAGGATTTCTCCCTTAAAAGACATGGATTTTTTCTTTTTATACAAAAAGGGAATGCCATTATTTCTTAATTCTATCCATAAGGCCCTTCTATATACATAATGAAAAAATCCTGGCCCTAAAATTGAATGAACTATTAATAAACAATCAAGAACATCTTTCGATAATCCTGGATAAAGCAAATCAGGTTTAATAGTTATTTCATTTTTTGGTTTAAAATTTTTATTTTTTAATTTTAAATTATTTATAACTCTCTCATACTGTGCCTTTTCTGATCCAAAATTCATTAATATTCCTAAGGAGTAATCAGTAACTTTCAAATAAGAAATTAATTGGGCGATATTAATAGGATGAATTTCATCTCGCGCCTTCAATTCTAAAATTATTTTATCTTGCACAACAATATCAGGACGACAAAATCCTATTTTATGTCCTTTATAAAGCATGTCTAAAGGTTTCTCTAAAACAAAATTAATTTTCTTTTTGTTTAAACCAATCGCCATTGCTTTCTGATATATTTCCTCTTTATGTCCTGGGCCAATTTTATTATAAACATCATAATAGACACCTTGTACTAAATAAGATAATTCCGGAAAAATAATTTCAGTCATAAAATATATGGATAATTAATAAATAATTAAAAACTAATTCGAGTTCGTCCCAAATTCGGTGTTCATATTCCTCATACCAATTCGCGCCCGCGTATGATTCGCGGTAGTCTTCGCGATTGCCAATAAAAAAACGCCCAATGTTTGCCATTTGGACGCCGTAGTTATATATTAAAGGAAAGAATAACATTATGCAACCATCGCAAGCTCGTGAAATATTGGCCCAAGTTAAGGCTGATTACGATAAAATTGCCCCTCATTTTGCTCAAACCAGGGCACAAGGCTGGTCAGAATATGAGGAATTTAAGCCCTATTTAAAAAAAGGCGACGAAGTCTTGGATTTAGGCTGCGGCAATGGCCGTCTTGTTGAATTCCTAATTCCTCTTGGAATTAAATACACAGGCTGTGATAATTCTAATCAATTATTAAAATTTGCGTCGGAAAAATATACTGACACCAAATTTGTCGTCGGTGACTTCATGCATCCCCCTTTTGAAAAAGAAGAGTTTGATGTGGTCATGGCCATTGCCAGCTTGCATCATGTTCCTTCAGGGGAATTA
This sequence comes from Patescibacteria group bacterium, assembly GCA_018822435.1. GTDB lineage: Bacteria > Patescibacteriota > Patescibacteriia > UBA9570 > JAHJKD01 > JAHJKD01. Next base: position 10,412 of record JAHJKD010000050.1, read on the forward strand.
CGCCTGAGAGCCTTAAAAGAAATTTATCGTATTTTAAAACCAGGTGGATATCTGCTTATGACCAATTGGTATCTTTATCAAAAAAAATATAAGAAGTATATTAAAAATAATAAGGGCAAAATGGACAAAGGTGACGCCATAATCCCCTGGAAAGACAAATACGGAAATACCCAAGCAGAAAGATATTACCATGCCTTCAAACAAAAAGAGCTCAGCAAGCTAGCTAGGCAAATCGGTTTTAAAGTTATTTCCCAAAATATGAACGAATCAAAACAAGAAAGAAATATTGTCAGCATTTGGAAAAAATGATATAATATTTCTCAGAAATAATTAAATAAATAAATATAAACTATGACTTTTCGGAGGATCAAATGGTTCAGTATAGGCACCCTTATCGGGTCCCTTTTAGTACTGGCCCTATCCATTCCTGTTTTAGCACAGGATAACACCAACGAAGAACCCTTAATTTCGCCTGATACGGAAACAGTATCAACTGATGCTACTGCTACCACTACTGATGGTTCAGATGCAGTCGAAGAAGTGCCCGAAATCGTACCTATTAGCGCCGAACTTGGAAACGAAACCGTAACTGACATTGATTCTGATGTAGAAGAAACTGAAGTGCTCGGGACAACTACCTTTAAAACTGGTGAGACGGTAAACGTAACTGGCACTTATGATAATGATGTCATTGTCGCCGGAAACAACATAACTATTGATGCTGTTGTTGATGGTGATGTTCTTGCCATGGGCGGAACAGTCACGATTCGGGGCCGCGTTGAAGGCAATATTCGCGTGATGGGTGGAACTGTAAATATTGAGGGTGAAGTAGCCAAAAATGCAACTGTCTCTGGCGGTTGGATCAATGTGGCTAACACTGCCAAAATAGGAAAAGATGCCATGTTCTGGGGCGGAACTGTAAATATTGACGGTGAAATCACTGGCAGCTTATTTGGCGGAGCCGGAACAGTTACTTTAGACGGAATTATTGGAGGAAATGTTGATGTTGAAGTTGGTTCTTTGAATGTTGGCAGTAAAGCCAATGTCACCGGCGACTTAAAATATAACGCTGGCCAAGATGCTTCCATTAGTTCCTCTGCGACAATCAACGGTGAAACAATAAAAGTGGATCCAGCCACTGCCACTGATGATGCTGATACTGTAAAAAAAGATGACTCTAATTTAAGCAAGCAAATCGGCTGGAAACTTGTCTGGTGGGTTAGCAATCTGCTTCTCGGCTTGCTTCTAATTTACGCTTTCCCGAAATGCGTCAAAGGCACAGGCAAAGCTATGTTTGCAAAGGCCGGTCATTCTTTCCTCTGGGGCTTGCTTGTCTTATTTGTCACTCCGATCGTCCTACTAATTCTAATGGTTACAGTTATTGGCATTCCAATTAGTATAATCGGCTTTATCGCTTACGGCATCGGCATTTATCTGGCCTCTATTGTTTTAGGCATCGCTCTAGGTAACAAGATTTTGCCAAAAATGGAAAATCCAATCCTCCCTATGGTTATTGGTGTAACTATTATCTATATTCTTGGCTTAATACCCTTCCTAGGTGGATTAGTCGGCTTTGTGGCTGCTCTCTGGGTACTTGGCGCTTGGATGGTTTATATTAAACAAAAAAAAGAAGCCCAGAAAGAAATGAAGATGGAAGAGAAAGAAGAAAAAAAGCCTGCCAAGAAAATTTCTAAAAAAACAGACGCTAAAAAGAAGAAATAATGAAAGAAAAAGTGAACGAAGGAATTTTCAAAGCATACGATATAAGGGGGATTTACCCCGATGAAATAAACGAAAACACGGCCTATTTACTGGGCCGTGCTTTCGCTGTATTTGCTGATTCCGATACAATTCTGGTCGGTCGCGACATGCGCACGTCCGGTAAATCATTAGTTAACGAATTTGCCCGCGGCGTTGTTGACCAAGGCAAAACCATAATTAAACTCGGCTTGATTTCCACTGACGCTCTTTATTTTGCGGCGGGAAAATTAGATGCCCCTGGCGCTATGTTCACGGCTTCCCACAATCCGCCAGAATACAACGGCATTAAATTTTGCAAAGCCGGAGCTGAACCTGTTTCCGACGAAACCGGCCTTAACGATATCCGCGACATGGTTCTTAAAAATGATTTTCCAGAAGCAAAAAATAAAGGCAAACAAGAAGAGAAAGACATTCTCCCTGATTATGTAAAACATGTCTTATCTTTCGTGGAAGAAAAAAAACTTGGAAATCTTAAAATAGTGATTGACGCCGGCAATGGCATGGCCGGAAAATTAGCTCCCATGGTATTTGATAAAACTCCCTGTGAAATCATCCCTATGTATTTCGAACTGGACGGCACTTTTCCCAATCATGAAGCTAATCCTATTAAACCTGAGAACGTTCAGGACCTTATTACCAAAGTAAAAGAAGAAGGCGCTGATCTTGGCCTGGCCTTTGACGGCGATGCTGACCGGGTTTTCTTTATTGACGACCAGGGCAACCGCGTTTCCAGTTCTTTGATCACGGCCATGGTGGCTGACCAGGTTTTGGAAAAAAATCCGGGCGCTTCTATTATTTATAATGTCCCGTCATCCAAGATCGTCCCGGAAATAATCGAAAAAAAAGGCGGCATCGCGATTTTAGAAAGAGTCGGCCATTCTTTCATTAAAGAAACGATGAAAGAAAAGAATTCCATCTTTGGCGGCGAACATTCCGGCCATTTTTATTTTCGAGACAATTACAGAGCTGACAGCGGGTTAATAGCCGCCTTAATAGTAATAGAAATCATCTCTCAAGCTAAAGCCAAATTTTCTGAACTTTTAGCTCCTTATGCGAAATACAATGCGATAGAAGAAACCAATTTTGAAGTTTCAGACAAAGAAAAGGCTCTGGCGGCATTAAAAGAAAAATATAGCAATGCCAGAATAGAAGAAATCGACGGCATCACTTTCCATTATGATGATTTTTGGTTCAATGTCCGGCCTTCTAACACTGAACCTGTCATCAGGCTAAACCTTGAAGCAAATACAGAGGAGTTAATGAATGAGAAGACCAAAGAAATTAGCGGCTTCTTAACCAGCGTATGAAAATAAAGCGACCCATCGTGCTCACCATCATGGATGGCTGGGGTATTGGCAATGATGATGCCCACAACCCCATCTTTTTGGCTGATACGCCTAATATTGACCATCTTCTGGCTACTTATTCCAATACCATTATTGGCGCGGCCGGAGAATTCATCGGCCTGACTCCGGGCCATCAGGGCTCATCAGAAATCGGTCATCTTATTATTGGCGCTGGTCGCAATGTTTTACTGCCTCAAACTCAGATCAAGCAAGCTACTCAAAATGGCGATATTAATAAAAATCCTGCTTATTTAGATTCACTAAAAAAGCGAGAAGAAAATAATAGCAATTTGCATATTTTTGGATTACTGTCAGATATGGGCGTGCACGCTTATGATGAAACCTGTCACGCCCTGCTAAAACTAGCTCGTGAAAAAGGCGTGCCTGACGAAAAAATATTTGTTCATGTCATTGCGGACGGCCGCGACGTTATGCCCAAAACAGTTAATACTTTTTTGGACCGTTTAAATAAAGTCGGTATTGGCCGCATTGCTGATATTCAGGGCCGCTACTTCTGCATGGACAGAGATCACCGTTGGGACCGGGTTGAAAAAGCTTATGATCTTTTCACGTCTGGCCAGGCCGAATTTAAAGCTGACGATGCTTACCAGGCAGTTGAAGCAGCTTATGAGCGTGGCGAAACTGATGAATTCATCAAACCCACTCTTATTATAGAAGGCGGACATTTTCAAGATAATGATGTTGTTTGGAATTTTAATTATAGAGTAGATAGAGAAATTGAAATCACCGAAGCTTTAATTGAACCTGACTTCAAAAATTTCTTACGCCCTGTCTGGCCGCAAATTAATTATGTTGCCATGACAGATTATTATCAAGGCATCACCTGCCCGGTCGCTTTTCAAAGAGAAGAACCAAAAAACACATTAGGCGAAATTTTAGCAGATAACAGCCTGACCAGTTTTCGTTGTACGGAAACGGAAAAATGGCCTTATCTCACAAAAATATTCAACGGCCTCCGTGAAGATCCCTTCCCAGGTGAAGTAAGAAAATTATTTCCATCAGATAAAGTCGACACGTACGATGAATTGCCAGACATGCAAGCTATGAAAATTGCCAAAGCCGTCAGCCAGCACCTTCATGAAAAATCATTTGACGTTTATATGATCAACTTTGCCAACCCGGACATTCTCGGCCATACCGGCAACAAGGACGCCATCATGCAAGGCATTCACACAGTCGACAAGGCTCTCGGACTTATTTATGAAGAACTACTAAATATGGACGGTATCATGCTTGTCACCGCCGATCATGGCGATGCTGAAATTGTTTATGATAAAGAAAGCGGCCAACCCCATACTTCGCACACTGATTCTCATGTTCCCTTTATCTATATTGACGAAGAGAATAAAAATGCTACTCTAAGAGAAAATGGTGCCTTACAAGATGTTGCTCCCTCGATTCTTAAATTATTAGACATTAAAAAACCCAAAGAAATGACAGGTAAATCAATAATCATATGATAGGAATCTTTGACTCCGGTTTAGGAGGATTAGGAATTTTCAAAAAAATCAAAGCCATGCTTCCGGATGAGGATATTTATTATTATGGCGATACCGCTAATATCCCTTATGGTGAAAAATCTCCAGACGAATTAAAAGGCCTGATTACTGCTGGCTTAAAATATTTAGAAAAAAAAGGCGTGAATATTATTGTAATTGCCTGTAACACGGCTTCTGTTTTGGATACTACTTATTTTCGCCGCCAAGTTAAAATTCCAGTTGTTGCGGTCGTACCGGTTATAAAAACTGCTTCCAATCAGTCAAGAAATAATAAGATCGCCTTGCTGTCCACTAAAGCCACCGCCATAAGCCCTTACACGGATTACCTTATAGAAGAATTCGCCCCAGAAGCCGAGGTCAAAAAAATTGCCTGCTCTGGCTGGGTTGAAGCGATTGAAAAAGGCAAGGTCTCTGACCACCGTTTAAATTCTTGCCTAAAAAAGGTCGATGAAGAAGACGTTGTCGTGCTCGGTTGCACCCACTACACTCTTATCAAAGGCGATATCCAAAGATTGCTCGGTCCCAATAAAATCCTCCTTGATTCCAATGAAGCTGTCGCCCGCCAAGTTCTTCGTGTCATGAACAAAGAAAAACTTTACCAACATATAAAAAAGCCGAGATATATTTTCGACGCTTCCGGACATAAGAAAAAATTCCAGAAAATGGTTGATAGGTATTTAGAGGAGATAGCATAATTTCACGCCCCCAATAAATTGGTGGCCTGAAATTATATTATAGTATATTAGCCAAGCCCCGAATTTATTCGGGGTATTGGCTAATTTTATTTTATCTTTTTGACTTCCTTCACAAACTGTTCCCCTCTCATAAATTCATTCATGACCGGCAACCAAGTCAAGCCAGGCGATAACAATATCACATCGCCCTCTTCGGAAAGCTCCCAGGCCTTTTTTACCGCGTCCTTCATGTCCACGGCTTCCAGGCCGGCGGGCAGGTCCTTATTGGCGTTGCCCGGCAGTAAAATCAAGATCTTGGCTTTCTTGGCGATCTCCTGGCTGAACTGCTTCAGATCTAATCCCTTGGAATTGCCTCCGGAAATCAGGATAATGTCATTTTCAAACGCACTCAAAGCCGCCACCCCCGCGTCCGGGCTGGTCGCGGTCGTGTCATTATAAAATTCCCGGCCCTGGTGTTCCCGCACCAGTTCCAGGCGGTTAGGCACGCCCCGGAAATTCTCCACTACCTGGCGCGCCGCCTTTTTCGACACCTTAAATATATCCGCCACTCTCATGGCCGCGTCGGCATTGGCCAGATTATGCCTGCCTTTGATGTGCTTGGGCGTGAAATCGATCTCTGTAAAATAATAGCCATAGGCCGGCGTATGATGGATCATCTTGTTTACGACCGGATCACGCCGGTTCAGCACGACATAATCATCTTCGGTCTGATTTTTTAAAATATTTTCTTTGTCTTTCCTATACTCCGCCATAGATCTATAAAAATTCAGGTGATCAGGCAGTAAATTTGTCATCACGGCCACATTAAATCTTTCTTTCTTCAGTTCATGCAACTGGAATGAAGAAACTTCTAAAACCACAATATCTCCTTTTTTTATATCATCCACAAAATTCAGGGGCGAATTGCCGACATTGCCTCCGATCCAGACTTTGTTCTTAAATTTCTTCCTTAATATCTCATAAATCAAAAAAGTCGTGGTCGTCTTACCCCGCGTGCCGGTCACGCCTACGACTTTTACGTCCTTGTCTTTTATTTCATTGAAAAAGAGAGAGAGGTCATTCACGATCGGGGTGCCTTCTTTTCCGGCCACGGCCAGATATTCCGAATCCCAATGCACGCCCGGGTTCCGCACTACCAGATCCCGGCCTTTAAAATCTTCTTTCCTGTGTTTGCCTAAGACTAGCTGGATATTTTTAAATTTTTTCAGCTGATTTATTGTGCTGGGGTTTAATTGCGACTTTTTTTTATGATCTGTCACAATAACGCGCGCGCCTTTTCGCGCCAAAAACCGGGCCGCGGAAAAACCAGAGCCTTTTTCAATGACCCCGAGCCCCATGACCGTGATTTTTTTATCTTTATATGAATCAATCATTTGCTACTCCCAGGCCCACGACTTTCCTCACATTCTCCATGGTCGGCTGTGCCAGCTTGGCCGCTTCTTTAGCCCCATTCGTTAAAATCTTTTCCAGCTTAGGCTGATCATCAATATATTCTTTATATTTTTTCTGAATCGGTTCAATAAATTCCACCACGGCTTCGGCCAGGCCTTTCTTGAAATCGCCATAACCTTTGCCCGCATATTCCTTTTCCAAAGATTTTATATTTTTTTCCGTCACCAGCGAATAAATAGTCAACAAATTAGAAATCGCCGGTTTTTTCTCCTCGTCAAATTTCACCTCTGACCCGGAATCTGTCACTGCCTTCATGATCTTCTTCCTGATTTTGTCCGGTTCATCGGTCATGGCAATGTAATTATTTCCACTACTCGCTGATTTGCTCATTTTTGATGTCGGATCATCTAATCCCATAATTCTGGCGCCCACTTCCGGCAACAGTGCTTCCGGCTCTTCAAACACCTGGCCATATTTATTGTTCACTCTATGGGCAATGTCCCGTGTCAGCTCGACATGTTGTCTCTGATCTTCGCCCACTGGAACTTTATTGGTCTGATATAAAAGAATATCCGCTGCCATCAAGGCCGGATAAGTGAATAAACCAGCATTAATATTTTGCTTATGCCTTTGTGATTTATCTTTAAATTGCGTCATGCGCTCCAATTCACCCATTTGCGTATTGCAATTCAGCACCCATGCTAATTCTGTATGTGCTGAAACATCTGACTGCACAAATATAATCGCCTTTTTCGGATCTAATCCTGACGCCAGATAAATCGCCGCTAGTTCTCTGATATTTTTCTGCAGTTCTTCCGGCTCCTGCTGTACCGTAATCGCATGCATATCCACAATGCAAAAAATGGAAAAATATTTATCCTGTAAATCAATCCATTGTTTGATCGCACCAAGATAATTTCCTAAGTGAATTACACCGCTAGGTTGTATGCCTGAAAATACTATTTTTTTATTTGTCATAAAATAATTATACAATAAAAAATACCGTCTATCAAGCAGACTTTTTCCTTGACTATATCTCAATAAAAAGCTAAAAATACCCCACCACCCGTACCACCACCAAGGAGGAAAAAATCCATGAAAGCGAGAATCATCGACCCTGGCACAAATTCTTTGGTCCTCTGGCTCATAGTCGAGGTGAATGAAGGCGAAATCGCCATCAAGCCCAGTAAAGGGGGGATCGAAGTAGCTGTGTTCGTCTCCGGCTGGTTTCCGGACACAATCATCGGGGAGACTGAGGTGCCGGAAGATTTGGTCGAGAAGGCAGTCGCCCATCTCCGGACCAAGCACGAGCTCGACCAGCTGGCCAACCAGCTCAAGGAGATCCTGCGCTGAGTGGAGGGGGCGGGCGGCGGCTCATCAAAAAGCTGCCGTCCTCCCTCCAATCTAGTAACAATCACTTCATATAAAAACGGCCCGCCTATCAAGCGAATTTTTTTTATTCTTGTAAAAAAAGGATTTTTGTAGTATAAAGGAACCACCTAAGTATTTACTTCAAACATATGAAAAAAATATTCTTATTCCCTATTCTGGGCATTTTATTATTTACTATTAATTTCTTAGCGACTCCTTCAACCAAAGCATTTAGCACCGCCACTCATCCCATAGTTATAGATAATATATTAATGGGAGGATCGGGAAATGATGTTTGGATAGATGCTTCATATGGTAAGTATTGGGATTTAAAAGGAAAAAAATACAAGTTGTATAAAATGCGTTCTTATATTGGCAAAGGTACGGGCAGTGGAATATACCAAGGCCCTCCATCCATGACAGAAATTGTGAGAATGAAAAATAATGGGACATATCTGAATAATTTTGTGGCCATCAGAAGCAATTGGAAATTTTTCCCTCAAAAGATAAGGAAGGGCAGTAAAAAATCTCCTACTTATAAAAAAGTTATCAAAAAAATATTACGCAGGAATGATTTAGGCCATTTAAAGCCAAAGATCAAACAAATTTACAAAGTTGACCTGGATGGTAATGGCACCAAAGAAAAAATTATTCATGCTTCCAATATTGATTTTAATAATCCAAATTACTATCAGGAAAAAAATACTTATTCAGTCGTATTTGTAAGAAAGTTAGTAAATGGAAAAAAGAAAAATATTATTTTGAGGAAAAGCTTTTACACAGAAGACGGAGATTTTGAAGACGGCCCTACATATTCGCATCGCATCCGCGCTATCGGCGATTTTAACGGGGATGGAAGAATGGAGGTCGTAGTTGAGACAAGATACTATGAAGGAACTGGATTTTCAATCTTTGAAGTAAAAAAGAAAAAAGCCGTGCCTGTACTCAGTAACGGCTCAGGAGCATAATATAAATAAAACGACCCGCCTTCCAAGCGGGTCTTTTCTTATTTAAAAAAAATATGATATTATTACATTGAAAGGAATAAATTATATTTATGGCAAATAATATGGAAGGGCGACGGCCAGCTCAAGAGCTGGAGTCAGCCAAAAATGTTACTAAAGAAGAGCTGGAAAAAATCGCCAAGAAAAAATTGAATTTTATGGTGAAAAAGGATGGATTAATTCTTGCTAGCTCGTTTGAAGATCTCAATTTGGGGGATGATGCCCAAGACACTGAAGGCAGTCCTTATGAATGGTTCCAAATCTTTGATGAAAAAGACCATCCCTACCGAATTGAAGGTAATGATGTCGTTCTTTATCGGAAGGAATGTCATGGAAAAGGAAGAATTGAGAACGTTTATCATCGCGGCACCGATGTTTGGATAGTGAACCCAAAGAACGAACTCATGGTCCCTGTTAGAAGTGCAAAAAAAGACCTCTACTCCTCTATGGGAGACAACAGTGTAAGTGAACATAATAGCATAAGAGAGCCGTATTTAGGCACTGCCGTTAGGGGTTTCCAAGAAGAGCTTGGAATATCGGTCCCCCCTGAAGGACTATCCCTTGTGTGCAAATTTCCAGTGCATGATAAAAATCAATGGCAATGGTCTCAATATTACGTATTTCCCGATAAAGAAGGAAAATATAATCCGTCTGAAGAAGAAATAGGGGAAGTCCGCTGGATTCCCTTACAAAATTTATTTACAGAGGAAGGGATAAAAAAAATAAATTTTCGACTAGACCATTTACCCGCTCTAAAAGTATTTCTAGAAAAAATAAAAAATAAAAAATAAAAAAACGCCCGCCTATCAAGCGGGTCTTTTTTATCCCTTTACATTCAGACTTTTTTTGATAAAATATCAATATGGGAGAAAAATACGAATACAATCAAAGTGGTGCAGAAGCCTACAAAGAATTAGGTATCGAGGGAACTACATATGAAATGTCATTCTCTGAGATGAAAAGGATGCTTGGAAATATTCAAGGCATGAATTTTTTAGATTTCGGCTGCGGTTCAGGTCGTAGCGCACGATTCCTAAAAACTCTCGGCGCTAAAAACGTCATTGGTGTTGATCATAATGAATCTATGATAAAACAGGCCAAGGCAACGGCAGTACAAGGGATTGATTTCAGGCTGATCAAAGAAAAAATTCCTCTAGACGATGATTCCGTTGACGGCGTAATTAGTTCAGCAGTTTTCTTAGAAATAAAAAATTTGGCTGATATGGAAAAAACGGCCAGGGAAATTGCCCGAGTTCTCAAGCCCGGTGGCGTATTCATACTAGTTACCGTAAATCCGGACGCCTTCGGGCATGATTTTGTAAGTTTTACCAGAACAGGAAACCCTGCAGAACTCGAAAGCGGCGATATGACTGAATGCCGGATGAAAGGAAAAAAACCATTTGTAATAGATGATATATTCTGGACCGAAGACGATTATAGACAAGTGCTTGAATCAGCCGGTTTTACCATCGAAGATATTGTTTTCCCGAAAGCAGAATCAGGTAATTGGCTGGATGAAACAAATGTCGCACCTGATATGGTCATAAAAGCAACAAAATAAAACGACCCGCCTATCAAGCGGGTCTTTTTTAATTTTTTAACCACTTCTTCTGAACACCAAAATTTGATATACAAAAGAAGGGGCGGGGGCATGGTTCTTGCGAACGCAGCCCCCGTTTGATCCCGTAAACTACCGAAGCATCCACGTCACTCTTCATCCTCGTCCTTCGTATCCTCCTCTTCTTTTTCCTCATTTTTTTCCTGAACAAGACGTGCGATGCTTTCAGGAATCTGACTGACTAGTAAACCTAAGAAGAAAAGAGACAGTGCTATAGCCATACAAAGCACGACAATCGCAACCTCTGCGTTCCCATTGAAAACACATATGCAAGCCAAACCAGAAGAGAGGAAAAAAGTAGCCATCCATAAAGGGAATACGATACTTTTTGTCATGGTAACCTCCTAATAGGTGGATGAAGTTGTTAACGGTCGCCTGTTCCGGATTCGCCGGCAACTTATTTTGCCGACTAAATCACTAGATACAGGATAGGCGACCTTACCATTTCAGCGATCCCTTGTCAATAGTCGCTCTTGAATAATTATTATCAATAAAAACACCCGCCTATCAAGCGGGTCTTTTCTTTAATAAAAATAATATTTCTGATATATTTAATCATATCTAGATAAATAAACATTTTATGCCACAAAATAATTCAAGACCAGCTAAAAAACCTTTTACGGAAAACGAACAAGTTCTTCTAAGGAATAAAGCAATTGATAAAATCAAAGACCTTTTTCTGCCTAATGATAAAATTCTGAAAATAATTCTTATTGGATCTTCTGTGAAGGGATCTTTTGGGGAATATGGACCGCCCGGTTTCAGAAACAGCCTATTTTCTGATTTTGATTTCATTTTCTTTGTAAAAGACGATTATGAAATTCCTGATTGGTTAAAAAAAGAACCGTCGGGAAAACCTTTCACTGACGACAGTCTTAATCTTGCCTATCGCAACGCAAAAATGGTCGACGATAAATATGATATCGAATTTTTCTTTATCAGGGAAGAGAATCTGGATGATAATAATTTTATCGAAGAAGGAGAAGGGGCAGGCATTCCTTTGAAAAAGAATTCAAAAATTGAACATCTGACTATTTTTGAAAAAAAATAAAAACGATCCGCCTATCAAGCGGGTCTTTTTTATTTAAAGTAATTTTAGAAAAATAGTGGGACTGAATGTAAGGATTCAGTCCCGGGGGAAACAACCGCGCCTTACCGCGGGTGCGACGCTAGGCCACTTCGTCGAAGTAGTCCCAGCGCGCCTCATCGATCTCCTCCACGACCGCCTCGCACATCATGTAGATCATGACGTCGCGCAGCGTGATGTGAGCGGAATGGTCGACGTTGCACTCGAAACCGCAGTAGCACTCACAGCAAGATTCCTCGCGGACACCGACGATGCCTCTAGCGGTCTGATCCAGATCCAGCCCATCCAGCATCATGTCCTCGGTGTAGCGGAACAGGACGGCGTCGGTCATATCCGACGCGCGACCGTAAGCCGCCCGCCAGGTCGAGTCCGTCTCCTTCCACCAGTGATCCGGGCCGAAATGGTCCATGATCCGGCGAGCGAGCCGCTCGATCAGGTAGGAGGAATCATGCCGGTTACCCTTTTGTTGTACGTTCATCACGTATCTCCTTTCAGGAGTTTTACCGCACCTGCTCCATGCAGGACGGCGATGGCAATGCCATCATTGAGGGTCAATCTGTATATCACATTTTTTCAATTTTGTCAATAGTAATCCATAAAAATATTGACAAATTCTATAATATTTGCTAATATTTACATAGGTTTACATAGGTTTACATAGATTATTATGAAAGAAAAATTACATTCAATCGGAGAAACAGCTAACATTATTGGAGTTTCTATTGATACTCTACGAAAATGGGATAAAAAAGGCATTTTGCCTTCTTTTCGACCTTCACCTACCAGTAAAAGATACTATCGCCAAGAAGATATTGATGCTTTTTTAGCAAAAGAAACCCAACTAGATCTGAAATCCATGGCTGAAAAATGGGCCATTGATCCATCTCCTTCTCCCCTGTCCCCGGAATTATATTGCCAGACAAGCGATGTTTTTCATGCTCGCCTGCAACATCTAGAGGTAGAAATAGCCCGCGTACCTAAATTAAAAGATATTTTTCCCTTAATCGTCGCTGTTATTGGTGAAATCGGCAATAATTCTTTCAACCATAACATTGGCAATTGGCCGGATGAGCCAGGCATATTTTTTGGATACGACCTAAAAAACCGCCAAGCTGTTCTGGCTGACCGAGGCCAAGGCATCTTAAAAACTCTGAAGCGTGTAGTGCCGGATTTGAAAAACGACCAAACTGCCCTAAAAGTTGCTTTCACCGAATATATTTCCGGCCGCGCCCCCGAAGACAGGGGCAATGGCCTGAAATTCGTCCGGGACGTAGTGACGGAAAATCCGATACAGCTAAAATTCTTTACCGGTGAGGCGCAACTGGAGTTAGAACAAAATACAGCTGATTTAGATATTAAAAAAAGCGATCTTTCCTTCCATGGCTGCATCGCCATAATAAATTTCTAACATCCTAATCCTATACTATGAATATTTATCTAAAAAAATTTGGTACTACTCTCGTTTCCCGGCCGGCCGGCAAAGAGGCTTGGCTCGCGCTCCAACCCAATCTTAAGGAATTAGAAGAAAACGAAAAAATAATTATTGATTTCAAAGGCGTGGCCGTGCTTACCCCTTCCTGGGCGGATGAAGTCGTCTCACCTTTAAAAGACAATTTTCAAAATCAGATCAGTCTGATAAATACGGAAAATCCGTCTGTCCAAGCCACATTAACTACACTAAAAAAAGCAAAGCAAGACCAAAAATCTTAGTAAAAATTAAAATTTTATTAATATTTGAATCCATCTATTGATACAATGTATACAAACTTTCTTAGATGTACATGAAAAATAATTCCGCCGTTCAAGCGGGTCTTTTTTGACTTATCTATGCAAATTGCTATAAAATAGAATAGTAAACAAAAAAATAATTTCATGAACAAGCAAGAAGCCCGAAGACCGACTCCTGAAAAACAAGAAATAAAAAAAGTTGAAATTGGCAATCTCGATGAGTTTGATATGGATTATTTCCACCAATTAGAGGGCGAAGACGGTTGGATCGCTATAGGACAAGATAATTGCCAAAACCAAAAATATTTCACTCTAGGAGGAACAGAAGGAGACAAACTAGGAATAATCGGTGTTTTTGACACGGATGAAGATTCAAATATCACCCACACTGTAATTGATCCAAAATTCCGTGGTCAAAGGCTGGCCAGCCGAGCCAAGCACGAATTGATGGACAAACTGAATCTGCCTTTTATTACTATGATAATAGATTTGGATAATCTTCCCTCTATCAAAGCGACAGAAAAAATCCCTGGCGTTAAAAGAGTGAGCGATGATACTTATGAAGAAGAATTTCATAAGGTCAAACTTGTTTATGAAAAACCTCCAACAAATACCTAAAAATTAACTTAAAAACATGCTAGAATCATTTGAAGTTTCCGATATATTCCCGGTCAGCCCAGAAGAATTATATTCTGCCTGGTTAGATAGTAAAAAACATGGTGCCTTTACTGGCAGCAAAGCCAAAATCGATCCTAAAGTCGGGGGAAAATTTACGGCTTGGGACGGATACATTGAAGGTGAGACTGTAAAGCTCGAACCAAATAAAAAAATCTTGCAAAAATGGCGCACGACTGAATTCCCTGAAGATAGCAAGGATTCAAAACTTGAATTAATATTTGAGGAAGTTGATGAAGGCACTAAACTGACTATTAAACATTCTGATGTGCCTGAAGGCCAAGCGAAAAACTATAAACCAGGTTGGGATGAATCTTATTTCCAGCCCATGCAAGAATATTTTGAATAATTAAAAATAAAATAATTTTATGGAAGAAAAGATTTCTGAAAAAAAGGAAGTTGTCACAGAACCAAATCCAAAACCAAAGAAAAAAAAGTCGACTCTAATTATAATTATTGTCATTGTTATTATAGCCCTACTATTGATCGGCAGTGTAATTGGCGTAGGAATTTATTTTTGGTCAAAATCAAACCAAGAAAAGCAAGATCAAGCCGCCCTCCAAATGCAATTAGAAGGCTTAGTCGCTGAAGCAGAAACATATATTGACGATTACGAATATGAACCAGCCATTAAGGCGGCCACGCAAGCCATAAATTTAAGCCAAAATTATGTCCCGGCGTTAATAACCCGGTGTAAAGCCTACCGCAAAGACGAACAATATGAAAAAGCTTATGCTGATTGCGACAAAGCCATTGAACTGAATCCGAATTCTGCCCGCGCTTATCATAACCGGGCCTACATTTATTTAAATGAGGAAAAATATGAAAAAGGCATTGCCGACGCCCAGAAAGCGATTGAATTAAATCCGCAAAACGCAAAAGGCTACACGGCATTATGTTGGGCCTACGGCGATCAAGGCAAATATGAAGATGCCACCCTGCAATGCAACAAAGCCATTGAACTTGACCCCAACGATGACTTTCCGCACAGCCTGATTTGTTATGACTTGCGCGAACTAGGAAAAACAGAAAAGGCTCTCCAAGAATGCAATGAAGCGATTGAACTTGACCCGGAATATTCCTGGGCTTACCGCAACCGCGCCCTTGTCTATGAGGATAAGGAAAATTGGGACAAAGTCATTGCTGACACAACTAAGGCAATCAAATTAAGAGAAGACTTTGCCCATGCCTATGATATTCGCGGCTTCGCTTATTTTAAGCAAAAAAAATATAATAAAGCTAAGGAAGATTATAATAAAGCCATTAAGCTTGATCCGGAAAATGAATATTTTTTCTATGACCGTGCTTATTTAAACGAAAAACAAGGCGACTGCGATAAAGCCATTGAAGATTACACCAAAGCGATTGAAATATACAAAGATTACCAGCAGGCTTATTCCAGCCGCGGTTATTGTTATACGGAATTAGAAAAATGGGACAAAGCGATTGATGATCTTAAAAAAGCCGTCAAACTGGACCCGAAAGATAAATACGCATTTAACAATCTTGGTTATGCCTATGATAATCTTGAAGATTATGACAATGCTCTAAAATACTACGAAAAAGCGGTTGAACTTGATCCTGATTATGAAATCGCGATTGAAAATGTAAAAGGATTAAAAGAATTCCTTAATCAATAGCTAAACTTTTTTCTTAAAAGTCAGTCCTCTTTTCCTGGTGTAGAAGAACATGAATATCGCGAAAGCCACTATCAGGCTCAGATTGACTATGAACAGCCACATCGTTTTGGACAGGCCCTGGCCTTCTTCCGGTATGACGAATTTACCCAGCACGATCTCATCTGTTTCCACTCCGTACAATTCCGACTGGGCGTAAACGGTATGTTCGCCCTCGGGCAGCAATTCCATGGGCACGCGGATTTCCCAGCGGCCGTATTCATCCGCCTTAGTCACCCTAACCACTTCTTCAGACCTTATTTTCACAGTCACGGTCGCATGAGGCAAAGTCAAGCCTTTAAGCACCAACTCCGGACCAGATACATTGATCAATGTCTGAATATTTCCCTCTTCATCAATATATTCTTCAATGCCCGGCACATCCCCGTAAGTCGCCTCAAAGAAATCCATGCCTTCCACATTGGTGTCATTCACCATTAAAAGTTTCAAGAAATTTTCCATGGTTTCTTTCAGTTCCTGCCGCTCTTCTTCGGTCTGGGGCGGCCTGATGTCGCGCGGAATTTTTATTTCCTCTTCATTTACAATTACAATGATAAATTCTTCCTCTTCTTCCTCCTCAAATGCGAGCACGATAGTTTGCCCGGCTGATGAATGTCTGCTCACCGACGTATAAGCGGTCGCCGTAGCTGCGAAAGAGGAAGGCCCGAATACTTCCGCGTAATAAACGCCGGAACCAAGTCCGTAAAAAGTCAGTTCGCCATTTTCATTGGTTACTCCGGACGATACTTTGTAGCCGTCTTTATAGATATAGACATAAGATCCGGGCAATGGATCCCCGATCGGATCTTGTACATAATAAGATAAAGTAGAAGTCTCGATCGGATTGCTGGTCATGTTAGAATTGGTCGCGGCCGATGCCTCATTAGATGAAAACGCTGCTTCACTGCCTACCACGGCTGAATTGAAATTCGGATTAATAACCCGAACAACAAAGTAGACCGATTTTGTCTCTCCCGGCGCGATCGCTGTATCGCTGAAATCAAGCGTTGTACCGTTTACATTAAGATCTCCGCCATATGAGGAAAGATAGGTTCCTGATGGGATATAATCGCGAATATTTATAGATGTCGCATCGCCATCGCCCGTATTTCTATATGTCAGGGAATATTTCAGATAATTTCCCGGTTCAACTGGCACGCCGTTGTCGTCAGCTGCCTTAATGACCGGACTAAATATTGCAAACACGACCAAGGCGGCCGTAATTACGCCGGCGCCGACAGCGGCCCAGTGATTTGTTTTGGCATTGCCCCGGAACTGATCGTAAGACATTTGCCAAGTGCCCTTTTTATTGGCCGGGGCGATTTTCGAGAACGACCGGGCCGGACTCCTGAATATGACCAGGTGCGGTTTTTTTAAGCCACCGGATAAAAAGAGGGTCACCAGAAATAGCGTCAGGAATATAAATAAAAATGACCAAAGAGGTATCTGATAAGCCGAGTAATCAAGCTCGCGGAATTCTACATTTTCATTCCCTGTCGCGGCCATGGCCATTTTAATGAACTTATTAAGCCAGGTCAGCGGAGCCGTGCCTACTGTAACAATTTTTGTAAGGGATATTTCCGGATCAAGCGAAGTATTTACATAAAACTTCTTCGCACCAGACCATTCTCCTTTCAATCCTTCCGGATCAATCGCCCGCACAGTCCAGTAATAATCTGTTTCATCATTCAATTGATTAATCACGTTCACTTCCGGGCTGCCCGTGGCTGACGTATAGGAATATTCGTAATTATTGGCCGGATCAGAATTTTTCCCTATCCTTACCCGGTAATAAAGCTGGGACTTGCTGTGGTCCGGGTCGCTGGGCGCGTCCCATTTCAGGGTCGGCGTCTGGCTGGAAGTGGTGGAGTTATTTGGTGGTGAAAAACCTGAAGTTATCTTATTAGGCGGATCATTGACATTGTTGACGGTCAGGGTCACCTGATTGGAATTCCTCGTATCTCCCTCGGTATCTATCGCCTTGAAAGTGACCGTAGCCGTGCCGTACCAGTTCGATTTCGGGGTAAAGGTCACTTTATTCTCGCTGCCGATGCTGACAGTAATATTGGCCGGGCTGTCCGAACCCAGCACTTCATAATGCATGGCCAGGCTCCTCAGGTCCTGGAAATAGTCATCCAGGTCAAAGGCCTTTGTCAAGGTCGTATCTTCATTCCATTGCTGGTTCGGGATCGTCCCGGTCTGTATTATATTTGAAGTAGAAGTCGTAAACACGGTGCAATTCGAATAATTAGAGTAATTGCCATAAGAATTTTTATAGCGCACGTGCCACCAATAGGTCGCGCCCTTGGCCAGACTGCCGTACGGGACCGTGTAAGAGGTATTAGCGGCCGCGTCCCCCGTATTTAGAACGGCTCCGGAATCGGCCGCGCACTGGGAAGACGAATTATAAACTTTCCACTGTGAAGCGGCATGCGTCTCAGCCGCGTCCGCAAAAGCAGAAGCCGATAAAGCCACGTCTGTTTTTTGGTCAACTGATCCATTAGCCGGAGATGTATTGGCTGGCTGGTCCGGCACAGTGGAAACGATCGCATCAGCGATCTGATACCGCCATACTCCGTCTGTATCATAATAAGAAGGCAGACCGCCTGGATTCGTATCATCGTCCTTGCCATTAAAAGTAAAAGTCGGATTCAAAGAATCATTTGCATAGTCGCCATAAACCTTGATAGTAAAAGGACCGTATTCAGTTTTTGAACCGTTTACGTCATATTCATAATCAGTAATATAAAACCAGGTCGGTTCGTCATCGTATTCAAAGCTGGCCGGCCCCCACGCGCCCTGATCAGTATCACCAGCCGGATAGGGCGGATTCGTAAAAGTGCCATTACTTAAAGTGGAGCCGCTGTAAGTGGCGCCTGACTGGGGAATCACAGAAACCGTATTGCTGCCGGATTTTATCGGATTCAGGTCCTTATATAAGATCTCAACTGCTCCCCACCAGGTCGAGCGAATGTCAAAATTATTATTATTATTACCGATATTATTATCGGTTAAAAGCGTTGTCTCATTAGCCGCTCTGGTATCAACAAATAAAATACCGCCGTCCGTATTGCTGTTAATCGTATTTTCCACGCCGCTACCGCCAATATCAGGCTTTGAAACCAAATCATAAGAATGTCCGATCGGCGTCTGCTTATCATAATAAGGATCATAATGATTCGGTAAATCATCTTGATTCAGGGCATGGTCAAGAGTTCCGGCCGCATAAATACCATAATCTGCATTACCGGTCAGAGTATTGCTTTCCAAAGTCATGGTTGATCCTTCAAGAAAAACACCTGAACCGCCATTACCTGATATTGTATTGTCTCTTACGATTGGTTCTTCACCCGGAGTCTGATCAAGATTATAGTCTTGGGCAAAAATTCCATGAGAAGAATTATTGGAAATATCATTATTTTGAATTATATATCCCGCGCCAGGAAATCCAGATGAAGAATAAACCATGCGCATAACAACACCATAGGTATTATTTTTTATAGAATTTGTCCGATTGCCTGCCGCCCCAAAATAATCATTGCCTCCCGCTTCTCCCGCTATTATATTTATGCCCATATAATTTGGAATACTGGAATCATCTTTTCCAATACCAAAATAATTTCCATAAATCATGGAATCATCTCCCACAATATGAGAAAATAACATACCGCTGCCATCATCAGCCGGATGTGAATCAGATATTCCTGTATTCCCAATAAAATAATTTCTTTGGTCGGCTAATAATCCCGCATTTGAGCACATGTTCACGGCCCAGCCTAAATCATCTGTATCATCGCAATAGCCGATGATATTACTATAATGATTATAAATAAATCTTACGCCCTGTTCTGTTTGTCCAGGTGCTGGAGTATAAATATCACTTGTTCCAGTCGGATCTCCTCCAATAATATTTCCTGATACACGATTATGATGAAAGCCCGGATTTGTGTCCTGATCAAATCCAAAAAAGGTACCATAATCATAACCCGCCCCAACATTGCCTTCTGAACTATCATCAACTCCGTCTCCATCTGTACCAATCGTATTATATTTAGCATCAGTATATAAATATACTCCAAAAGCCAATTCTCCATAATGGACAATAGCAGAGCCATCAGGCCGAATATTAAAATAATTACCTGACACTTTATTTTCCTGGCTGCTCCATCCTATAAAAAGTGAATCAGTATTTTGGTCATCGCCAGCTGCAAAAATATTCCGGGCTTGTGCCGCCGTACAAGAAAAAGCCGGATCATCATCAAAGCCGGTAATATTCTCATCCGAATTATAATAACGCAATGATGCGCCATTATTGCTATTCCAAGTCGTCCCGTTATCATCCAATGCAAACCAGTTGCCGGCCACATGATTTCTGTCCGCCACTAGCATGTAGATGCCGTTTCCTGAAGAAATTGCTCCCACAATATTATTGCCCACAATAACATTTCTTTGATGACTGTCAGGCGTACCAAAACAATCCAGTCCGATCTGGCTGTCTTCTGCCCTAAAAAATATTCCATTATCATCAAAGCCTTCCACTTTCAGTCCGCTAATGCGCGAATTATCAGCCGCATCATTAAAATACAATCCATTAAGGCAAGTTCCCGTTTTTGTTATACGAATTCCAGGTCTATCATTAATTGTATCCCATTCATTTTCCGCTGTTAGAATTAAATCTTCATTTACGTTTGGCAACTGGCCCTGTCCGTCGCCGTCCACGGTAATGGTCACCTGGCTGCCAGCCACAGCTACACCGGCAAAATCAACAGTATCTAATCCTGGATTTCCATTGGCCGCTGTTATGGCCTCGCGCAAAGAACAGTCGCCAGGATTGCAAGCACCCGGCGCCGGATCATCGTTCCTGGTGACGGAATAAGTGGCTGCGTATCCGGAAAAAGGCACACAAAGAAAAAGCCCTCCGATTAGGAGGGCCATAAAAAATCCAAAATATTTAGCATTTTGGCAGTTTTCACCGATGGATGCTATCTTTTTCCACAGTTTCATTAAATATAGTATAGCACATTTTCAATTAAACTTCAATAACGACCGGGAGTATCATGGGACGTCTTTCAGTTTTCTTGAATAAAAATTTTCCAATTTCATCCCGAAGCTTATTTTTCAAATACATCGGATTGGCTGCATCTTGGGGATTTTTATCCTTAGCGACTTCTCTTACTTTTTTTCGCGTATCCTCAATAAGATTTTTACTGCCTTTCATATATATAAAGCCGCGGGAAATAATATCAGGTGATCCGATCAATTCCCCGGTTTGTGCCGATACAGTCACGATCACGACAAACATGCCGTCATCGGCCATAACTTGCCTATCTCTTAAGACTACATTAGAAACGTCGCCCACGCCAAGACCGTCAACCATAACATAGTCAGTATCGACTTTATCTTTGGTCATCCTGCCTTCACCACCAGAAAATTCCATAACCTGGCCATTTTTAGTAATAAAGACATGGTCTTTGTCCCAGCCCAGGCCTTCTGCCACCTTAGCCGCCGCATGCATCATGAATTGATTACCCATGATCGGAATAATATATTTCGGCTTGATCAAAGTGTAAAGCAGTTTCAGGTCTTCTTCTTTAGCATGACCGCCGGCATGCACATCCATCATTTTATAATGGATAACATTGGCGCCTTCTTTTACTAAAGTGTCTTTTAGCCTTTGTACAGTTCTTTCATTTCCAGGAATGACTGAAGATGAAAACACGACTGTATCGCCCGGTTGGATCCGGAAATATTTATGTTCCTTGCCGGCAATACGCATTAGAGCGGCATTGCCTTCGCCCTGGGCACCAGTACACATAATAATAACTTTATTATCAGGCAGCTTACTCGCTTCGGCTGAAGAAACGAATGTATTAGGTTTGGCTTTCAGATAGCCTAGCTCACGGCAGAGGGCCACGTTTGTTTTCATAGAATAGCCTTCCACCGTAATCTTCCGTCCATACTTTTCCGCATCCCACACAATCTGCTGGACACGGGTAAGTAAAGATGCAAATGTACCGACAATTACCCGGCCTTCAGCATCTTTAATAATATTTTCCAGAGTCTCCCCAATCGTCTTTTCTGATTCCTGATGGCCGGCTTGGTCAGCATTAGTCGAATCTGAAAACAGGGCCAGTACGCCTTCAGTGCCTAGGCGGGCAATTTTATCAAACTCCGCCACTTTATCCATGACTGGAGTATAATCAAATTTGAAATCACCGGTGTGAACCAATGTTCCTTCTGGCGTATGCACAATTATGCCGACACAATCCGGGATATTATGGTTGACGCGAAAAAATTCTACGCGAAAAGCGCCTAGTTCCAATTCCGCATCTGGATTGATCTCTCTCGTATCAAGACTGCCTTTACCGGCAAAATCTTCCTGGCGCTTATCAATAATGCCCAGCGTCAATTTTGTGCCATAAATTGGGGGGTTCTTCAGACTAGGCGCGATATGCGGAATCCCGCCAATATGGTCGAGATGGCCATGCGTGATAATAATGCCTTTAACATTTTTTTCCTTGCCTTTTAAGTAGTTCATGTTCGGAATGATGTAATCAATTCCGGGCTGATCCTCTTCAGGAAATTGCAAACCACAATCAATCATGATGATGTCATCACCGTACTCGATTAATGTCATGTTGCGGCCGACTTCTTCGGCTCCTCCCATGATCATGACTTTCAGCTTGGCACCACGCCGGCCTTTTGCCATTGTTGTCGGCCTTTTTTGTCCGCGCTGGAAAGTTCTATTTGATTTTGTCCTGTTCTTGACCACTATGGTCTTACGCCTTTTTGGCGAATGACCTTTATAGGTCTTCTTCTTTGGTGTCATAAATTTAAAAAAATTTAATTGTTAAAATAATAAATAGAAGAAATTTATTGTGCCGGGAAGAGGATTTGAACCTCCACGGAGTTGCCCCCACACGGCTCTGAACCGTGCGTGTCTACCAATTTCACCATCCCGGCCCTTCGATGCGCTATGCTTACTCAGGGTCTACTTATAATATTTAAATTTATCCTGAGTAGCCCGAAGGGCGTACCGAAGGATAAAAATTACTCTTGTGTGTCTTCGGCTGTTTCTTCCTCTTCTTTTACAGCCTCTTCATCTGTAGCTGTTTCTTCCTCAGAAGCATCAGTCGCTGTCGCATCTGTAGCGACCGCATCTGTTGCTTCTGTGGAGTCCTGCGAAGCCTCTGGCGTAGCAGACTCCGGCGGTAATTCAACCACATCCGTTTCTTCTTCATCCTCTATTTTGGATTTCCATATCCTGCTTGTCTTTACATACCAATTGGCAATACCAGCAAACCGGTCAGACGGTATCGTAATATATTGTGATTCAATTCCCTTAACTTTCTTATGTACGGCATAAGTATAAAGTGGGTTATATAAGAAGATGGCAGGCAGTTCATCTGCTAAAATATTTTGAAAATGATAATATTTTTTAGCTCTTTCTTCATCGTCTGTGGCCACGCGTGCTTCTTCTAGTAACTGGTCAACATCTTTAAGCCTTTTATAAGGAATAGCCAGATTCAAACCAGGATGTTCATCCTGAGAAGAATGCCAGAAAGGATACGGATCCGGATCAGTTCCGACGATCTCGCCAAATAATAAAGCTTCATAATTTCTGTCTTTAATGACTTCTGTCTGGATATCTTCCACACTATAGGTGTTGATATTAACTTTCATGCCCATGTCTTCCCAGTTCTGCTTCAAAACATCCAGGGTCTGGATAAATTCTGGCTGGTCAACTGTCACGATCGTAAACTCTAAAACACGATCATTTCTAGTGCGATATTCTTCGTCATCATCTTTTGTCCAACCGCCTTCGTTTAATATTTCCCTGGCCTTTTTAATATCATATTCATATTTTCTGATTTCTTCATTATAGCCGACATAGCCAGGCAGAATTGATGCAAAAATCGGTTCGCCATTTCCACCCAAAACATCATCAATAATCTTTTTTCTGGGAATGCCATGGGCCATGGCTTCACGCACAGCTTTATAAGCTAAGACATTATCTTCGCCTTCTTTTTGATTAAAGAAAATAGCCGTATATTGCGGTAATCTTAAATAATGATATTCGAGCTTTCTATTCCTTTTATGGAGGTCTTCCTGCATGTCAAACGGCACAAAAGCAACGCTTTCGACTTTTTTTGCTGCGGCTGCATCTACCGCCGCTGTAATATCTGGATAAAAAATAAAATTCAAATTATCCAAATAGGGTAAACGTTCAAAATAATTCTTATTCTTTTCCAGATGGAAAGATTTAATATTACCATCGCGGTCCTTCACCAATTCTTTGAATTGATAAGGGCCGGAACCGATCGGCTTAATATTATATTCAGTCAATAAAACATTTTTCGTTGATACGGAATAAGCATCAAACCAGATATGTTTGGGCATGATGCCAAAAGTCAGGGTTGATAAGAAAGGAGCAAATGGTTCTTTCAAAAACATTTTAAAATTATATTCATCCACCTTTTCCACGCCAACACCGCGCAAACTGGGCAAGAGCGGGCTTTGAAAGTTTTCATCCTGGATAGCGCCTATGGTAAAAACAATATCTTCAGCCGTCAGCGGTTCACCATCATGCCAAACCACGCCTTCTTTTATCTTAAATGAATATTCTTTCTGGTCTTCAGAAATCTCATAAGACTCTACTAAGTCAGGCACTAATTCCTGATCTTCATTATATTTGAACAATCCTGAAAAAATAAGGCGGGAAAGATCCATGTCCACGTCATTTGTCTGGGCCAGAATCGGATTAATATGTTCCGGGTAACCCACTAGAGCTTCTGTGTATTCTCCGCCATTTTGCGGAATTGCTTCGGTATTACTGAAATATGCATACCCAATCAAGCCAACCACACCTGCTATTAATAGCATGCTGGCAACATAGGCAATTATTCTTTCCTTTTTCGGTAAAACTTTAAAAAAATATTTTGTCTGCTCCCAGGAAGGTTTCTTTTTATCGCTCACGCCATAAATAAGCTCCTCGCTTGGATCAGCTTTTTTTTCTTTATTTTCACCTTCCTTTTTCTTAGGAATAAATGATTTAAATGGATTGTTCTTCATGAAAAATTAGGGAAACAGTATTTGTGTTCCGCCTATAAATTTAGCGTTAATTATCCTTGGATCAGAAATGAAAACAAGGCCAGCCCGAGAAATAGAACAGAGAGTACAATAGAAGAGTAAAAAATAAACTTTTCTGCCCCGCGGCGCATGCCAAAAGACTCGCCTCCGCCGCCGAAAGCAGCGCCTAAACTTGATCCTCTTTGTTGCATCAGGATAGTGATTACAAGCAAAACAACTACCACTATCTGGGCAATACTTAAAGCTGTGTTCATATATGTAAAAAGTCTTTAAATCGCATAATTACGTCAAAAAGTACTATATCATGAGTGCTTATATTTGTCAATGAGACCTGTTTTTAGGCCGCTTCTTTGTCTTCCCTGTTTCTCTCATTTTCTTTCGCCATTCTAATCATTTCTTCCATAAAATCCACTTCTTCCTCTGGACCTTCTTCATCCCAGTTCTCTTCTTCTGGTAAACCTTCAGTCGGCTTTCTGGCAATTTCCTCATATTCCTGCCAAGTTAATTCATCCTCCCGATCCTGCCGATAACCTCTCGCCTCTGCTTCTGCGTATGATCCAGCTGTTTCCTGGCCCATTTGTTCTATGGCGTCGGCTTTTTCTTCTATTCTCGTTTTCCGGTCCCGTTGCCTTAATTCCTGCCTGCCTGTCTTTCTTGTCCGTAATTCCGCCATAATCGCCTCCTGCCAAATATCAAAATTGTCTTTTCCGGAAAATTGCTGTTCCAAGGATTCTTCCATTTCTTGCCTTGAAAATCTTTCCTTTCCAAACCTGGCAGCCTCCAGGTCCCGGGCCACAAAATTTAGTTTCGATAATACCTGGCTGTGCCTGGCCTCTTTTTCCCTGATAAGGCTCTTGTCCGCCTTATTCTTAATCAACGACCCGATCTCGTCTTCCAGAGCCCGGTTCTCATCTTTATAATATTTAATCAGATCGGAAAAATGAATAATATTCCCCCTAAATTTTTTATCAGCTTTATTGTCTGCTTTTTCCTTTTCCGCTTTGATCTGATCCAACATATACACAAGCTGCTCTTTTTTCATATTCCTGACCCGGCCGGCCACTCTTCTTTCAATCACATGAGAAGGCGCCTTGGTTTTTTCCCTGCCCAGGCCGATTTGTTTTCTTTGTATGTTTTCTTTTTCACCAACATCAAATGCCTCTGGTTGATGACCTATTGCATGATCCTCATTAAAACGCATTTCCAATTCATGATCCAGAAGCTCAGCCTCAGTTGCCGGCTGCCCTCTTCTTTCAATGATTTCTCTTGCGTTATCAGGCCAATCTTGGGACGCCTGCATCTTATTATAAATGCGTCCTCTTTTTTCTGCACCTGATCTGTATGTTGCTCCTCTCATATAAGTAAAAATACCTAAAAATCGGCCCCTAGTCAAACCCCATTATTTCTGGTACACTAATCGGACTGAATATGGCAAATACGAAAAAAATCAATCCAATTTTATATCCGCTGAATCCGAAACAGCAAGAAGCCGCTTCCGTGAATGAAGGGCCGGTTTTAATTTTGGCCGGCGCCGGTTCTGGCAAGACAAAAACACTGGTCCACCGCATTGCCAACCTCATCGCCGCTTACAAAGTTAAGCCTTGGAATATTCTGGCTGTCACTTTCACCAATAAAGCGGCTGGAGAAATAAAAGAACGCGTGCAAAAGCTGATCGGCAAGAAATACAAGCATCTTCCTGCTATGGGTACTTTTCATTCCATCTGCGTCCGCATTTTAAGGCAGGAAATTGAGATACTAGGCTACAAAAAGAACTATAATATTTTTGATTCTCATGACTCTCTGTCACTTATTAAGAAAGTCATGAAAGATCTGAACATCGATATTAAGCAAGTTAATCCTCGGGCGATCGCGGCCATCATTTCTAATGCCAAAAACGAATTAATAGGGCCTGATGAGTATGCCGGACAAGCAAAAGGCTATATGGAACAAATGGTTGTAAAGGTCTATCCCGAATATCAGCGCCAGTTAAAAGACGCCAACTCGCTTGATTTTGACGACCTGATCATGAAAACCGTCCAGATTTTCCAGCAATATCCCGAAGTTTTAAAAAAATATCAGAATCTTTGGCATTATATATTAGTAGATGAGTATCAGGACACTAATCATGCCCAATACTTGTTCATTAAATTATTAGCCGAAGAAAAGAAAAACATTTGTGCCATAGGCGATGATTATCAGTCTATTTACGCCTTCCGCGGCGCAAATTACCAAAACATCCTGGATTTTGAAGATACATTTGAAGATACAAAAACTGTTTATTTAGAGCAGAACTATCGTTCCACGCAAAATATTCTTGATACTGCTAACGAAATTATCAGTCATAATAAAAACCAAAAAGACAAAAAACTTTGGACAGAAAACCCCAAAGGCGACCGCGTCGTGGTTAAGGAGGTTCATGACGAAATCGACGAAGGCGAATATATTATTAAGTCTATCTTTGGAATTGACGATGTAGGGGTCCGGAATTCTGAACCCGATCCCGACAGTGAAATAACTTATGAACCAGAAGAGCCCCAACACCAAACCATTCTAGAAAAAGTTATGGCTTCTAAAACTTTCCAAGAAAGACAAGAAGACAAAGATATATTAAATGCCGTGGAAAAATCTCTTAAAAAAACTGACTTATCCCAGTACGTAATTTTATACCGCACTAATGCCCAGTCCCGCGCCTTAGAAGAGTCTTTCTTAAAATATGGGATTCCCTATCGCATTATCGGCGGCATCAAGTTTTACGAAAGAAAAGAAATCAAAGACGTCCTCGCTTTCATGCGCGTCCTTTCCAATCCCTTGGACTGGGTCGCCCTGGAAAGATTGATCAATGTCCCTCCGCGCGGCGTTGGCCAAAAATCCTGGTTGAAAATTGAACGCGCCTGCCGCGATGCTGGGAAGACATATTTAGAAATAACTCCTAATGAAACTCCGGATGTGACTACTCGTTCCCGCCAAGGTTTTTTTATCTTTCAGGAAGCTATGAAAGAAATTGATGCCAAAAAAGAAAAATTAAATCCCACGGAAATATTAGACCTAATAGTAAACAAGACTGGAATGAAGGCCTTTCTTAAAGATGGCAGTGAAGAGGGAGAAAGACGATGGGAAAATATCATGGAATTAAAAACTGTCACAAAAAAATACTTCGGCCAAAAAGGCCAGAAATCTTTAGAGGCATTTTTAGAGGAAGTCGCTCTAATATCTGATCAAGATAATATTGATGAAAAAGCCAAGGCCGTCAACATGATGACGATTCATGCCGCCAAAGGCCTGGAATTTCCTAATGTATTTTTAGCGGGCATGGAAGAAGGCTTGTTCCCTCATTCCCGTTCTTTGTTTGAACCTAAAGAAATGGAAGAAGAACGCCGCCTCTGCTACGTCGCCCTCACCCGCGCCCGGGAAAAACTGAATTTAATTTATACATCACAACGGACTGTTTACGGCAATACGCAAATAAACGCTCCGTCAAGATTTATTGACGATCTTCCCAAAGAAAATATTGAAATGCGGTAAAACTAAATATCCTACCCCTTAAGGGGCAGGATATTTAGTTTTTATTTTTATTTTTCCTTCAATTTCTGCAAATCAAAAACGGCCTTGCCTGAGACTTTCATTTTAGGCTTTTTTGTTTTCTTCTGCTGCCGTCGTTTTGACTTGGCTTCAGCTTTCTTTTCTAACTCATGAGAGTGGTTGTTCTTCATGAGTGTATTATATAAAACGAACTAGAATTTGAAAAGAAGGAGGGGGAGGATTTCGGGAGGGGGAGGAGGATCCGAGGGGTTATGCCGAAGCAAAACCACACGGACCTCCTTCCCCTATGGGAGAACAAATCGGAACAAACAAGTGTCCCCAGCCACGACCACCTTGCGGGGGTCATAACCGTCTGCCCATGAGATCCCCCGAAGGGTTTCCCACAAAAAAATATCGTCTCCCAACGTACATGCTTTCAGCATGATCATGTAGTAGGACTGTCCCACGTACACGATTTTGCCTTCTGCACGCACGCCCCCCACCAACGCTACTGTCTCCTCCGAAGGGACATCCTCCGAATACTCGAAGACCAGAACGAGCGTATCGTCCGTAGTCCTCATAGCGTCGACATTTTGGGGGGTGGAGCATTCTCCCGAAGGCTGCGTGGCCAACATCTCTCTGCCTCCTTTAAATACTCACCCCCTTGCAGGGGGCTATGCGGCTTGATTGCCGACGGTAAAACTTACAATTTTTCTTGAATTAAGTCAATATTGTTATCTACATTGACAAATTAGCAAAAATATGATATTATATATATAATATAAGCCAAACCTTGACATTATAAGCAAATTGCGCTAATATAATTCGTTTTACTATTAGCTTAAAATTATATGTTTAAAGAAGGAACAAACACTTCAACCCAACCTAGGCCTGAACCAAAAAAACAGGATAAAAAAATCAATGGCACAAGATCAGAACAGCCTACTTCTGAAGATTTAGCTGATCTGCAATCTGCTTTTCCAGAGAGAGACTTAACCAGCCATGCTGTTGGTGGAAAGCAAGCCCAGGAAGGACTGCAACAGACTCTCCAAGAAATCAGAGCCAGCGAGGAAAGCCGAAAAGCACGATACGCTTCCCTGAAAGAAAAAATGGACAAAGAAAGAGAAGACAGAGAAAAAAGAGCTTAATTATTATATCTATATACTATGCCTAATTTAGAAACCAGAATGGGCTCAAAGCCCGCCACACAAGAAGGTGCTAAACAAGACAGAAAAATAAAAGGTGTAAGAGCAGAACAGCCTACTCAGGCTGATGCTGATGCATTGCAGGCTGCTTTTCCTGATAAAAAAATCAAGCAAGCCATTGCCGCTCAAGATGCTGACCAAATTGCGGCTGTAAAAAAGAAAATGGGTGTTGATCCTAGTGTTGCGCAAAAGCGCCCTGGCGAAACAACTGGTGAATACAAAACCAGACTATCCCGATACAATCTGGAAGAAAATTATGGCGCCCCGAAAAAACCTGTTTCTGCCGCTGCTATGAAACCTGGCGAAGTAATGGTGGCCCGCAAAGATCCAGGCCAGCCTGTCCAGCCTGTTGAGGAAGTTAAATCCAAACTAGACGACTTAATGAGTGAATACGTAAACCTTCGCACCAAGATGAAAAAACTTGAAGGCAAAGGCTTTGCTTTCTTTAAAAAAGCTCGCCTTAACCGCCTCAAACAAATGGAAGGAAATCTAAATACCCAAGTTGCCGAACTGACTCCGATTGAAAATAGAAAAGATGCTCGTGCGCTTTATGACAGAATGGACATCAATTTAGGTGACCGCATGACTGCCAATGCCCGCGCGGAAGTAGAAAAACAAAATGCCTCTTATATGGAAGCAATTGGTCCGGCTTTAGAAGCCCGGCGTGTAGCTGAAGCGGAAAAAAGCCTTGGCGAAGCAGCTGCAGCCAGAGAAGAGGAAATGGCGGCTTATCGTCCCATTACTGACGTTGAGGAAAATATTACTGAAAAACAGCCAGATGTAACTGAACAATTAGAATTAATTGAAGAAAAACCTGATGTAAGTGAAGATCTTGAATTAGTTGATGAAACAAAACCGACAAGAAAAGATATGGAAGGAGCAATTCAAGCCAGAAAAATTTTAGTTGAAGATATGGGTGAAATTGAGGCTGGCGACGACGAACCAACTGATGAAGAAATTGCTGCTCAAATGGAAGAAATTAATCTACAATTAGCCGAAGAAGAAAAAGCTGCCAGAATGGCAAAATATCCTAAGGCTATTAAGCTAAAAGAGGGTACTCAGCCTGAACCATATGCGGGGGGCCCGACTCTAACGGAAAGCTCCGCTCCAAAATCTGCCACGCAAGTGCCAGAAAAGGATCTGCCTGAATTAAAACTTGATGATGAAGTTGAAGAAATCGAACTGGATGAAGATGATAAAGACCAGGCTGCGTCAGCTTAAATACCTTTTAACCTAAGCTTGCGATGATAAGCTATGGCAAAACGATGCGCTTCATCGCGCATGCGCTGCATTAAATAATATCCTTCTGAATCCTCGGTCAACTTCCGGGGATTCTTTATATTTGGCATATAAATTTCTTCTTCCCTCTTTGCTAAAGCCACAACTGGCACTTTATATTCTTCCCAAATATCTTTTACTGCATTTAATTGCCCCTTGCCGCCGTCCATGATCGCCAAATCCGGCTTGGGCCACTTATTTTTCACCCGCCGCATAATAACTTCTTTCATCATAGCGACGTCATTAATGCCGGACACGGTTTTTATCTTAAATTTTCTGTATTCCTGCTTATCCGCCTGACCATTTGTAAACACGACCATAGAACCGACGGCAAACGTGCCCTGAATATTAGAAATGTCGTAAATCTCTATCCGCTGGGGCAGCTTATTTAATTTTAATTTTAATTTAATCTGCACCAGCGCTTTGCGTATCTTCTCTTGCTCAGAACGTTTCTGAATTTGAAGCGAAGTAAGACGAATCTCTTTAAGTTTATTCATCGCCCGCATCTGGTCCCGATAATATGCCGCCTTTTCAAAATTCTTTTGTTCAGAAGCTTTTTTCATCTTTGCTTCCGCTGCAACAATAAATTTATCTTCATTGCCTTCAAAAAAATCAATTACTTCGTTTATTATCTTCTGATACTCCTCTTTTGGTATACCATCCACGCATGGCGCCAGGCATCGGCCCATATGATATTCCAGGCACGGCTTTTTCGGCATAGCGGAACAGGAACGAAGCGGGAATATCTTGTGAAAATATCGATACACTTGCTTGACCGGCCGGCTCCAGGGAAACGGGCCGAAATATCTGGCCTTTTGCCGGAAATTCGGTCGGCGCACAAATTCCACTTTTGGAAAATCTTCTTCTTTTATTTTTAAATATAAATAATTCTTATCATCTTTCAACATTATGTTATAAGGTGGCTTGTATTTCTTAATCAACATTCTCTCCAATATTAAAGCCCTGGCTTCGTTCTTGGTATTTTGCACTTTCACGTCAGCTATTAAACGGACCATAACTTGCTTCATTACGGACAAATCAGAGCCTTTTTGAAAATATGACCTCACTCGGGAACGTAAATTCACGGCCTTACCAATATAAAGCACCCGGCCTTTTTTATCATAAAAAGTATAGGCCCCGGCCGTATTTGGTAGATTTTGTAGCTTTTTATTTTCCATAATTTAATTATAGCAATATCTCTTTCCAAAACAAATTTCAAACCCCCAATAAATTGGGAGCTTGAAATTAAATAATCGTAAACTCCAAGCCCCGAATTTATTCGGGGTATTGGAGTTTATGTCCATATTCTTGACCAAAACGAAAATCTAGTATATAATACTTCAGTTGAATTTTTTTACAAGATTTCATGGATATAAATAAAATTAGCGTCAAAGGCGCCCGTGTCCACAACCTAAAGAATATCAACGTCGATATTCCTCGGGACAAGTTAGTTGTTATTACCGGCATTTCCGGATCAGGCAAGTCATCGCTCGCTTTTGATACGATTTATGCGGAAGGACAAAGAAGATATGTCGAAAGCCTGTCTGCTTATGCCCGCCAGTTCTTAGGTTTAATGGACAAGCCTGATGTCGACCAAATTGAAGGCCTTTCTCCGGCCATTTCCATAGACCAGAAAACAGCTTCTCATAATCCGCGTTCTACTGTGGGCACAGTCACCGAAGTTTATGATTATTTACGTCTGCTATACGCCCGCATTGGCATTCCTCATTGTCCTAAATGCGGACAAGTTATAGTTAAGCAAACTCGAAAACAAATCTCCGATAAAATTTTAAAAATGGAAGAGGGCACCGAATTCATGATTATTTCCCCTATTATTCGTGATAAAAAAGGTGAACATAAATCCGTTATTGAAGAAGCCCGAAAATCTGGCTATGTCCGCCTACGGATCGATAACAATCTATATTCTATCGAAGAAGCCGAAGACAAGGACCTGGATAAGAAGAAAAAACATAATATAGACGTTGTAATTGACCGGCTGACAATTGGAAAAGAATTAGAAAAAGAAAGATTGACAGAATCTTTAGAAACGGCCCTGGATCTTTCCAACGGCTTAGTCGTGGTTCATGATTCTAAAGCAGAAAAAGACAATATCTTTTCTGAACACTTTTCTTGTCCAAAATGTGACATTTCCCTGGAAGACATTGAACCTAGAAACTTTTCCTTTAACAGCCCGCATGGTGCTTGTCCTGAATGTACAGGCCTGGGCACGAAGCTGGAAGTTGATGAAAATTTAGTTATACCAAATAAAAAACTTTCTATTGCTGAGGGCGCTATCCGTCCCTGGTCCCGCACTTCTTCTAATCAGACCTGGCAAATGCGTATCCTGGAAGCTGTGGCTAAAACAAATGGTTTTTCTACCCGTACTCCGATTAAAAATCTATCGCCGCAAGACTTGAATGTCATTCTGTTTGGAACTGGCAGTAAATCTTATGATGTAAATGCTCCGTATACTACTGGCAAAGTCAAAGAATTCTATACAAACTATGAAGGCGTTATTCCTAATTTGGAACGCCGGCACAGAGAAACCGAGTCTGATTACATGCGTACCGAGATTGAAAGATATATGCGTATTTACGCTTGTCCGCTATGTGTTGGCAAGCGCTTAAGAAAAGAAGCTCTTGGCGTCACCATTGCCGACCAGAACATATCCCAAGTCACTTCCCTGCCCATTGATAAGACCCTGGATTTTTTCCGCGGATTAAAACTTAATCAGCGGGATCAAAAAATTGCCAAGCAAATATTAAAAGAAATTGATTCGCGGTTGAAATTCCTGACTAATGTCGGCCTTTCCTATTTGACCCTGGACAGAACCGCGTCCACTTTGGCCGGCGGTGAGGCCCAGCGCATCCGTTTGGCTACCCAAATCGGCTCTGCCCTGACTGGCGTATTATATATTCTCGATGAACCTTCCATCGGCTTGCACCAAAGAGATAATATGCGATTGATTGAAACTCTGCAAAATCTCAAAGCCTTAGGAAATACAGTTATAGTAGTAGAACATGATGAAGAAACCATTTTAGAAGCTGATTATGTCATTGACATCGGCCCTGGAGCTGGCGCCCAAGGAGGAGAAGTTGTCGCCCAAGGCACGCCGGCCGAATTAATGAAAAAAAAATGTCTGACTGGCGAATATCTTTCCGGCAAAAAAGAAATTGCTGTTCCAAAAAAATTCCGCAAAGGCAATGGCCTGGACATTGAAGTTATTGGCGCGGCCGCCCATAACCTTAAAGAAATAGATGTTAAGATTCCTTTAGGTAAGCTCGTTTCTATCACTGGTGTTTCCGGGTCTGGAAAATCAACCTTAATGACAGATATTCTTGCCCGTGCCCTGGCCCTGCAATTCCATAATGCAAAAAATCTTCCGGCCGAACATAAAGAAATTAAAGGTCTTAAAAACTTGGATAAAGTTATTCATATAGACCAATCTCCTATTGGCCGCACCCCGCGTTCCAACCCCGCCACCTACACCGGCGTTTTCACTTATATCCGAGACCTCTTTACCCAAGTCCCAGAATCTAAAATGCGCGGGTATAAAGCGGGACGCTTCTCTTTCAATGTAAAAGGTGGTCGTTGCGAAGCTTGCCAGGGCGATGGTGTCCAAAGGATTGAAATGCATTTCCTGCCTGATGTTTATGTTAAATGCCCGGAATGCAAAGGCAAACGTTATAATCCTGAAGCTCTTGAAATCCATTATCGGGAAAAAAACATTTCCGACGTCTTAGAAATGAGCGTGGAAGAAGCTTATCATTTCTTTGGCAATATCCCGGCTGTTAAAGAAAAAATGCAGACTCTGCGCGATGTCGGCCTTGGTTATATCAAGCTTGGCCAGAATGCCACCACTCTTTCCGGCGGTGAAGCCCAGCGGGTTAAGTTAGCGACAGAATTATCCCGCCGCGCTACTGGAAAAACACTTTATATTTTAGATGAACCGACCACCGGCCTGCACTTTGAAGATGTGAAAAAATTATTATCTGTATTAAACCGGCTTGTCGATAAAGGCAATAGTGTCTTAATTATCGAACACAATCTCGACGTCATTAAATCATGCGATTGGATTATTGATCTTGGTCCGGAAGGCGGCGATCGCGGCGGCCTAGTGATTGCCCAGGGTACTCCACCTGAAGTGGCTAAAGAAAAAAAATCTTATACCGGTAAATATTTAAGGCGATATTTTAAATAACACCTCTCTGTAGTGTAGGGACAACCCTAGGGTTGTCCCTACACTACAGGTATTTCATAATGGATAACCTAGAAAATTCCATCCTTAAAACCCTCACATACTTCGATCTTTTCGACTACCCTTTAACTTTGCTGGAAATTCAGAAATGGTTATGGGAAACAAAAGAGGAAGATCTTAATAAAATCAAACAAGTCTTAAACAATAGCCCTCAAATAGAAAGCCGCGAGGGCTTTTATTATTTACAGGGACGGGGCGACATTGTGCGAAAAAGAAAAAACCGTTATGTCGTGGCCCAAAAAAAATTCAAGAAAAGACTTCCCTATATCCGCCTGCTTACCTGGCTGCCCCATGTCAAAGCTATTTTTGTGGTAAACAACCTGGCTATTGCCAATGCCGGCACAAACAGCGACATTGACCTCATGATCATCTCCCCGGACGATAAAATATGGACCACGCGCATGTTTACGACCACGCTCATGAAAATCTTCGGCCTCCGTCCTACGCAAGAAAAAAACAAAGACCAACTTTGCTTAAGCATTTACCTCACGGAAAAAAATCTAAATCTGGAAGATTATAAAATTAATCCGGACGACATCCATTTCACTTACTGGGCAGATCAGATCTTCCCGGTTTATGACCCAGACAACCTGGAAAAAAAATATATTAAGGCTAATGCCTGGATTAAAAACAAGCTGCCCGCTTCAATTGGATATCAGGCTGCCTGGCCTCGCACTATTAATCGATCCGGCTTAAATAGATTTATGCAGTCTTTCTTAAGTCTGGCTTCTTTTGAAAATGCTTATAAAAAATGGCAGCTGAAAAATCTGCCCCAAAACCTGAAAGACATGATGAATAAAGATACCAGAGTAGTTGTCAACGACAAAATTTTAAAATTCCATGACAATGACCCCCGAGCAGAAATCCTCCAAAAGTGGGAGCAAAAAATCCAACAAATTTGAACAGCGCGCCGACATCATAGACGCGATTCGCGCCTTCTTTAAAAATGAAGGTTTTTTGGAAGTTGATACGCCTTGCCTGGTTGATCTGCCTGGCATGGAACCATATTTAGATCCATTAAAAACTGAAAAAATAAATGGCCGAGGAAACAAGAAAGATGCCTATTTAATTACATCTCCTGAATACGCCATGAAAAAATTATTAGTCGATGGCTTTAAAAGAATATACACGATCTGCTCTTGCTTTCGTAACGGCGAAACCCCTTCCTCTCTTCATAACACTGAATTTAAAATGCTCGAATGGTACCGGGCTGACGCCGATTACAAAGACATCATGAAAGACACGGAAAACCTAATCTATTTTGTAAATAAAAAAATTAATAATTCAGATTTTTTAGAATACCAAGGCAAAAAAATTGACCTCACTCCTCCCTGGTCGCGAAAAAACCATACTGGAGATGAAATAGACGAGCATCTTGGCTGGGAAAAACCAGAATTTATAATTGACTATCCTGCAGCAGAAGCATCTCTTTCTAAAATTAATAAAGAAGACAAAGCCGAAAGATTCGAATTATTTATTGCCGGCATTGAACTAGGTAATGCTTTTTCTGAATTAACTGACTGGCAAGAACAAGAAAAAAGGCTCATAAGAGAGAGGGAAGAAAGAATAAAGATGGAAAAAATTATGTACCCCGTTGACAATACCTTTATAGAAGCGCTAAAATGTGGAATGCCCGAATCAGGCGGAATCGCCCTGGGCGTCGACCGACTAGTCATGTTATTGACCAATAGTCGGTCTTTAAAAGAAGTAATTTTATTTCCTGACGATTAATTTTTATGATTGACGCCAACCAAATCCAAAAAGGCACTGCCTTTAAATGGAAAGGCGACCCGTATGTGGTGACTGAATTTGAATTTTACAAGCCTGGCAAAGGCAATTCCCTGACCCGGACGAAAATGAGAAATCTGAAAACAGGCAATGTCGCTTCTAACAATTTCCAGTCTGGTGAGAAGCTGGAAAACATACAAGTCAGCTTCCTGCCTGTTTCTTTCCTATATAAGGACGATACTGACTTTTTTTTCATGGACAAGAATTTTGAACAATTCCAAATCCCAAAAAACATTATTGCCGAACGCGATAAATACCTGGTCGAAGAAGGCCAAGTCGACGGCATCTTCATTGAAGACGCCCTCTATGACATCCGCCTGCCTAAAAAAATGCAGTTCAAAGTCGTGGAAGCCCCAGAAGGCGCCCGCGGTGATACAGCTAACGCCGCCACTAAGCCAGTCAAACTAGATACCGGCGCGGAAGTCCAGGCCCCTCTATTTATTAAAGAAGGTGAAATTATTCAGATCAATACAGAGACGGATGAATATGTCGGGCGGGTGAATGAATAAGCTCCAACAATAAATATTCCAAAAGGCGGATGTAGCGACATCCGCTTTCATTTTTTATATATATTTATGACAATTTCTTATTCTGAGGTTTTTTAAGATAATTATTTTTAATTGAAATCTTTTTTCCCGTACGTTTCTCAATGTCCTTACGGGTAGATCCGGCTACTTCACCGCCTTCTTTAGCATCTTTTTTTAATGGTTTGAAAGATTTGGACTCTTTGTCTTGAGTTAATCTGGTTGTTGTCGCTTCACCCAGCATTGTCAGGATCAATTCCAAATCATCCATATGATCCCTTAGATTCTCACGCTGTAAATTCTTAAACTTTTTATACTCCTCCGGCGACATGTCAAAAGTGGCCTTAGAAATTTCTGAAGTCAAAATGGCGTATTCCCTCGCTTGTTTTAGCCCTCTTTTACTCCACTCATCAGTCAGCTCTTCCCGCACAGCAATGCCCCTCATCCTCTTCTCAATCCAGGAGTCACTATATCCCTTGGCTTTATATAGCGCCTTTGTCCTTTTTGTTGCCAATTCCGGATCTTCAATTTCTTTGATCCTTTCATAGCCAACTCTGGCTAGCCAACGCTTGAAAGGTTCGGCTTTAGGCGAAGGGATTGATTGGATAATACGAAATATCCCCTCTGTATTGGCGCAATTCATCTCTTGTTTGCCGCCTTTAGTGCCTATTTCAAGGGTGTGTACAATTTGTACCCACCCCTTAGCTATTTCTGCGTCTCTCTGCTTCATCCGTTGTATATATTGTTTTGCGTCCCGAGAATCAATTAATGCTAAAACAACATCTTCAACAACAAACCACCATTCATTATCATGAATAGTCCTTCTCACTTTTTTCCCTTTAAAAATCGCAATTTTATTATTCATCTAATTTTATTTTAAATGATTATATTAATTATAACAAAAATAAATAAAAACACCCGGATTTTTTTGGGTGTTCTGAATTTAACATATAAATTTTTATATCTCAAATTTAACACAAAATTTGAAATATGGCAAATCCTTATTTCAAGTAAAATTTAATTAACTATTATATAAAATAGACAAAATTTAAACTGCCACCGAGAACTTCCTTTGTGTATGACAGTCGCTGCTGTCGCTGAGGGAGGCGTGGACACCGTCATCAGGAAGATGATGTTCGGAAATGGGTTGTGGTGTCTCTGAGGGCAAGTACGGAGCAGACTTCTTCCTCCAGCTGGCGAAGAAGTAGAAAGGAGGAGGCCATGTCTCATTCACGAGCCGGGCCAACAGACTCGCCAGCGGAGGCCTCAAGCCAAGAATCCCTGGTGAGTCTCCGTAAAATTATTACATTTTTAAAATAATAAAAACACCCGAATATCATCGGGTATTTTTATTGTTGGTTGCGGGGGGCGGATTCGAACCGCCGACCTGATGGTTATGAAGATTGGGACCCCTCATCAACCAATTTGGCTAACCTAAGTCATTTATAGCTGAGCTCAGCTAAAATTTACCCACCTATCATTTTCTCAAGCATTCCCAAACTTGATCAAATGTACTCAATCATCATCACTTCGTGGGCAACTGGTGGGCAACGCTTTTTAAGAAAGTAATTATTAATTATGAAAACCAATCACAATGAATCCAAGCCATTGGATGAATCTCTCTTAACCGTAAGCCAAGTTGCGAAGCTGTTGAATCTTTCCAAAACAACAATCTATCGTCTGGTTGAGACGCGACAAATTCCACACTACAGAATTTCCGGGTCTCTCCGCTTTTCACGGAAAGAGATAGAAGAATATTTAAGGCAAGAAAGCTACAGATCTCCCTAGAACCCAATTTAGAAAATTTTTATATTTCCTGCCTACATTGACAAATAGCAAATCTTTCTTAAGATAAATGTACTTATTTTTAACACAATATTATGAGTGTAAAATTTTTAAAGAGCTTTGATGATTATTGCGAAGAGCACACATCAAAGGAAGATGTAAACGAAGCAATTAAAAATCCAGATAAAGTGACCAGAGAAGATATGGGTAATCAGCAATCCCTGTTCTTTTTGAAACATTTCTCTGAAGGCGAAAATGAATATTACATTCTTGCCTGCGCTACCAAAAAGGAAGATGAAACTAGTGTATATGCCGCTTTTTATCTGCCACCGGAATTTGATAGTCAACTATCTAAAATGGATGCAATAGATGTAATGGTGGCTGTGGCCGAGGCATTTGGTTTAGAGGCAACTAGCGGTTCAGCCAAATCTAAGTTTATTCATCATCAGACCTATTGGACTGACAACGATAATTCTATACCTTTTATAGAAGGATTTCAGCCAGGTGATAAAAAAATGATATGTCAAACGTGGTTTAAAAAAGAGCCCCACGGAAGCAAAGTTCGTATCGAAATTCATACTGCTTTTTGCATCAATATGGATATTTATTACGAATGGCTACATTCTATTAAAAGATAAGAATAAGAACTCATGCTAAAATATATTTCTTTATATAAACATCTAACTCTATCCAATTAACCAAGGGCCTATTAAATTTTTGTATAATTGGTTCGACTTCCTTCGCTATAATATTATTTTTAATCAAGAAATACATTTGTGAGAATTTTCCTCTGTTCTCATTATCTTGTTCTTCCCAACTTATTATCACTCCAAGGATATTCTTGTTTGAAGATAAAAATAGCTGGACTGGTATAGACATCTCTGCCAAGCCTGGTTTTAGAATCCAGTGCTGAGGTACTCTAAGAAATATAATTCCTAAGTTTTCTTTTCGAATTTGTTCAGCTGCTTTCTCACAAGGTTTTACTATTGATTCTTCAGAATAGGGGGTAGTTTCAGATTTATTTTTTACCTCACATCGTATTTCAGGAGTAGTCTTTAAAAGTATATCAAAATTTTTATCTTTATCCTTATCTTTATCAGCGATAACAAACTCAAATGGTAAATTTCTTCTGAAGAAATGAGCACCACCACCCAATTCAGCAAATCGCGAAGTTAGATTTCCTCTTTTTATATGCTTAACAACAGAGTCTATCCCCTCAACATGCTGCATGTTGTAAACCATTTCAGCTAAATCAGTAACCCGATTTTGATGGACAAATCCCATTTTCTTTGTGAGTAGAAACACCCTAGCTTCTTCTGTTTGTTGTGGATGCCGGCTATGTTGCATAAAAAGCGTTTGATTGGCCCATTCGTTTCTTATCATTCTTCTTATCAATTCTATTGAGACGGCGCTCCTATAGAAATCAAACTTTTCTTTTGGGAGCTTGTTTTTTATTGTTTGGCATAATTTTTTTATTTCTGCCTCACTGACTTTTTCCATATGTTTCTTATTAATAATTACCCACTACTTATTTTATCATGTTCAATTACAATAATAACAACATAATATAATTGTAGTTTTTAGGTGTGATTTGATTTAATCAGTAAACACCGATGAGGGACTTCTTGTTGCGGGGGGCGGATTCGAACCGCCGACCTGATGGTTATGAGCCACCCGAGCTGCCACTGCTCCACCCCGCGTCATTGACCCTGAGCTTGTCGAAGGGTCTCATTACTCTTATAGAGCAAGCTATATATTAACCCCAAAAATTAAATATGTCAAATCTTAGCCAAATTTGGTATAATTAACCTCATGAAAAGAAGGGCCAAGGGAATCAAAAAACCACGCGGCGAGCGCATTAAAAAAGCGCTGGTTGTTTTTAATCCCGAGGCCGGGCTGGCCGTTCTGCGCATGGGCGATAAAAAAATAATTGAAAGATATCTCAAAAGAAAACTGATTCAATATACTTTTTACACCACCAAGGAAGACAAACCGATCGAATTGGAAAAATACAAAGAAGAAAAATTTGATATTATTATTGTCGCTGGCGGGGACGGAACAGTCAGGGAAGTTGCCCATTGGATGCTTAAAAATAACGACAAGACCCCCTTGGCGATTATTCCTTCTGGTACCAGTAATTTTTACGCCATGGGCCTGGGCGTTCCCCTCACTTTAAGAAGAGCCTTGTCATTTGCCATCAAACATAAGGCCATGCCCCAGGATGTGGGTATAGTTAATAAAAAACAATATTTCCTTTTTGTGGCCGGCGCCGGGTATTCTGCAAAATTTGCCCAGGATACTCCCCGCCGATTAAAAAAAGTAATTGGTTTCCCGTCTTACTTACTCATTGCTGTCGCTCATTCTTTTAATAAAGACTATATCGAAGGCACTCTGCAAACAGATGGTGACACCAGGGAAATAAGAACCAGAGCTTTGGTCGCCTTTAATATGAGATCGGCCCTGAATGTTAATCCTTATGTCCCTTTAGATGCTCATCCTGGTGTATTAGATGTTTTAATTGCCGATGAAATTAAAGTCACCAATGTCATGCGCTTGGCAAAACGTTTCACCGATGAAAAAAGGACCCTTGATCAGAACCAGGTTAAATTAATTAAAACAAAAAAATTAATTTTTGAATCAAAGTCTGTGATACCCATGGAAATCGACGGGGAAACATGGACTGGAAAAAAATTAGAGATCGAATTAATTCCTAACGCCTTAAATATCGTATGCGGCAAATCATCGCCAAAATAGGTGAATGGCTCTTATATATTTTTGCCTTCTTGCTTCCCTGGCAAACCCGGTGGATTTTTTTTGAAGGTGAAATAAATAATGGCTTCTGGGAATATGGCTCTTATAGTTTGTATGGTTTTGATATTATATTGTTTCTTCTGCTCATCATTACAATCATAGTCGGAAAAAAGAAAAACTTTTTCATCAATCGATTTAGTCTGGCTGCTCTTGGCCTTCTCCTGGTTGCCTTTTTCTCTCTCTACTGGGCCCTGGACAAAGAAATCGCCCTATATGCTTTTACCCGCCTGCTGGCTGCCATGCTGCTTATTATTATTGTCTGGCAGATCAAATTCAAGCCTCTTTTTCTGGCTGGCGCCATTGCATTGGCCGGAGTATTTCAATCTATTCTCGCCACCTGGCAATTTTTCACACAAAAAGCTGTGGCCATAAAATTTTTAGGCATGGCTGAACACCTACCCTGGATCCTGGGGGATCAGGTTATTGAATTTACCGGCGGCCGAATGCTCCGGGCTTATGGCTCTTTTCCGCATCCCAATATTCTAGCCGCTTTTCTCGCTATCGCTGTCATTCTCTCTATTGGTATTTATTTAAAATCAACTAATAAATGGGGTAAGTATTTTGCTCTGGCTTCTCTGGTAATAAATTCTGCCGGATTATTCTTTACTTTCTCCCGCGCCGCCTGGATCGGCTTATTTATTACTTTGCTTTTTTATGGTTTGCTGATCTTCTGGATCTACCATCGCCGTGAGCTGACATATATAAAATTATTCACTGCTATTCTTCTGCCGTTTATTTTGCTGACTGCCATTTATCCTAATCTCGTTTTAACTAGATTCGGATTAGGAGAAGATTTTCAGAGATTAGAGATAAAATCTATTGAACAGCGGG
Source organism: Patescibacteria group bacterium (assembly GCA_018822435.1). GTDB lineage: Bacteria > Patescibacteriota > Patescibacteriia > UBA9570 > JAHJKD01 > JAHJKD01. The sequence continues at coordinate 53,374 of JAHJKD010000050.1, forward strand.
CCGATTATACGGAACAATCATTGGAAATCATTAAAGCCAATTTCATGACTGGTGTTGGCATTGGCAATTATACCTGGACCTTGCATGAACAAGTTGATAAACATTTGGAATCTTATGATTATCAGCCTGTCCATAATGTTTATTTACTTGTCTTGGCTGAATTAGGAATATTTGGATTATTATTTTTTATATATTTAATCGCGGCTGTATTATTGAAAATTGATTTGAAATCTCGTCTTAATCTGGCTTTTGCCATGTGCTTCTTGTTTTTCGCCTTTATCGCTTTTTTCGACCACTTCCTCTGGACTATGGCGATTGGACTTTATCTTTTCTTTTTGATATTCGCCGTCAACAGTAAATATAGTAATTAGGATCACGAAAATTCGAAAAAACGAATTTCTCGAAGGTATTAACTTCATTTATATTGTAATGGCTGATGACTATTTTGTTGGGAATTTATATTACAGAAATCTTTTCGGCTTATTAAATAATTTCACTTTAAAATTAGTCCAAAGGCGCTTATTAATTTATAAGAGTAATTACCTTCGAGTTTTTCGTAACTTCATGCTTTCGTGATCCAAATTTCCCCTAAACGAAATAGAGCCCGTGACATGCACAGAATAGCGTCATAAAATTCACGATAATTTCAGAATAAATAATTTGCTTATTTTCTCTGAAACGATGGGATGAAAGACGGACGCTGGGTCCGTCTTTCATCCCAAACAGGAAACCGCTCTTCCGGCAAGCGTCAGAGCCTCTCGATGATCCCGCCGGGTCCATGGGGGCCGTAGCCGTGGCCGTCCAATGACCCGATCAAGGCCCGCAGCCTGTCCGCCTTCGCGACTTTGCTGCGGACAATGCTCATGATCCCTTCCCAGACGGCCTGGCGCTCGTCGTCTTCCAGAGCCATGAAAACTTCATAACTGCGGGCAGTGAAGCTTTCATCCGCCATCAGGGAAACCGGATCATCAGAACTGGAATCAATTGACTCACACACCTGCTCGAAAAAACTCGCCAAAATCTCACGATTATCAGATTTAGCCAATTAGGTTGCCTCCTTTCTTCCTGTTGAAGACTTAGCTTACCAAGAAAGGCAAAAAAAAGTCAATAAATCCCTTAAAATAAGGGGAATTTTACCCTCTTGACGCAATTTTTAAATTTGTTAAGATAATATCATTGCTTAGCACTCTTATTTTAGGAGTGCTAATTAAACCCTAAAATATGGCTAAAATTAAACAAATTTAATTTAATAATAATTAAGAAAAAATATTATGGCATTACAACCACTCGGAGACAGAATCCTAGTAAAACCTCTCTCAGAAGAGGAGACAACCAAGTCCGGTATCGTCTTACCTGACACAGTTGATAAAGAAAAAAAGGCCGAAGGCGAAATCTTAGGCATCGGTGACGGCGAAGACATTAAAAAACTTGGCCTTAAAGAAGGTGACAAGGTTCTTTTTGGTAAATATTCCGGCGAAGACGTCGAATATGAAGAAGACGAATTAAAGTTCTTAAAGTACGACGAAATTCTCGCCGTAGTTAAATAATTATTAATTAATTTATGTAAAGACGCGATTCATCGCGTCTCAACCAAGAATATATGGCAAAAGACATTCAATTCGAAGAATCAGCCCGCGACGGGCTCAAGAAAGGCGTCAACAAATTAGCTGACGCTGTAAAGGTAACTTTAGGCCCTAAAGGACGAAACGTTGTCCTGGACAGAGGGTTTGGAGCTCCTACTATCACTAAAGACGGTGTAACTGTAGCCAAGGAAATTGAGCTGGAAGATAAAATAGAAAACGCTGGTGCAGAATTAGTTAAAGAAGTAGCTAGCAAAACTAATGATACGGCTGGTGACGGTACCACTACTGCTACCGTATTGGCTCAAGCTATCGTAAACGAAGGCTTAAAAAATGTAGCTGCCGGCGCCAACCCCATGCCTCTGAAAAAAGGGATTGAACTTGGTGTTGAAGCGGTTGTAAAAGAACTTAAAGAAAATATCTCTCAAGAAATCTCTGACGAAGAAAAAATCAAGCAAGTAGCTAGCATTTCCGCCAACGATGCGGAAATCGGCGCCAAGATTGCCGAAGCCATGAAAGACGTCGGTAATGACGGCGTTATTACTGTTGAAGAATCACAATCATTCGGATTAGAAAAAGAATTAGTAGAAGGCATGCAATTTGATAGCGGTTATGTCTCTCCTTATATGGTTACTAACCCCGACCGCATGGAAGCTGAATATGAAAACGTTAAACTTCTCATTACAGACAAAAAAATCTCTGCTATCCAAGATATTGTCCCTTTACTGGAAAAACTGGCTCAAGCTGGTACAAAAGACCTGGTTATCATCGCTGAAGACCTAGAAGGGGAAGCTTTGGCTACTTTGGTCGTGAACAAGCTTAAAGGCGTATTCAACACTTTAGCTGTTAAAGCGCCTGGCTTTGGCGACAGCCGTAAAGCTATGTTGGAAGACATTGCCATCCTCACTGGTGGCAAGGTCATTTCTGAAGATGTTGGCTTGAAGCTGGAAAATGTAGAAGTGGAAATGTTAGGTGAAGCTGGAAAAGTAAAATCCGCCAAAGATAACACTACTGTCATTGAAGGCAAAGGCGATAAAAAAGCCATTGAAGATAGAATCGCCCAAATTAAAAAACAGATCGATGAAGCAGACAGCGACTTTGACAAAGAAAAGCTGCAAGAACGCCTAGCTAAATTATCTGGCGGTGTGGCTGTCTTAAAAGTCGGCGCTGCGACTGAAACTGAAATGACAGAAAAGAAACATCGCATCGAAGATGCCCTGGCTGCTACTACAGCCGCGGTTGAAGAAGGTGTTGTTGTTGGCGGTGGTGTGGCCCTGTTGCGCGCTTCCAAGGTCCTAGACGACGTGGAAACTGCTAATGACGAAGAACGCATTGGTGTGGCCATCCTGAAAAGAGCCCTGGAAGAACCTTTAAGAATGATTGCTGAAAATGCTGGTAAAGAAGGCTCTGTCGTGGTTGGTGAAGTCCTTAAAATGTCTGACGCTGAAGGTTACAATGCTTTAGACGACAAATATGAAAACCTGGTTGAAAAAGGTATTATTGACCCAACTAAAGTCACTCGTTCTGCCCTGCAGAATGCTGCTTCTATTGCTGCCCTGGTCCTGACCACGGAAGCTGTTATAACAGACCTCCCTGAAAAAGAAGGCGCTGCTCCGGCTGGCATGCCTGGTGGTATGGGTGGCATGGGTGGTGGAATGCCAATGATGTAAAACACGAAATCACGAAATTTTCGAAAATCACGAAGGCGAGACTAAATATCTCGCCTTCATTTTATTTATAGTAATTGGGATCACGAAAGTACGAAATTACGAATAACTCGAAGGTAATGACTTTTAATATAAAATATTCGTTTTATTACTAATTTATTACGTATAAATATTGGTATCACGACTTTCTTCGTGTTCTTAACTCTTTCGAAATTTCGTGTTCCAAATCACTTTATTTTTTGCTATAATTACCCCATGGAATACCCTAATACAACCCAGATAGAAATCCCCAAAAAAGATATATCCGCCGGAGTAGGTAAAGCGAAGGAGGGCGATACTCAGGCTTTAGCCGAAAAATATTTTAGGACTTTTTTCCTACCTGGAATAATTGCCACTATTTTTGCTGTATCAGCCCAATTTATTGATAATACTTTCTGGATATCTCTGATCGCATATGTGGCCTTATTAATGTATGTCTCTTGGAGATTATATGAAGAAAAGGCTTCTCCAAAAATTTCTTTCTGGGCCATGTTTGTCGCTATGTTAATGATAACTTTCCTGGTCGCCGTCGTAAAATTAGTTATAAATTTCAAATTCGTGTATTTTCTGAATTTAATTACAGAACCTCTCATCTATGCTATAATTGGTGGAGCTTTAGGTTATCTGGTTATGCTTGCCCTCACGCGGGGCCAGAAAAACCCAAAACCAGAAACTAAACCTAAACAGTAATTAATCAATAAAAATTAAAACTGAAGGGAGGTGGATTATGGAAGAAGAAAAAAAACAACCGGAAGCAGATTTAAAGTTTGATCCTAAAGACGTAGAAGAGAATAAAGCTATCGCATGTCTGAGCTACATCGGTATTCTATGCTTAATTCCTCTACTGGCTAAGAAGGATTCCAAATTTGCCCAAGCTAATGCTAAGCAGGGATTAGTCATGTTAATCGCCTGGGTATTAGTAGTCATCCCATTTATTGGCTGGCTATGGGGATTGATCTTATTAGTTGTGTCTTTGATCGCTCTTATTAATTGTCTATCTGGCAAATATTGGAAGATTCCTGGCGCAAATGACATCGCCAAGAAATTCAACTTCTAATTTTATCTCTAGAGATAACAATAAAGGCCCGCTATATCGCGGGCCTTTATTTATTTTTTGTAGTGTAGGGACAGAACAATGTTCTGTCCCTACACTACAAAGTTCTTATTTATCTTCTTCTTTAACAGCTTCCCAGACTTCTTTTTTGATATTATTCATAATCTTGGGATTTTCTTTCAAGTAAGCTTTGGCATTTTCCCGGCCGACACCGAGTTTTTCTTCCTTGAATTTGTAGCTATTGCCGGATTTATCAACTACGCCAAATTGTATGCCTGTATCTAAAATATCGCCAGATAATGATATGCCTTCGTTATACATGATATCAAATTCAGTTGTCCTGAATGGAGCGGCTACTTTATTTTTTACGATCTTACATTTTACGCGATTGCCGATCACCCGGTCAACTTGCTTGATTTGGGCGGATCGTCTGACTTCAATACGAACAGATGAATAAAATTTCAACGCTGTGCCACCAGTCGTTGTTTCCGGGTTGCCAAACATCACACCAATCTTCATGCGAGTTTGGTTGATGAAAATCACAGATGTTTTAGTTTTAGCTATAATACCAGCCAGTTTTCTTAAAGCCTGGCTCATAAGCCTGGCTTGCAGACCCATATGCACATCTCCCATTTCACCTTCAATTTCTGCCTTTGGCGTCAAAGCGGCAACTGAATCAACCACAATTACGTCAACACCGTTTGAACGGACCAAAGTTTCTACGATTTCTAAGGCCTGTTCACCTGTATCTGGTTGGGAAATTAGCATCTCATCTACATTAACTCCTATCTTCTTGGCATATTCCGGGTCTAAAGCATGCTCTGCGTCTACAAAAGCAGCTACACCGCCTTCTCTTTGTACACTAGCCACAATATGCTGGGCCAAAGTGGTTTTACCAGAAGCTTCCGGGCCATAGATTTCAATAATCCGGCCGCGTGGCACGCCGCCTACGCCTAAGGCCAAATCCAGAGACAAACAAGAGGTAGATATAACATCTACTTCCATTTGTTTGGCATCTCCAAATTTCATAATAGAACCTTCTCCAAAGCGCTCCCTAATCTGGTCAATTGCCTCCTGGGTTGCTTTTGATTTATTTTCGTCTTGTTTTTTTGTCATTTTTTTTCATTAATTTTTTCTACGGGGTTTGTACAACTCATAATAACCGAAGAAAAACCGAAACACAAGTCCTCCCTGTGGATAACAGTAGACAGGCTATTTTTGCGTCTTTTTCTTGACTTTAATCTGTTTGACTATAACTAATTCCTTAGAATGTTTTTTCTTGGCTGAAATAGTCATCGTATTGATCCCCTCTTGCAGAGAAACTACTTCTTGAAAATTTCCACTTGGATCAACGCTTATCATTTGGCCATTTATAAAAACATTGGCCTCTGGATCTGTTTGGCCCACTATATTAACAGAATTATCTTCTGTAATCATGTTATCTGGCACATTGTAAACTTCCAAAGTCGGCGGCTCCACAATATTTGATATTTCAAATCCTAAATATGAAAAAATAATTAAAACCACCATGGCAATCAGCAATCCATAAACTAATTTTGGTACATTTAAGGCCCTTTTAATATGCCGGGCTGACTTACCTGGTTTTTCCGGCTCTTTATACATAATGCGTTCCTGATCATACATTTTTTTTACCCGCGGCCAGCTTAGTTGCAGGAAATTTGTGTATGTTTTTAAATAATTTTCTATAAATAAAAGCCCGGGTAATTTATTGTATTGCCCGGTTTCTAAATAATTAATATTTGATGGCTTGATCCTGGTCTGATCAGCGACCTGCTCTAAAGTATAGCCTTGTTCTTCTCTGGCATTTTTTAACTTTTCCCCCAAAGTTTCACTTCCAATAATTTCTTTCTTTTGAAACTCTGTCATTTTATTCTTCTTTACTTTCTTCCTCAGATTCTTCTTCTGTCATTTCTTCCTCTTCTGAATTATTCTCTTCACTTATTTCTGGTTCGTCAATTTTTACTTCTTCTTCACTATCCTCAGTAACATTACCCGTCTGCTCTTCATCTCTTTCAAAAAACTTATCGCCCTTAACCAATATTTCCCTTGGTTTAGCGCCATCAGCCGGCCCAATAATGCCCTGTTCTTCCATGATATCTAAAATTCGGGCAGCCCGGGCATATCCGATTCGGAGTCTTCGTTGTAAAAGTGAGGCAGAAGCTTTTTGGGCTCTGATTACCACTTCTTTTGCTTCAGGCAATAACTCATCTTCCGCTTCATCAAAGCTGCCATTAGCGCCGCCCCCGGCACTGCTTGTCTGGATCTCTGTTACATCTTCAGTATATTCCGGCTTAGCTTTGCCTTTTAGGAAATTAGCCACATTTTCAATTTCATGATCTGTCAGTAATGCGCCCTGCAAACGTTTGGGGCTGGAAAGGCTGGCTGAAATATAAAGCATGTCTCCTTTTCCTAATAATTTCTCTGCCCCAGAATGGTCAAGAATAGTTCTTGAGTCTACTAAGGAAGCCACATTAAAGGCAATACGAGAAGTAATATTAGCTTTGATCAAACCAGTGATAACATCAACTGAAGGCCTTTGAGTAGCCAATACTAAATGAATGCCCACGGCTCTGGCCATTTGTGCTAATCTGGTAATGGCTGCTTCCACGTCTCGGGCGGCTGTCGCCATCAAATCAGCTAATTCATCCACTACTAATACTATGAAAGGCATTTTCGCATCTGGATTAGCCGAATTGTATGCGTTTATATCTCTTTTACCTGATTGTGATAATAATTCATAACGCCTGTCCATTTCTGCTACCACCCATTTCAAAGCGTTAATTGTCTTTTTAACATCTGTAATAACCGGCGTCAATAAATGAGGGATGTCATTGTAGACTGTAAATTCTACTCTTTTTGGATCAACTAATATTAATTTCAAATCATCTGGTCCGTTCTGGAAAAGCAAGCTCATGATAATGGCATTAATACAAACAGATTTACCAGATCCAGTCGCGCCAGCAATCAGTAGATGAGGCATGGTGCCAAGGTCAACCATGGACATTTTACCGGACACGTCCCGGCCCAGGCATATCGTCAGATCACTTTTTCTTTGTTTTTTGAATTCCGATGAAGCTAGCATCTCTTTCAGGCCCACTATAGCCACGGCCTTGTTCGGCACCTCAATGCCAACCAAAGATTTTCCCGGGATCGGTGCTTCTATTCTGACCGGATGCGCGGCCAGAGCAAGAGCCAAATCATTAGAAAGAGTTGTAATCTGAGATATTTTCACGCCTTCGGCCGGATGCATGGCATATTGGGTCACCGTCGGGCCGACAGAAACATCAGCCATGTCCACTTCAATGCCAAAATTATCCAAAGCTTGTTTGATCTTTTCTTTATTGGCGTCTATGTCGCCGGCGGACGGCTTGCCTTTCTTTTCTTCCAACAATTCAAGCGGGATGGCGATTTGCCTTCTCTTTCTCTTTAAAGTTGGCATCAATTCCATTTGCTCGCCGTCACCTTTTCCGGCCACTTCTTTTGTTTTAAATTTAGCCTCTTCCCCGTCTTCTGGATTTTCTTCACCTTCGGCCATTTCTTCAGTCACAAAACTAGATTTTTCAATGCCATCGTCAATGGCTCCATCTTTTTTAAACAAGGCAGTAGCTTTGTACCAGGTCCGCCTGAAAATATTTCCTGACGGAGCTTTTTCCATGATCCGGGAAAGCGACCAATTAAACATAAGCAACCAGGAAATCGCAAACAAAGCAATCAAAACTACTAATGCTCCCCAGAAGCTTAAAGCCTTTTCTAAAGTATATCCAAAAACATAGCCCAGATATCCGCCACTATGGCTTTCATTGGATAAAAGATCAAACAATCCGAAAAAGCTTAAAACAAAAATTGCCAATCCAATATAATTGGTAACTTTTATTTCATATTTTTCCGGAAATATTAAAATGTATCCAAAAACGATCAAAACCAAAGGCGCCACATATTTGCCCCAACCGAGAGCCATGTCCATGCCCGTATCCAGCCATCCGCCGATCCGGCCCGCTCCCCCGAACATGGAAAGCAGCAATAATAAAGCCAGCGCAAATAAAGCCACGATCACAATGCCTTTTTGCGTGTCCTTAGAAAGCCCGGCTACAGAGCTAGGATCATCCTCTTGTTCTGTGTCTTTGCCTTTTCTTCTCTTCTCTTTCTTGTCTTTCTTTTCTTTGGCTTTTTTTAATTTTTTCCTCTTTCTTGCCATTTTTAAATAAAAAAAATAGGGTATATCTATCTTATTTTACCACTATTTCACCCCTTCGTCAAAGCTAAGCTTTGCCCCTAAGTTGTCTTTAAAAGCACATACCATATTACATATAAAAAAACCAAAACCGCTGCCAGGCTGATATACTTCATTATCAGCGAAGCGTCTTTGGATAAGTGTTTTTTCTTAATCTTTTTCTCTTCCATAGTATTCTTATCCTATACTATATTATAAAAAATTCCAAGTAGAGTTATATGCTATAATAAAACATATGAAAATCATCTACGACCAAAATCCGCCCATCAACATGCGCAACCTGCTCATGAAAATCGGTTATCACGAACATTATGACTATAAAATGAAAAGGTCTTCTTTTGTTTCTCCCCTTAGCTCTGGTTATTACCCCCGCTTTCATATTTATACAAAGGATAAACACGACGGCTCCATAGAGCTTGATCTTCATCTTGATCAAAAAAAGGCCTCATACAAAGGTACGAAGGCCCATATGGGCGAGTCTGACTCTTCTAATGTTTTAGAAGAAGGCGCCCGCATCCAGCGCTGGCTGGATTACGCCCGCATCCAGCGCCGTTAATTACTCCCATTCAATCGTTCCTGGCGGTTTATTTGTAATATCGTAAAAGATATAATCTATGCCTTTTATTTTTTTCAAACGGTTTACCAGTAATTTCAGCAAGTGGTCGTCCATGCGGTAAAAATTTACAGTCATGGCTTCTTCAGATTCAATCGGCCTAAGAACGATAGATTCGCCTTTATTGCCAAACGGCACTAACACGACCGGGTTTTGCCAGATATCTTTATAAATCTCTTTTTCCCGCATAAATCTGGTCACTTCATCATCCACTTCCCGGAGTAAGTCTAATCTCTTTTTTGTCAGAGTCGCTTTTTTCATTTTTGCCTCGCTGGAAATCTTCTTCTTGTCCACTAAATAGATAACTCTGTTAATATCTTTGTCATTGGTAATATTAATGGAAAGAGTATTTAATAGTTCCCAGTCCGTCTCGCCGATAATTACGGCCGGGTGGCGATAGGTTCTTTCGTCTCCTTGCACACCCACGCTTTTAACAGGTAAAATCTCTACATCTAGACCGTGCGGTTTAACATATTTTCCTAATTTATCTAAAATTCGCTTTTTCTCCTCTACTTTCTCTTTTCCATCTGAACAAAGACAGCGGATGGCCAGGCCCGGACCGGGAAAAGGATGCCGTGATAAAAGTTCCCTGTTTATTTTCAATTGCTTGCCTAACTCCCTAACTTCATCTTTATAAAAATCCGCAATCGGTTCAATTATCTTTCCCTCATCCATCATCTCCTGGATCAGGTCTACCCGGTTATGATGGGTTTTGATTTTATCCGCGTGTTGGGTGCTGCCGGATTCAATCGTGTCCGGATAAATCGTGCCCTGCCCGAGGAGCCAACCTTCTTTGTCTGGGTCAATGTCTAATTTTTCCATTTCTTCATTGGCGATATTCACGAACATCTCTCCGATGATCTGCCTCTTTTTTTCCGGATCAATCACGCCTTCTACCGCTTTTAAAAATCTGGCCGAAGCATCAACCATATGTAAATCCGGAAAACCGGCCTTTTTTAAGAATTCCATTACTTTCTTGCTTTCATCTTTTCTCATGAAACCGTTGTCCACGTGCAGACCGTATACATCATCCAAACCAAGCGCTTTTTCCAGTAAGGCAAAACTGACAGTTGAATCAACTCCGCCAGAAACCAGCAAAAATACATTTTTATTTTTTGCTTCGGTTTTTAAGGTATTCATTAATTCTATCGTCATGTCATCAACTTTCCAGTCCGGCTTCATTTTACAAATATCAAATACAAAATTAGATAATATATCCTGGCCGTGTTTGGTATGGTTCACTTCCGGATGGAATTGAAACCCGTAAACCTTTTTTGCTTTATTGCGCATAGCTGCCACTGGACAATCCGTAGTCGCCCCGATCAGTTCAAAGCCTTCTGGCATTTTCACGACTTGATCGCCATGACTCATCCAAATTCGTTCTTTGTCCTTTAGACCCTTGAAAATATCATCTTTTTCTTCCACAAACAGATCGGCCTGGCCATATTCGCCCTGATCACCAGAAAGTAATGTTCCGCCTAAATATGTCGCTATTAATTGATGGCCATAGCACAAACCCAAAACAGGCACACCCATTTTGAATATACCGGGGTCAAATCTTAAAAAACCCTTATCTTTTACAATCGATCTAGGACCGCCAGATAAAATAATGCCGCCAATGTTCTTCACTTTAGAAAAATCCGTATCAGGTGCGTAAATTTTGGCTAAAACATCAAGCTGCCTGATTCTTCTGGAAATCAGGTGTGTATATTGGGATCCGAAGTCTAAAATTGCGATTTGTTTATGTTCCATATAGGCTTATTTTAGCAAAAAATTTTTACTTTGGCCAGATACAATTTTATCTTAAAAACATTGACTTTTTCGCTAATTTCTGCTAAAATTACATATATGCCTGAACCAAAACCAGAACGACAACCTGATCTGGCCCGCAAGATCCAAAGAGAATTTGGAATTATTTTGATCAAAGAGGGTGACGTTGACTTTGACAGTGACATGTATAACGCAACCTTAGAAAATCTTTATAAAACATTAAAAGCACTGAAAAAAATTGATGAAAGAGAAGGCAATCAATTTATTCGCGGAACAAGTATTTTTATAAGCGATGAAGAACCAGAAAATGCTACGCCAGATGGGATTCGGGGGCATAGCGTCAAATGGGGGGATACACCAGCAGCAATGTTGAAAAAATTGCAAATAGTCAGGAAAAAGCGCGGCGAAATTTTCAACGATGAAAGGAAGACTCTCCCTTTAGACGCGGATGATGAAGACAATAAAGAAACCTTCAATACTGACGAATAATAAATATTAAGACCCGTAAATTAGCTCTGAGTGACCGGCAATAATCAGTGTTTGAAAGCGCGTGAACCAGTAAACACCATCGGGATCTTGTGTTCATTGCAAGCGGCGATCACCTCGGCATCGCGCTTGGACCCGCCAGGCTGAATAATGGCCCGAATTTTTTTATCCGCAATTTCATCAATGGAGTCGCGGAAAGGGAAAAAGGCGTCAGATGCTAAAATGCATCCTTCTACATTACCTTCTGCTTTCATAAGAGCGACCTTAGTGGAATCAACCCGGCTCATCTGGCCCGCGCCCACTCCCACTGTGGTCATATCTCTAGTAAATAAAATTCCGTTTGATTTGATGTGCTTGATCACTTTCCAGGCAAAAAGCATTTCCTGGATATCTTCTTTTTTTGGCTTAATTTTTGTGGCCACTTCCAGATCCTTTTCCGTAACAATCAGCCTGTCCAGATCCTGAATCAACATGCCGCCCACAACTTTTCTCATGTCCCATAAATGCGGTTCCTTAGAAATCGGTCCGACTTCAATCAAACGCAAATTCTTTTTCTTGGCTAACACGTCATGGGCGTCATTATCAAAGCTCGGGGCAATTACAATTTCCACGAATACTTTGGCCAGCTCTTCCGCAATTTCTTTAGTACAGTCTCGGTTCAAAGCAATGACCCCGCCAAAAGCAGAGAGAGAATCTGCGGCATACGCTTTTTCAAAAGCTTCCGTAATGTCATCCTGTTGAGAAACCCCGGCTGGATTAGCGTGCTTGATCACCACGGCCGCCGGATCTTTAAATTCTTTTACGATATCCAAAGCCGCGTCCGCGTCCATGATGTTATTATAAGAAAGCTGTTTGCCCTGCAGGACTTTGCCGGTGGCAATGCTCGGCTCCTGAATAATCGGCTCACGATAAAAAGCAGATTTCTGATGTGGATTTTCACCGTATCTTAAATCATACATTTTCTTGTAACCAAAACTCATCTCTTGTTTTAAGTCATTATCTTTATTCAGATAATCTGCAATCAGGGAATCATAATAAGCCGTATGCGCGAAAACTTTCTGGGCTAGATAATATCTGGTTTCTTCACAAACAGTCTGGTCTTTTTCCTGCAACTTTTTCAAAACTAAATCATAATCTTTCGGATCAGTCACGGCCGCCACATATTTCCAGTTCTTAGCCGCGGCTCTTAACATAGTTGGCCCGCCAATATCAATATTTTCAATCGCCTCCTCCATCTTAACCGTTTTTTTTCTAATAGTTTCTTCAAACGGGTAAAGATTCACCACCACCAGGTCGATCATTTCAATGTCATTTTCTTTAGCTGACTTCATGTGCTCCTTATTATCGCGCACAGCCAGCAGGCCACCCGCCACTTTCGGATGCATTGTTTTCACCCGGCCATCCATCATTTCCGGAAAACCAGTAAAATCAGCCATCTCTCGCACCTTAACGCCGTTTTCTTCCAGTAATTTATAAGTTCCTCCTGTTGATACGATTTCAATATCCATTTTATCAAGCTCTTTTGCAAACTCGACTACTCCTTCTTTGTTGGACACGGAAATCAATGCTCGTTTAATCATATATAATAAAATTAATTATTTTTCTTTTAATTTTTCCAATGCTTCTTTGGGATTAGACGGATATTTTAATGCCGCTTCAATTAATAGCGCTTTTCTTTTTCTTAAATTTATCTCTATTGAATCATCTTTTTCCATTTCTTTCACTGCTTTTTCTGTATTTTGGATAAAAGCTTCAAGATCAGTTGGATTATGAATTGCGGCATGACGCAGAATCCAGGGGAGTTTATAATCTTCTGCTATTTCCGGATCTTCTTTCATTGTATTAACTGCTTTTTCTGCATTTTGGATAAAAGCTTTAGGATCAGTTGGATTACTAA
>JAHJKD010000051.1 GCA_018822435.1 Patescibacteria group bacterium
ATAATATATTGAATTTATTATACCACAAAAAAATAACTAATGCAGTTACCTGGGGAAAACTTTCTTAAATTTTTCTAAAAAGTGATATTTTAAATAGTTTTATGGCTTTTTTGGACTTTTCTAATCAATAAAATAATTCCGACTCCGGAAAATAGAGCTAATAATAAGGTTACAATGGTAAATTCAGGTACGCCACCGCCACCGCCACCGCCGGAAAAATCCAGGGTGATGCTTGGCAATTCCGGGGAGGAATTCTGATTATCTGTTTCCCAGATGCCTTGATATTGCATGTACTGGGTATTAGAAAAATTTGTAATGTTTAAGCTAGGTGTAGTCGTGGTGGTATTAGAGAGCTCGGTATAATAATCGCTGCCTGTTCCGTCCGGGCCGATCCAGGTACCTGGAGTAGTGCAAACGGCATCATCACAGGTACGAACCTGAAATTTAAGCCGGTTGGCGCCGCGGCGATAATGGTCTTCGATTTCTGCCGCACTTAATTCCCGGCTGAAAAGGGCAAGTTCATCCATTGACCCCACAAAGAAATCGTCATAACTGGCAACGTCTTTATATACTCCTATGCGGAGCGGTTCATCGTTCGTTTGGATGGAAGCAGCTGAACCAGCAATGAAGGAACCGGAAACCGGTGATCCATTGACATAGAGGGTGACGAACGAATTCGTATGGACGGCAGCCACGTGGTTCCATTCGTTTTCAGTCAGGACGATGCTGTCTGATTCGTACTCATCCAGAGAAGTGCAGACGCCGGTGTCGGCAGAAACAAATTTTAATTTTCCGCTTGAATTATAGCCGAATGAATAAGCGTAGTTGCTGGATGCATCACACCATTCTTTTGAAATGATCATGCCGTCCTGGGTGAGGTCGGTCGGGTAAATCCAGGCTTCAGCTGTGAGGTTGCCGGTCATATCCAGGCTGCTGTCGCCGGGAACAGCGACCCAGTTATTAGTGCCATTGAAACTTAAGGCATTTTCCAGTTCGCCGGTGGTCCAGCTGACGTCTCCGGCCGCACCCTCTGGTGGCGTAAAGTCGGAAGTCCATCTGGCGATGCCTTTTGAAAGCCTGACTTCATCGAGATAGCCATATAGGGGTTGAGTTGATTTGTTGGCATCATTTATACCTATGACTATTGCCTGGTCTGAATTACTGCCCGGAGCAGTCCCGTCGGAAGCGTCAAGTACCCCATCAAGATACGTTTTCACATTAGTCCCATCATAGACATACGCCACATGATGCCATGCGTCCGGAGTTACGTCATGAGTTCCGACAACCCCAGCATCACCAGTATACCCGTGCGAAAAGAAAGCTAACCTATTAGCGGAAGTGATATAGATATGCCAATTGTCAGGATCAAGGTAATTCACCCAACTATTGATGAGTGTTTGCTGAATACCTGCCAGGTTTATGTAAAACCAGAAATCAATCGTAAAATCTCCGCCGGAAAAATCCCAATCACTGCTTGCCGGTAGGCTTAAATAATCTCCCGAGGCATTGAATAAGGCACTGAATCCGCCATATTTTGATTGCGCACTGTTTCTCGCAACATCTGAAAATATATTTACAGTATGCCCGCTTAATGAATCATCGGGCAGAAGGGTATTATCCATGTGCATGAGCAGTTTCACGTAAGTATCTTCAACTGTTCCATTATTGGTATTCCCAGAGGTGTCCTCTGCGTCAATAAGGGAACTCGCATTCAAATGCATGAGTAATTCATTGCTGCCCATGTTGGCATTGCCGTTGGGGTAGCCGGATTCAGAACTCCCGCTGTCGGGCAGTTCTTTGTAGAATGGCTGTTCCGGGGTCCAGGCAATGTTTGTCCAGGAAGTGACGGCTCCGGCATCTTTTACAGTTGAGGTGTAACTGCCGGTCGGGTTTGAAGTCGGATTGGCCAGTTCCACCCAAGAATTGCCACCGTCCCATTGGGTTTGGTCAAAAGTACCGGAAAAAGCAGGGTCGGAAACTGAACCGGCAAAAGTGGCAAGCGGGAAAAAGACAATAGCCCCAAAGAATATTATTAAAGCTAAATTGAGAATTGTCTTTTTATAGTGCACAGTATTTCTTTTTAGCACTTATTAGAATGCTTAAATAGCCTTATGGGTTTTTTGAAGTTTATTAAGAAGAATAATGACTCCCAGCCCGGCAAATAAGGCTAAAAGTAAAGTTGTCAGAGTAAATTCCGGCACGCCCGGGCCTTCCTCTTCCCTTTCATTGGCGCCGATATCGTAACCAGCGCCCTGGGGACGGGGTGTCTCTTTGATGTCAGTGGCAATGCCGACATTCAAAGCAATATTTATTAGAGGCGATCCCGCATTTATACTTAAATCACCGCCCGCGGCATTAATATATGCAGGATCACTATTTATACTCGCGCATTCATTGCCGACATTAGGGCATCCGCCTAAAGCAGTTCTCCAATCAGCGATAGTATCGTAGTTCGTTTCCGGACCGGCGAGCTCGATGGTGCCAAGATGGCCTGAAGAAGGTGAATAATAGTTATTATAATCAAGGGTAGTTCCGCTTGTGGCGACAGCCGTAACTAAATAGACACCGGACTCCCAACTATTTATGCCCACATAAAATGAATTATCAGTCACTTGCGCCCCGGTCGAATTATTTATCATTGCTCCATAACCTCCATAGGTGGAATTATAAAATATTTGTCCGTTGTCAGCGCCGTTATTAATGACAATATTTGTCTGATCAGGATTTGATAAATAATTATTGGCAATTAAATATCCATCCGCGTTGTTAAAGCTCAAATTAATAAGATTGCCGTCCAATTTTCCTCGGCTAACTATCCCCCCGTTGGCGGAATTCCGGAAAAGAACACCTTCAGCCAGATTATCGGTCGCCCTAAGGTCTGTGATTGTGACCGCGTTTGAGTTATCAACCAAAATGCCCTGGCCATTTGGCCATCCACTGCCAGCTTCATGTGACTCCAGTGTACTAAGGATTACATTTGTAGATCCATCGTGGATATATAAATTAGCGAGGTTGGCTTTTGTAAACACCCAGGAGTCAAATACTACCCAGTCAGCATTATTCAATTCAACGCCGTAATTGTTACCTCCGGCATCAATGGCCGGTTTAGTGATATTGCAAGTCGCGTCAGTGGATGTAGTCCAGTGGCGGAAAGTAGTCGGAGAACCCGGAGCACCAGCCAGACTGTTATTAACAACAAAAGGCCAGCTTTGGATATTACAGGCATAAAAAGTGTCTCCTCCGCCAGGAGCGCAATTATTTACAATGTATTGGACATCGCGGCAGGGGTTGTTCGGATCTGTGCAATTCGCGCAATTATCTGCACCGATCCCTTTAGTGCCATCCGCATACCAGTCAGTGGCGTAAATACTGCTGGGAAATAATAATAAAGTACATATGAAAAATACTGAAAAATATAAAGGAATTTTTTTTGTTTTCATGGCACTAAAGTTTAAATTTATTTATGGATTTTATTATACCACAAAATTCTAAAATTATCCTTTAATAATAGTTCCAAATTGGTCTGCGAGCTGATGATAAGAATATTTTCTTACCTTTTCGTGACCGGATTCCCCCATTTGACGGGCTTTTTCTGGGTCTTTTAACAGTACTGTCAAATAATCTGACAACTTGTGTATATCTCCGGTTTTAATCATGAATCCGTCTTTATTTTCATCAATTATTTCCGGTATTCCCCCGCCGTAGGTGCCGATGACTGGTTTGCCCTGGGCCAAGGCCTGGGAATAAGCCTGGCCGAAATTTTCAAAGCTGCTAGGCATGGCCATGACTGTGCAAGCCGCCAAAGCATTATTTTTATCATGGCCATAGACCGGACCAATAAAATAAACATCATCAATCCCCTCTTCCCGAACAATCTTTTTTAACTGGGGTGTGAATTCTAAACCGTCATGTTCTTTTTCATCCGGACCGGCATAAACCAGCTTGGCATCGGGAACTTGCTGCTTCACTTTTTTAAAAGCTTCCAGCAGATCGAACACGCCTTTTTGTTTTCGGATGCGTCCGAGAAATAAAATTATATTTCCGGAGACATGATATTTTTTCTTAAATGCTTCCGGATCCCCTGGTTCGAATTCTTGTTCTGTTATTCCCGACGGTGTGATTAAAACTTTAACTGGCTCCACCGGAAAATTATCTAGAATAAAATCTTTGGTCAGGTCAGTGCGGACCATGATCTTGTCCACTCCCTGAAAAACACGATTAGCGGCAAACTGGTCGTATTTTTCCATGAAATAATGCTTGATTCGATTTCGGCCGGTTTTTAATCCCTGAATATCGTTAATCATAAGATAAACAGGAATATCATTGTTTTTTGCGTATTTAAGGCCCTTCCAGGTGAAATTCTGCGCATAATCAAGAATAATCAGGCGGTCCAGTTTGTGTTTCCGGAGTTCATGTTCAAGTTTGGGCCAATATTTTAAGCGATAAAACATGCCATATGTCTTGATGCGATGGACATTGACCTGGCCTTCCTGATGTTCAGATCGATTCCCTTTGGCTGTGAGCTGGGTAAAAACATGAATCTCATGGCCTTTGCCAGCCAGTTGATTCATCATGTTGTAAGTGTAAAATTCGGCCCCGCCCACTAGGTCGGGAAAATAATTTACAGCAATCAGGCCGATTTTCATATGATCTCTTTAAAAATTTTGTAGGAATATTGGATGGTAATTTTGTAGAGACGCGATTAATCGCGTCTCTACAAAATTTGAATAAAATATAATTAATTCAATTCCTTGGTTTCCCCGCAGGTTTCGCAGATCTTGAGATTACGGTTTGCCATGGCAGCGCGTGTTTTTTTGTATTTATCGCTATTCCAGATATTAGCAAAACTGTCTTCAAAAATATTACCCATGTCGTGCTTGCCTTTAATATCATAGCAACAGATAGCCACGATGCCGTTGGACATGATCACGCTTCGTTGGCGGTTGGCACAAAGAATATCGCGCTTTAATTCTAAAGCCTCACTGGTATTCCCCTCTTCCATCTGGACATATCTTCTTTTTCCTTCTGTGGGCAAGTATTTTTCCGCAATCGCGTCGCAAGTCTGGCG
Source organism: Patescibacteria group bacterium (assembly GCA_018822435.1). Lineage (GTDB taxonomy): Bacteria > Patescibacteriota > Patescibacteriia > UBA9570 > JAHJKD01 > JAHJKD01. The sequence goes on from JAHJKD010000051.1 coordinate 5,069, forward strand.
ATCCAGAAACCAGGATGGGATGCCCAGAGATTTAAAACAATGTTCATCAACACCTAATTCTTCGGCCCACTTAGAATATTCGGCTTCCTCGCCCTGATTAATTTTTGTCACAATCATTTGCAAATCCAGAATCGGTTTTACTTTACCTAATTCTTTTTTTCGCTTGGCAATATATTCAATGTTGGATTTTACTTTTTCAAAATTAGAGCCGCGGCGCATGGTTTCGTAAGATTCTTTGGTAATGCCGTCGAAGCTGATGATTAACCGGTCCAGATTGCTGTCTAGAAGCCGGTCAGCCGTGTCTTTGTCCATAGCAAAGGCATTCGTGCTCGTGGTGGTGTGCAAACCGCTGTCAGCCGCATATCTGACCATTTCCGGAAATTGCGGATTTAATAATGGATCACCGGCTAGAAATAGCCAGATAAAATGAGTGACTCCCTTGAGATCATCGACACATTTCTGGAACTCTTTCATGGTCATGCCCCGAGGGTCTCTTTCGATCAGTTTGGGCGGAGCAGAACAGAATTCGCAATTGATATTGCAAACGTTAGTCGCTTCAATAGTGACTGTTTTGGGATAACCGAGAACAATGGTTTTGGGAAGGATATAGAAAAAATGTGAGATTTTCTTGTATTCCTTGTTTTTAAAATCCTGAGATAATTCAGAATAAGTGCGTTTTGTGACTCTTTTTAGGCGTTTTAGCATAGAAAAATTAATTTATAATAAACACTGATCTATATTGGCATGCGCGGGACTCGTGGCATGCGCGCCCTCGCCAGAAGGCTCGGGCTATTGGTAAATTCTAAGGGCCTAATATAGCCAACAGGGCGAGCCTTCTGGCGAGTCCCGCGCGTGCCAGTCTTTTATCCATTATCCGTATAATTCAATAAAATGATAGCGATTTAGCTGTACTATAATCGCTAGTATAGCAAATATTACCTCAAATGCCATGAGGTAGTAAACGAGTTTTTTTTCTGTGACTTTTTTAAAGTGGATCATGATGAAGTGGGTCAGGCCGTAGGATTTGCGGTATTGGCTCTTGATGGTGCCGTCGGGCTGGGGAATACCCCTTTCCCGGGGGCGGCCGGATATTTTGGAACTGCTCAGAGCATATCTTTCCTGCAAGAGCAGATGGATCAGATAAGGGATCATTAAAATAATAAACGGAAACTTCATATCGCCGATGATGGCGCCGACAGCCAGGGTCACGCCGATAAACAAGGTGCCGATATTGCCGGCAAACATCTTGGCCGGATATTTATTGTAAAAATAAAAAATTATCAGGCATCCCAGCAGGCCGGCCATGAGCATCATGGCAGTCGGGTTATTGCTGATAAAAGCGCAGCCAAGAAGAGCTCCGGACATGATAATGCCGTTGCCCGGAGACAAGCCGTCAAAATCGGCCATGATATTTACGGCATTGGCCCCAAAGACGATTAACAACGGAATGATAACAAGCGGATAAACATAGCCCATTTGGATTTCCGGAATAAAGGGCAGGTCAATCACTAAATTAACTTGGTAAAAAACAGCTAGCATAGGAATGGCCGCAATCAGAGCCAGAACCGGTTTTACTGACCGAAAGGGAAAAACTAAAATGTCATCCATTAAGCCGACAAAGACCATTAACAGTATTGAGAGCAGGGCCGGGAATAATAAATTTAAATCAATTTCTTTTATGTTTAAAATAGTTACTAAAGAAATTAGAGATGTAATGGTAATAATAAACGCGGCCGCGATGGCCAAGCCGCCCATACCCGGAACCTTGGGCTTGTCCGGCTTGTTCATGTCTTCAAAAAGGAGGTCTTTTGATATCTGCCATTTGCGGATAACCGGGATAAGAAAAAACGCCAGGAGAAAACACCCGATAAAGGAGATGATAATTACGTCCATGGCTGTGAATATCATGCGTTTGACTTTATTTTATTTTTATTGGACAATAAAGGGGCAAAATTATTTTTAAAACTGGAAATCATAAGTAATTTGTCGGAATAATTTTTATTAATATAATTATA
>JAHJKD010000063.1 GCA_018822435.1 Patescibacteria group bacterium
CCTTCTCGTCGCAGGACCAGAGCTTCCTGGAGAGCGTGGCGGCCCTCGCACTGGTCGCGGTCGCCGGGATGCGCGAGCCGCGGCTCGAGTGCGCCGAGGCGGTCCATGTGCCGGCGCTGCTCCAGCGCCAGCGCTGTCAGAGCCTGCGCGATGTCCCCGATGATCAGATCGTGCGCGTGAACGCGATCTGCCGGGCGCTGATCAAGCACCGCTTCGCGTTTCCGGCGGCGGCGGCGGAGACGCGCCTGAGCGTGCATGTGCTGCGCGAGTACACCTCGCGCACACCGCGCATCATCGATGTCGAGATCCTGCGCGGCATCGCGGCGCGCCAGGCGGAGCAACTGCGGGCGGCGGCCGGGACCCGCGCCTGGGAGGCGCAGGAAGCGGCCGGGTAGGGCCCCGCGCCCGCTACCGATAGAGCGCCTTGATGCCGCCCCAGGTCGCCGCCGGGGTTGCCGTAGATGTCGCAGCAGGTGAGCGTCGGCACCCTGGTTTGGGTCCATAGGCCGCGAGGTTCGTTGAACGCGATGACCGTGTTCTCGAGGATCAACTCCGCGCCGCCATAGATTCCGTTGTCCGCATTCCCGTTGAACGTGCAGCTCTCGATGTGAATGGGGCCATAGCCATAGGCCCCCAGCCCGTCACCGAAGTACGAGAAGTTCCCTGCGAATGTGCAGCGAATCAGCGTCGGGTTGCTGCAGGTGTTCAGGCCGCCTCCGTTCCCGACGTTGGATCGGTTGCCCAGGAAGAGACAGCCCTCCGCCATGACAATGGCCCCGCCATCCTAGGAGCCCGTCTGACTAACGGGCTTCGACGAGTCCGGATTGAGGTCTATGTCGATGGGTCTGATCACCGAGACCTCGTGTTGCCGGAGACGCATGAGACGCGGGCCAGCTTCTGGGCCTCGCCTCAGCGAGCTGCGGCCATCGACAGAAAGGCGGAGGGCCTCAGCCGACCGCCGCCGCCCACTTCAGCAGGTTGTGGGCCGTGCAGATCAGGTCCCACTCCCTGCCCACCTTCTCGACCCCGCGCAGCAGGAACTGCCTGAACCCGCGTGCCTGCTTGATCTGTCCGAAGACGGGCTCCACCGTCTGCTTGCGCAGTCGATAGCGACTTCGATAGCCGCCACACCGCAGCCGAGTTCGCATCGCCATGGTGCGGGGACCCAACTTCGTCTGGCGGCCCGTGGCCGAAGACACACCATGCTTCTGGCGGCCCGTGGCTACGTAGGCGCGGATGTGTCGTCGGTTCAGTTCCTTGAGGTTCTCTTCCGAGCAATAACCCGCATCCGCCGACAGCTCACGCGCCTGCCGGCCCGTGTTCTGCCTGATCTGACGCACCAGAGACCCCAACTGCCCCACATCCGTCCCTACGGCAGTCAGGCCCCGGGCCACGATGACCTGACTCTCCGCATCCACGGCCGCCTGCGCGTTATAGCCCTGGATGAACCCATCCTTGGTCTTCATGATCCGGCTCTCCGGATCCGTGAAGTTGCGCTGGGCGTCCTCCGGAGGAACCCCGGGCGGCGTCTGGCGGCCTCGTCCGCTGCGCGACCCCCCGGGGGGACCCGGCGACTCCGCCTCGGTGCGCGCTTGCGCCTCGAGCGCCGCACGGGCTTCCCGGATCCGCTGCAAGCGCTGTTGCTTGTCCGCCACCCAGGCCGGCATCTCGTCACCACTACGATCCGCGCCGTGCTCCCGATCCTCGCGCGTGTCGCTGCGGGCCGCCTCGGCAAACCAGCGCTGCACCTCAGCGGACAAACGCGCCTCCGCACTCTTCATCCGCCCGTAGCTCATCGCTTTGTGCTTCGAGGCGTTCGCCTTCACTCTCGTCCCGTCCAGAGCCACGTGCCCCAGACGCACCAAGCCCGCTCGTTGACACAGCGCCAAGACCTGGCCGAACAGGTCGCCCAGCGCCGACAGATGACGCTTGCGAAAATCGCTCACCGTCCGAAAGTCCGGCCGCTGCAGCGCCGTGACTGCCATGAAGTCCACACGCTCCTGGCACGCCCGCGCGATCCGTCGCGACGAGTAGATCCCCTGGCAGTACGCATACAGCAGCAAGCACGTCATCATCGCCGGATGATAGGGCGGGTAGCCCCGCTCCTCGTCATAGGCGCCCAGGATCTCCGAAAGATCCAGCGACTCCCGCACAGTGTCCCGGATCAGGTGCGCCAAGTGACCTGCCGGAACCAGCTCATGCACCGTCGGCGGAAGCATCCACATCTGGTCCACATCCCATGGACGAAAGGTCTTGCTCATGCCGCATAGAAACCACAACCTTCAGCGCCTGTCCAGATCCGGTAGTAATACTCGGACAGGCTCCTAGCGGTAGAGAGCCTTCAGGCCGCTCCAGGTGGTCTCGAGCACGGGCGGGGGCGGCTCGTAGGGATAGGCGCCGAGATCGAGGCCCCCCTCGCCCTCGCCGATGCAGGGGCTCGACTCGAGCAGGTGGAAATCACCCGCCACCTTGGGGGGATTGGGTAGGGCGACGATCCGGGGATCCAGGCTGAAGTTGCTGAAGTGCAGATCGTCGCTCCCGGGGTAGATCGGCTCCGGGCTCGCCGAGGGGCAGGCGCAGTGCTCGCCGAAGTTGCCCGCCTGGTTGCCGAAGGCGTCGTTGTCGCGGATGTAGAGGTTGGGCTGCTCCTCGTTGCGCACGAGCCCCCAGGGTGAATTGGCGTAGAA
>JAHJKD010000052.1 GCA_018822435.1 Patescibacteria group bacterium
AAGAATAAATATTATAATAATATTTTACTCCAAATCCAAATGGCCGGCAATAGTCAGATCCGGCTGCGCCAGATAAAAGCCGTAATATTAAACCCACCGCCAGCTAAATTAATAGCTTTCTTTAACTCATATTGGCTAATACCTTCCTCTAATGGCTCACGATCCGGAATATCACCGGTGTAATATTTATTCAAAACATCCATGGCCCTTTCATCACCCAACTGGCCTAATGCCCAAATAGCTGAGTTTCTTTCTTCATAGCCATTCTCATCATCATCCACAAATAAAATTAGAGCTTCCACGCAATCGCCTTCGTATTTTGCCTGGGCAATTTCACATTTCTGTTCTACGCTATTTCCGATCAGGGTGCTGGAGGAAATGAATAAGAAAAAAAATATTCCAATGCCTATGGCAATAACGTAAATGATTATATTCTTATTAATTTTCATAAAATATTTCTTCAATGTTAATTTTAAAAATTTTGGCGAACTTAAAGGCCAGTGGCAGGGACGGCAAATATTTTCCTTTTTCAATGGCATTAATGGTTTGCCGGGAAACTTTAACTTTATTGGCCAGGTCTTCCTGGGTCATGTCGTGCATAGCCCGGTAAACCTTTAATTTATTTTTCATCCTTGCCTCCGTAATTATTCTAAAAATAATTAATATTAAATAATGGATCTTAAAATCCATTATACATGACCTTTACATAAAAAATATAAAAAACCCCGGTTTTAAGCAGGGTTTTAAATATATTATTTCCTTTCGATCATCAGCCGGCAAGTTTCCGGCAATGTGGTCAATTGGGTAAGGCGATCGCTTTGCCCTTCTAATTTGATGATATCGCCGGAATCCAATTCTATGAGCCTAGTAATGGTAACGCTGCCTTGGCCGTCCTGCAAATTCCGGTCATAGGTATAGCCCCGGCTGCCCGGAATTTCATTGAAACCGGAGCCGACATCCCTCATCAGCCTGAATTCTGCGTGGCTGCGGGTATTATCAGAAACAGTATCACTGCATTCGGCCGTTATCTCATACCAGCCATCTTCATTAACTGTCACTTCGGCCGCATCATCTCCATGGGCAAAAAGAGCATCTTTCCTTACTTCCGTATCAAAGGTTATGTCTGTCCAGGAAGTGGGTAAAACAATGCCGCCGGCCGTGTCATAGGCGAAAAATAAAATATTCGATTGCTGGATCGTTCCCTGCACATCCATGGTGGAAGATAAATTCCATGTCCCGCCGGTCGGCATGCGAGCGATAGCAAGATTACCGCTCGACAAGTCAGCTGCGTTCCTCGTGGCCAGGTCAGCCAGAGAAGAACCGGCTTTGTTGACCGAAACCCAAGGGACATTATTGACGGAAAAAGTGTAATTGTTTAATGCCAGTCCTGTTCCGGCCGAATAATCATGCACGTCATTTTTATCAGCCTTTTCGTCCAATTTCGCATTCAAGCCCTTGATCTTGCTGCGCTTGATTTTAGCGTTCTGGCCAATATTTACGTCCTTCAAATTGCGAATCTTGCTTTTTAAAAAATTGCCGTCGCTTCTAAAAATCGTCTGGTCAAGCATAGTCACTGGGATCGGGCCGCTGATCTGGCTGGCGTCGATAGTGAAGCCCTGGATATCCGCGCCCGTGACATTGAAAGAGCCGGTCACGTCCACGGAACCAGTCACGGTCAGGTTTTCGATTGTGGCCTTGCCGATGATGTCGTAATCTTCACCGCCCCCGCCTCCAAAAATTGATCTAATTTCAGCTGAAGCAGCACCAGGTAAAATTAAAAGTGCAAGTCCAAAAAGCACAAGCATTCCTGTTTTATAATTCATATGAAAAGATTAATAATATATAAGAATAGTATAGCAAATTGTTACTCATATCTCAAAGCATCGATCGGATCAAGCTTGGACGCCTTATAGGCCGGTGCAAATCCGAAAATTATGCCGATAGCAATGGAAACTCCAGTGGCCAAGCTAACACTGCTTAACGTCAAGGCAAAATTCACGTCCGTAAAATAGCCGATTATCCAGCCCATTAAAATTCCGAAAATTATGCCGATAATGCCCCCCAGCAAAGTCAAGATAACGGCTTCAATAATAAATTGTGATAAAATATCCCCTTGTTTGGCTCCCACGGCTTTCCTTAGGCCGATCTCTTTTGTTCTCTCTGTCACAGAAACTAACATTATATTTGAAATACCGATGCCGCCGACCAAAAGAGAAATGGCGGCAATGCTGGCCAGCAAAGTCGTGAAAATACTGGTTATTTGGTTAGCGACATCCAATAAATCCTCAGAAGTAAATATCGTAAAATCTTCATCATCCACTTCCACGTTCCGGAAATCAGCAAACTTTTCTTTTACTTGAGCCACAGTTACGTTCATCAGGTCAATATCATTCACCTTGAACTGGATATTGGAAAATTCATCGGTATTGAATAATTTATTTGAGGCTGTCGTGTACGGCACAAAAATGTCTTCGTCTTGATTGCCAAAAGCAGTCGAACCGCGCGATTCTAATACGCCGACAACTCTAAATTTAGAATTGCCGATTAAAAAATATTCATCCAATATTTCTTCCGGATTCCTTCCGGAAAATAATTCATCGGCCGCATCCAGCCCGAGGACGGCCACCTTGCGATTATCACTGACGTCATTGGCAGAGAAGAACCGGCCTGACTTTAATTGCAAATCCTGAATTTTATTATAGCTCTCCGAAACACCATTAATATTGCTGGTTAATTCTTTTGATCCTTTTTTTGAAGTTTGCATGCCGCTTAATTGGGGCGATATCTCTTCAATATAAGGAAAACGGGTCTTGTTATCCAAATAGTCATAATCTCTCTGGGTCAGAGTAGCCGTGCTGATGCCTTCGCCAGTGGTAGGCCCGCCTCTGGCCGATTCAAAAACGTTGCCCGGAGAGATGGTCGCCACTTCCGTGCCCAGCGAACTGATGCTGCTGGTAATTTCCGTTTGCGCGCCTGTGCCCAGCCCCATCAGGGCGATCACCGCGCCGATGCCGATCACTATTCCCAGAATAGTCAGCATACTCCTGACTTTGTTTGTCAACAGCCCTTTTATGGCTAATTTGAACATCAGAATATATCTTTTCATAGTTTCCTCCTTCTGCTTCCGTTTTTCTTGTCTGATTCAATCAGGCCATCAAAAAGTTTTATTGTCCTCTGGGCGTACTCGGCAATATACGGCTCATGCGTAATTAATATGATCGTATTCCCGGCTTTATGAATATTGAGCAATATATTCAAAATTTCCTTGGTCGCCTTGGAATCAAGATTGCCAGTCGGTTCATCTGCCATAATTATGGCCGGCTCCATAAGAAGCGCGCGTGCAATAGCGACCCGCTGGATCTGTCCGCCGGAAAGCTCATTTGATTTATTATTTAACTTATCGCTCAATCCCACTTCTTTCACAACAGCGCGGATCCGTTCATCCAGCTTGGGCAGTCCTCCATACAGGCCCGGCATGGCAACGTTGTCATAAACGCTAGTGCGCTTTAATAAATTGAATTGCTGGAAAATAAAACCGACTTCCTTGTTCCGAAAGTCAGCTAATCTGGAATCGGATAACTTTCCCACGTCCTGCTTATTAAGGAGATAAGTGCCGGTTGTCGGCTTATCTAAAGCGCCCAGAATATTCATGAGCGTGGATTTGCCTGAACCAGACGGCCCCATGATGGCCACAAAATCCCCTTTTTCTATGTTAAGGTCGACTCCCTTAAGGGCCTGAAAGGCATTGTCGCCCTCACCGTATGTTTTCGTAACTTTTTTTAACTGGATCATCTCCCCCTTTTTAATTGCCAAAGAATGCCTGCGAAGTGCCTGTCTCAACTGAAGGCAACATGATAATATCGCTTTCATCCGCGCCTGATAGAATTTCCGTATCATTTTCTCCTTCAAAGCCCAGGTCTACTTCCACATTTTCTGTTTTTCTTTGATCCCGGTTCACAACTCTGATTATATAGTCCTTGCCATCTTCCGTATAAATATAAACATTATCAACATATAGAACATTATCAATTTCATCCACAATAATTTCCATATTTACAGTCATGCCAAACTTTACGCCATCTGGTAATTCATCCGGCTCAATTGAAACCTGATAACTAGGATTTACAGAATTAACATCAAAAGGTGACTGTGCCACATAAGTGACTTTGCCAAAATATTCCGTGTCGTCGCCATTTTCATCTAAAGCGGGAAAATCTAGCTTTACTTTTTGGTCGACCGCCACTTTATTTACGTCTGATTCCAATACCAGGCCTTCCACGTTTAATTCATCCAAATTAACAACTTCAATCAAGGGAGTCTGCCCCGGAGTAACCTGATTTTCTACTTTCGCCCATATGTTTGTCACCGTTCCGTCAATGGTCGCTTTAATTTCCTGAATTGAAGTACCGCCCGCTTGATCAGTCACTTCAATTTTCATGAGCAAATCATCTTTTGAGATTTCGCTATTTTCTGAAACATTGATTTCTTTGACCGTGCCTGTGGCTGTCGGATAAATTTGCGTGTAACTGGCTGCCCTGACCTGACCATCCGCAAACACAACTTTATCCAAATCTCCTTTTTCTAAAATTGTCGTATCAATTGCATCAAACTCGGCTCTTTGATTACTTACTGTTATGCCATAAGTAACTACGCCAATCAAGCCTAAAACAATTACGCTTAAAACTATTATAATTATTTTAGAGCTGGTTTTCATTTTTGCCATAATTTTATTTTTATTGTTAATCTTTCGGTTTTAGTATAACAATTTCCGGCGGACGGCGAAAGCGCATGTCAAGTTTGTCTATATAGGGCCATGTACCCACGCCGCGACTGATATAAACGGTCTTGCCTGGCTCATCAATGCGGCCGGCAAAAGCGTAATAACCATACCATTCTTCTGGAATGCCGATTATGGGCAGGTCCATCTGCCCGCCATGGGTATGGCCGGCGAGCAACAGGTCGTAATCCCAGTCCGCCCGGCATTCCGGCTCATGCATCATGAAAACAGTAAAATCCGCGTCCGGATAATCCGGCAGCTTTGTCTGGCCAGCCAGGCAATCATCCAGGCCGACAAGAAGGATTTCTTTGCCATTAATATTAATAAACTCAAATTCATTGCGAAAAACTTTCACGCCGTTCTTAGCAAGTTCAGCCATGAGGTCATCTGCCAAATTAAAATCATTCTTGCCGTCATCCAAAGCCGAAACATCATATCCATCAACTGACAAATCCGTATCATTCCAGAGTTCCTTCTCCTTTTCGTCAAAGGGCCCGGCGCCCACGCCCGCGCCATAATCATGATTGCCAAGCACGGCATATTTCGGCGCCTTGATGTCAGCCAGATATTTTTGATATTGCATTTCATCCTGAAAACCGTCCATAAAATCTCCGGCAATAAGAACCATATCCGGATCGATCTCATTGACCTTTTCATAGACCTTTTGTAAAAATTCAATATTTTCTTCCCGGGCATGTAAATCAGTCAACAAGACAATCGTACCGGGCAGCCCGTCAATTTCCACTTCTGATATAGAAAACGTCTTTGCCTCATACATCATATATCCAAATAATGCCAAAATCGCCAAAAAAAGAACAATAAATATTATTAAGAAGATCAATAAAATTTTTTTTAAAGTCTTTTCCATGGTCTTATTTCTTCCTAGATCTGATATAAGCAATAATACTGCCCATCACTCCTGCAATAAACCCGATCGGACAGCCTATTGTGGCCATTAAAAACGTCACAATTTCCAGGCCAGTCATGTCCTGCATTAAAGAAAGAGAAATTGGAGCCACAGTAATAGCAAAGGCATAAAACATATTATGCAAAACGACTAAAGGCAGCCAGGCCACTGCGGAAATTCCAGCCAGTAGTAAAAATACTTTCAAGCTTTTCCTCTTATTTTGCCGAGCGCCTAAAACAATCAAGACAATGCCTAGAGCAAGAAAGAGAAAACCGAGAATAAAAGGAAAAAACTGCATATTAATTATCCGGCGTGTAATCGTAAGTCTGATCTAGTAAATTTGTCTCTGTGGTAATCGGTTCTTTGGTTTCATCATAAAATTTTGCTTCTTCCGCTGTCAGAGCGCCATATTGATCCGGCCGTCTGTCCTGGAGGTAGTCAAATGTTGGTTCTGGATGAGTGGCTCCAAAATAAGCCGGCACCAAGTCAGCAATAAGCATAGTATCTTGTTCATGCACGGCTTCTACTAATATATTTCCGTCTGGCCCGGCTACAATGCTGTTTCCCTTATAATGCCAGACATCGCCCTGCCGTTTTTCATACCCGGTGCGATTAGCATAAGCGAAAAATATATTATTCTGATATGCATTAGCCGGAACTAGTATATTAGAAATATCAGGATAAGGCACATCGCTTCTCTCGCCATCAGGCAAAATATAATAATTATCCGCTGCCGTCGGCGCCACGATCAGTTTGGCTCCGTTCAAAGCTAGAATTCTAGATAGCTCTGGAAATTCTGCTTCATAACAATTCAATACGCCCACAGGAAAGCCATAAATATTATGGACCGGATAGTCGCTCGTGCCAAAACTCCAATTATTCCTTTCGGCCTGCGCATACAGCTGCGTTTTTTTATAACTATCTAGCAATTCTCCATTTTCATTTATAACCGCCATACTATCATAATAAAAATCTGTGTCATCGGTGGTCACTTTTTCCGCATACGGCACAATAAGAGCCATCCTATATTGGCGCGCTACCAATCTGGCTTCAGTAATGCTTGGGCCATCAGAATATTCCGCCACTTCTTTGGCTTCATCCGGACTCAAAGTATATCCGGGAATATATAGCTCTGGAAAAGCCAGCAGTTGAACATCATATTCACTGGCTTTAGCGACTGCTTCTTTTAAACGAGATAAATTTTTTGCAGACGCACCTGGCCCATAATCGGCCTGGGTTTGATAAATACCCAACCGCAAACCAGATCCTTTTTCCGGAACATTTCCATAAATAGAAGTCCTGTATTGTAAATTGCGAAAATTTTCTTCTACAGAGTCATTATAAATCGGCGCGCAAGACTCTTCCATGTCTTTTTTTGTAATCGTGTCGTCTCCGCCATCATCGCCTTTTTTTACATCCCCATTATTAACATTTGCCTCACTTTCGCCTACTTCATCCGTGCTTGCATTACTCGCATTTGTCAATTTTTCAAAATTTTCTTCCGTCTTGTTCTGGCAAGAAGCTCCGGCCAGTACTAATATAAAAACTAGTCCCAGCACGAGGAAGTAATATTTTTTCATAAGTCCTCCATTAAAAATAAGAAATTGATGATTATATTATAGCACAAAATATCAATTTCATTTACCCGAAGATCAAATATAAACCGATTAATGCCAATATAGTCCCAAAAACAAATTTATTACCTAAAAATTTAAATATTTTATCTAATAATTTTTTGATCTTTGCTTCATATTTTTTATAAAAAATTGCCGTTAAAACATAAGGGGCAGTAAATAATATAGTGAATAGAAAAATGATAAACATGCCTTCAGAAAAAGGCAGTTTTTCTTTTAATATCAATAAAATCAAACCAAAAAAGGCCACTGACATCGGTAGATTAATAAAAAATAATACTACGCCAGTAATGAAGCTTCCGCTGCCCTGTAGTTTCATTTTTTGCACTTTCTCTTTTTTCTTTTTTACGCTTGATTTAAAATATTGAAAAAATCCATACAGTAAAATAACTATTCCTATCCCGGCAATAATCCATTTTTGGAAATCAGTTGTCGGTTGGTTCAAATATTGGGCCAAAGCGTTTCCAAATATGAGTATGACCATGCCAAAAAGGAACATTAAGCCGGAATAAGGAATAATAAAATATATAAAATTCTTAATCGGATTTTTAGTTGCCAAGACTTTAAACAAAACAATATAAGTAATGGGATCCAGGGCTTCTACCAGAGCAATGCCGATCGTTACGAAAACAAAAGAAGAGAATGACATGTAATCAGTTTATTCATTTAATATTATTTCTTGCCGCAAAGTCGCCGGCTCTGGCGCCACTGGTGTATCTTCATAAATTTTCTGGGAATCAGGCGGCAGGGGCCGGCCGTAAGATCGCAGCACCACTTTCCCGTCCTGATAAATATCGAGCAGGCAGTACCCGAAGTACGGGCCGCCCTGCGGATGCCAGTCCCCGTCCAGTTCCGCCCCGGCATTGCCGCTAACGACCTGCCAGGTGCCCTTGCCTTTTTCCAGGCGGGAAGCGGACCAGGTGTGCAAGTGGCTGGCAATATAAGCTCTGACCTTGTCGTTTTCCTTCATGGCTTCCATCAGCATCTTGTCAAAGGGGTGCGCGGGCGTGTCCAGGATGGCGGTCTCCGCGTATTCGGCCGTACGGGTCTCGCTCCGCGCCGGCCGGTGGCCCATCACGATGATGGCGGAGATGGCCGGATCCGCCTGCGCCTTTTCCAGGTCGTCCTTGACCCAGTTTATCGGGATCCACCTTTCCATGACCAGGCCGGTCTTGGCATCTGTCTTGGTATTCAAAGTGTCCGTATTGATTATCAGAAAATGGACGTCGCCGATATTAAAGGAGTATGTCAGGTCGCTTTCGTCCCGGACCAGGTCATCCGGATTATCACCCGTGGGCGTCGGCCCGTTGCCGGCATATTTGTCATAGCTGTTCTGCTTGAACCATGCCAGCCAGGCATCGATCGCGCCCGGATTCGGCGCCTCGGTCCCGGTGTCCGTGTCGTAGAAGTTCAGTTCATGGTTGCCGGGCACGGGCAGAAGATTCATGTCACCGGCGACGGACAGGGATTGATAATGCTCCTGCCAGGCATCCAGCTGGATCTTCAAGGTCTCGCCGTTGTCCTGGACCTGGTTCATGACCATGTCCCCGAGAAAGACGACCAGGTCCGCCTTTGGTTCGGCCTGGCTGATGTCCTTAAGATTCTGGTCGAGCTGGGGCAGATTGGCCGAGCTCGGATTGGCGTCCTTGGTCTTCAGCCACTCCTCATAGCCGATGCGGTTGTCCCCGAAAACAGCCACGCGCAGCTTGATGTCATCCGCCGTCTCCACCGGTCCGCAGCTATTAGCCCCAACCAAAAAAAGGAGGGCGATAGGTAAAAATAAAAAATATTTTTTCATATTTGTTTTTTATTTATCGCTTCCTTATAGATATCCTCAAAACAATCCAATGATCTTTCAATATCATGTTTCTTGATAATTTCCAAGCTTTTAATTCCCATGCTCTCCCTCATGTCTCCGTCATTTATCATTTTTAATAAATACTCGGCCAATTGCCTGCTATCACCCGGCGCAAATAAAAATCCGTTCTCGCCCGCGTGCACCAGTTCGGGTAGGGCCAGGGCATTGACGGCTACGACCGGCAGGCCCATGGACATGGCTTCCATGGTGGAAATGCTCTGCAATTCAAAATTCCCAGGCGCAATGGCGCAGTCCGCCATGTTATAAAAATTCGGCAATTCATCATCCGGTACGAATCCGGCAAAGATCACATTCTCCTCCACGCCCAATTTTCGGGCCAGCTTTTTCAAATTTTCACTTTCTTTCCCCTTGCCGACCAATATCACCTGTATGTCTTTTTCTTTCAGGACCGCTGGCATCGCTTTGATCACTATATCAATGCTCTTGTCTTTATCCATCCGGCCGACATAGATCGCCGTAAATTTATTTTTAATATTATATTTTTCTTTTACTTCGGCTGTTGATTTTTTCATTGAAAATTTATTCATATCAATTCCGCAGGAAACCGGACGGACTTCATTCTGCAAGCCGATCTTTTTCAACACATCAGCCGCTGTCTGCGTCGGCGTCGTCACGATATCGAGCTGCTCGAACATCTTCTTGAAATATCCCCAGGCAATATTTTCAAAAGCCGGCCGCAGATACCTCTCCGCCGGCAGATAATGGGCCAGGTTGTCCGGCATGAAATGGTTCGTGCCCACGGTCGCCTTATGCAGTGCCCGGGCCGCCCGATGCACGCTGGCATTAATCGGAAAATGCCCCTGAAAGTGGATGACTTCAGGATCAAACTCAGCCACAACTTTTTTAATGGCATTGCCGTGTATATAAGGGAAGCTGAATCTGTAATTGGCCACCAAAATAGGGACCGACATGACCCAAAAAACCTTTAATTTTTTCAGGCTATCGTGATAACTCTGGAATTTTTGCCCGGGTGCGATGACCATGACTTCATGGCCGCGATCCGCCATTTTATGGGCCAGGCGCTGGGTAAAATATGAAGCCCCGTCTACATTGGGATAAAAAGTATCATGTACGATCAGGAGTCTCATAAAAATATTTTATTATTTTCTTGGAATAAATGAGCATCAGGATGAACATTACAGCTATAGTGCCAAAAGCGATGTAGCCAAAAATAGAATTTATATTTACATAGGCTGACCCGAAAAAATAACCAAGGCAAATGAGAACAAAAGACTTTAGAATAGTCATCGATCCGTTATAGAATACGAATTTATAGAAAGGCACCCTGGCAATTCCGGCAATGACCAAAATAGCTGCGCCGATGATATTAGTGAATTTACCTATGATCAATGTCTTGCCGGCATGATTTTTAAAAGCCAGTTCCAATTTATCTACCTGCTCATCTTTGAATTTCGTCCATCTCTCCACCCTCTTCAACACCGGCCGTCCGCCCCACCGGCCAATCAAATAATACATTACATCCGCCAGAAAATCAGCCACGATTACTATGATCAAAATGAGGACGAAATTAAAATATCCGAGCGATGCCAGAAAACCAGCAATCACTGTTACGATAGGACCTTCAATAAAGACCAATAAAAAGGCGATCCAATATCCGAATTGTATCATCATCTCACGGGCTGTTTCTGGGGAAAAAAATGACTCGATATTTTTAGCTTATTTTTTTAGTTTTGCCAATAAAGGTTTCATAGTATAAGCACTAATTATAGTTCCGAGAGATATGCCGATAAATCCCGCTAAAACATCATCACGAAAATCATTCGGATCCCCGTTTGTTAGCCAAAGCGGGTGGTGCGTATATGTCTCCACGAAAAATTCCAAAAACTCCCATAAAAAAATCAAACCTATCATAGCCAGGGAAAAAACTAAAATCACACCAAAAGTGAATTTTGCTTTGGGTTTATATCCCAAATAAATCATATAAACAAAAAATGCTCCGATCATCGGAACAAATAAATGGGTAAAGGTATCATACCACTCCACTGCTTGGAACATGCCCATGAATCCGATAATAGCCGAAATAAATCCTACTACCAGGATGCTGTCAATAATCAATAAATAGCTTGGGTTATAACTTCTGACCATTCTAGACCGGCCAAAAAAATATACAAAAATAAAATTAAAGACACCAAACCCGATAACATATGCTCCGCCTACCCATTTATCCGGATAGGCAATAGTTGCTAAAGGGAAAAAACAAAAAAATACGCCAATTAAAATAACGAATAAATTAAATAAATGATAACCAATAAGTTTTACCGGATTAGTTGAGGCCATTTTAAAAAAGGCTTTTATTTGTCTTTAACAAATACCGCGACAATTGCGAAAGCAAGGAATCCTAATCCCAAACCAACAAACATGCCCCCGACAAGATTATCAATAAGAAAGCCCACGCCCATGCCCAAAATTATTCCAGCTGGAATAAATAAAGCCCCTCGGCCATATTTCTGTGTACTGCCTTTTTTTTCTTCCGCCATTTTATTTTTTGATTATTAATTATGCAATAATAATAACAAATATACTACTTTCTGGCCATGTTATGAATTTCTCTTTTTTTCTGCCTCTCTGACTTCTTTTTCATCCATGCCAAAATGATGCGCGATCTCATGCCAGACTGTCTCACAGACCATATCTCTGATGGCATCATCAGTTTTTGCAAATTGCTCTATCGGCTTTTGAAAAATAGTTATCTTATCTGGCAGGACACTGCCATAATAATATCCCCGCGCGGTTTGCGGCACGCCTTCATATAAACCAAATAAAATAGATCCGCGCCTCATACCAGTTTCTTCCCTTTGAAATTTATTCGGCTCCTCCTCCACTACAATTGAAACATTATCTAATTTATCCAAAAATTTTTTCGGAATCGCCTGAATTCCCTCATTAACTAGTTGTTCAAATTTTTTTCTATCCATTAAATTATTCTTTTAATAACTACTAAGTCTTTTCTTTTCAATAAAGAATCAACACTATCCTTCCTGACTCGCCCGTTTTTAGCCTGCATTTTTGCATGGATCACTTTTCCTTTGTCCGCATATACAGCGACATGGCCGATTCCTTGGAGGAACTTCTGATCATAGTGACCCCATTTGCCTTTTATAAATATCAGATCCCCGATCATCAGGTCCTCTTTTTTCGGATTGATTGCTCTTCCCAGGTGCGCTTGTTCCAAGGCTGTCCGAGGTAAATTAATATTAATTCTTTCATATAAATAATGGATGAAGCTGGAACAATCAAAAAAATTCGGAGCTTCATATAATTTAGCTCCATATTTATATGGCCTGCCTAAATTTTTCCTGGCATAAAAAATAATTTTATTACGTTGTTTTTCTTTATTATTCATAAATGTATTATATCACACCATTCATGTTATACTTATAATATGAATAAAATAATTGGCATTATATTAATAATACTGGCTTTTATTTTCACCGGCGCCATGTGCGAAAAGCAGGCAGCGCCCGAACAAGGTACGCTCCCCCCTGAATCCGTGTCCCAAAATACGCCGGCTGATTTTAAGGTCGCCTTTATTGGCGACGAGGGTGTCACCGAAGATTCTAAAGCCGTGCTGAATATGGTAAAAGACGAAGAGGCAGAACTACTTGTTATTGCCGGGGACCTGGGCTATAGCGCCGGCCCGCATAAATGGGAGGACCAGCTGAACAGCGTTCTTGGGCCGGACTTCCCCGTCTTTGCCATCATGGGCAACCATGACGAAAGTGATTGGACCGCTTACCGCGGTTATCTTAACTCACGTCTGGCCAATATGCCCGGTGCCGAATGTGTCGGGGACTTGGGCCGTCAGTCTGCCTGCACCTACAACGGCCTGCTCTTCGTTACTGTTGATCCCGGCTTTTCCAATAAAGACCACGCCGCCTACCTGGACCAACAACTTACGGGCAATGACTCCGATTGGAAAATCTGCCTCTGGCACCTGAACAACCGCCTCATGCAAGTTGGCGACAAGGAAACTAAAGTCGATATTGAATTATACGACACCTGCCGTCAAGCCGGCGCTTTTACGGTCTCCGGCCATGACCACAGTTACGGCCGGACCCATCTGATGGATAATTTCACCACCCAAAGCATAGCTTCCACTTCCGACACCCTCGACCTTACCCCCAAAAACGGATTTGCCGTCATTTCCGGCCTGGGCGGGAAAAGCGTTTATGGGCAGGATGACCAAATAGCCGCTGAAGACTGGTGGGCTTCCGTTTACACCAAAGACCAGGATGCCACTTTCGGAGCCTTGTTTTGTGAATTCAATTACCAGGGCGCAGCCAACCAGGCCCATTGCTATTTCAAGAACATCAACGGAGAAATAATTGACGAATTTAATATTAATAAATGATATAGAAGCCGATAAAGCCACGGCCGCCACAAAGCCTGGGTTGATGTCTGATATGATGTAGAAAAATAATCTATTCTAAAAATTTTAAAACACCTCCATCTAAGGGGGTGTTTTTTTAATACTCGCCAAATGGGACGATTTCCAAACCATAATATTTTAATTATTTAAAATAATTATCAATCGCAAATTTAAACTGTTGTATGAATAATTCCTTAAAAAATCTAACATTATTCTGTTCATAAAAAAGGATCATTGCCTTTTTGTATTCTCCCTCATCAACACTGCGGAAAGATAATGGACAGGCGTTATGAGCTAACAACATGGCGTCTCCCATTAAACGAGCCGTCCTTTTATTGCCGTCTTCAAAAGGCTGAACATAAGAAATCAATAAAATAACAATCAACGCCTTAGAAAAAGGATCAGCTGAACCATTGACTTTTTTTATCATTTTTTCCATTGCTTCTTTGATTTGGAATTGATTGTCCAGAGGTTTATAACCGGTGCCTATTATGCCTACTGGCCTTTTTCTTAATCCCGTTGCTACATCCAAATCTTTAATAAGCAATTGATGTATGTTTTCAATTTTCGCCAAATTCAATTTTTTAAAATTGTTTTTTTTGTCCAAAATAAAATCAAACGCCTTTTTATGGTTTAAGATCATAATCGCTTCTTCTTTATCGTGCCCTTTGGCTTCTTTTTTTTCCTTTATTAAAATTTCCGTATCTATTAAAGAATAAGTATTGCCTTCTATTTGGGAAGATTTCCAACTTAATTCAATGGTTAATCTTTCAAATTCTTTCTTTAATGCCGTGGCTGATAATTTTTCTACGCTTTTCTGATAAGTATTGTTAATTTCAATTAAACTATTAATTTCTTCCTGGGAAAATAAATTTTTTAAATTATTAAAAACATTAAAATTAAAAGAAGAGAAGGCAAGCTGCCTTTCATCAGGGCCTAATTTAAAATACTCATCAATATCAAAATATGACAATAATTTATTTGTCATTTTTTCAGAATATTTTACTGCCCTTCCTTTCCCTTCTTTAATAATCAACCCTGCCTGTAATAAGTTGTCTAAATCTCGGACAACCGTAACTCGAGCCAAGATCCCAAAAATTCCTTCTAAATGATCCTTGATTAATTGGTTTTGAACAGGACCTTTTTTGCGAATAAAATCTAGAATTTCCAGTTGTCTCTTAGTAATTTTTGCCATTTTTAAATTGTTTCATTTTTATAATCTAATTGTATCATATTGCAACGAAAAATGCAACAATTATAAAAGCCCCCCCCCAGACAGGGGCTTAAATATTTGGGCGGAGCAAAAGCCCTGAGCCTGAGTAGCCCCGCGAATGCGGGGCATACCGAAGGCCGAAGGGCGGGCTGGACGAAGTTAGAACCTGTTTGGTGAGAAATTAAAATTTTATATCGTTTTACAAGAATATTTATTAACAGTATAATAATGTTAAGAAAAAATAATTTATGTCATTATGAAAAATAAAAAGTCTGTTCCAAAAAAAGACAAGGATATCGCCAGGCATTATATCATAACATTTTCCGATACGGCCCGAGAGCCTTTTCTTATTCTTGATCCCGAGCTAAGGGTAATCGGAGCAAATCCATCCTTTTATTCAAATTTTAAAACCACAAGAAAAAGCACGGAGAATAAACTCATCTATGCTCTGGGGAACAAACAATGGGACATCCCTAAGCTTAGAAAACTGTTGGAAAATATTTTACCAAAGAAAAAAGTATTCAATGATTACGAGGTATCCCATGTTTTTCCCAAGATCGGACCAAAAATAATGATGCTCAATGCCCGGCAGCTGGACCAGTCCGACTTGATCTTATTGGCGATCGAAGATATTACCTTGGAACGGATGATAGAAAAAAGGCTGGCCAACTACACTAAGGATCTGGAAAAGGGCATCGCCAGCAAAACAAAAGAGCTCAATGCCCGCATTGCCGAGCTGTCTGACATGAACGATATCATGGTCGGCCGGGAGCTGAAAATGATCGAACTGAAAAAAGAGATCGCTGAGCTAAAAAAAGGAAAATGAGATTAATACAAGGTTAAACCGATTCCTTCGCAGGCTCGGCCTCAAATTAAAAAATCCCCCTATCTAGGGGATTTTTTGAGCTTGGCTCCGCGGGCTAGACGAAGTTAGAACCTTATTTAAAATACAAAATCAACATTTTCTTCCAAATTTACAAACTTAGAATTGATTCAATCTTACAGGCTCTCCAACTTCTTCAGTATTTTTGCCTGTAACATCTATTAAAAAAAATTGGCCTGTTTGGGGTTGATAAAGCAAATTATTTTCTACATCCTCGCCTAAATCATTTTCTCTTAATATTTTCTCAATTAATTGATACCGTCTTCTTATTTCCTGTTTATCAACTGGATTTTCAACGGATTGATAATACTTTCCGTAATCATCAGTTTGGCGCCAACCAACGCTCACCCTGAAACCTCTTGATTCCAAATCTTTCCAACGAGACACATACAAGCTTTGCCGACCATCCTGATATCCCAATTGGGCATCAACCACTTCTACAAAATCTATGTCTTTTAATGCTTCTCGGGCGGCCTGGGTATTCTGGAATTCGTCAAATCCAGGATTTAGAGTTTCAGCAGACTCTTTTACAAAATATTCATCCTCTCCCATTTTTATTTTAAAGTAATTACACACATTCACTATCCTATAAGCTCCTTTTATTCCCTCCCTATTTGATCTGCCTAGTAAAGTGACTTCCAAACCAGTATCTGGATTATTGATTGTTTCACCTGGAGCTAACAAAGTCGCTCTTCCCAAGTAAAATGGCTGTTCGGTAACTTCTCTCGTTACAACAGCTCCTCTTTCATCAAAGACAAATTGTCCATTTTCATCTCTAACTGGTTCATAACCTCGCTCTTCTATGAGCCAAGTATTTGTCTCTTTGTCATAGCGCACCATTTGGCCGGGGCGATACTCAAATGGTTCGGGTTGATAATCATCAATAGCCTGATTCATCATTTCCATTCCCTTTTTTAAAATCCCAGGATTTTCCCGCAATTTATTTCGAAATTCAACATCATAAGCCAACTTTCTAGATCGGCCTTCGATGGAGCGTATTTCATTTTGTTGACTTCCAGGTTCTTTTACCATATAAGTATTATTCTATAAAAACTCTTTTTTATCAAGATAAGTTCTAACGTCTAGTTCGGGGGTAAAATAAAACCCCCATTTTTTCTAATCCAATTGACAATACGTCATTGATTATATACGCTAACTTTACAAAATTAAATTATATATGTCTAAAAATAAACAAAGGCAATTAATCATATATCAAGGAAAAAACGGCGCAATTGAATTCCGCGGGGATTTTGACCGTGACACCATTTGGGGCAATTTAAATCAAATAGCAGATTTATTTGGAGTTCAAAAAGCTGCGATTTCTAAGCATTTGAGCAATATTTACAAGGAAAAAGAATTAGATAAAAAAACAACTGTTTCCATTTTGGAAACAATTCAAACAGAAGGAAATAGAACAGTGAAAAGAAACATTGACTTTTATAACCTCGATGTCATCATCTCTGTCGGATATAGAGTAAACTCGAAAAACGCCACACAATTCCGAATTTGGGCAACCAAAGTATTAAAACAACATTTAATTCAGGGCTACACTATCAACAAAAAACAAGTCAGCCAAAATTATGAAAATTTCATAAAAGCCGTGTCTGACGTCAAAGCCCTTTTGCCAGCTGGCAATAACATCAAAACAGAAGATATTCTGGAACTGATTAATGCCTTCGCAAATACCTGGTTTTCTTTGAGCGCCTATGATACGGACAAATTCCCCAAAAAAGGCGCCACAAAAAAGAAAGTGATCATTACGGCCAATGAGCTGGATCAGGCTCTTCAAGAATTAAAGCAGGATTTGATCACCAAAAAACAGGCCACTGATCTTTTTGCGCAAGTAAAAACCAAAGACGCGGTAGAAGGTATTGTTGGCAATGTCATGCAGGCCGCCTTTGGGAAAGACCTATATCCGACCGCAGAAGAAAAAGCAGCCCATCTATTGTATTTCATGGTTAAGAACCATCCTTTCACGGACGGCAATAAAAGAAGCGGCGCCTTTTCCTTCATTTGGTTCCTGCGCAAAACAGGCTTATTGCGCGCCAGCCTTACTCCGGAAGCTTTAACTGCTTTAACCTTGCTTATTGCCGAAAGCCAGCCTCGGGACAAGGATAAAATGATCGGGCTAGTTTTATTATTGTTGAATAAGTAATATTTCTGAACGACCTTATTTGGCTCCGCGGGCTAGACGAAGTTAGAACCTGTTTGGTCGATAATATTTAAATTGTATATTTTTTAATAATAATAAAAGTGAAATATCCAGATATCAATGCCAATAATATTGAAACTAAAGTTCCCAAATATAAATTATCAATATATGTATAAGAGTATCTAGCAAATATCGAATAAGCGGTAATATTTATCATTCCACTCACCATAAGAGTTTTTGCTAGTGCTCTAGAAAATTCTACGCCATGTAATTTATAAACAATTACCATTATTGAAATAAACATAGCTGGAAAACTAGCAAATACTCCACCATAATTAGGGCCTCCTAATTTTCCCATCAATACCGCAAGGCTAATAATAAGTCCGCCAAAAATACCTCTTCCAATAATTTGCCCTATATTATATTTAATTTTAATATTTCCAACTGATTTTTATTCATTTTTTTCTCCAT
>JAHJKD010000053.1 GCA_018822435.1 Patescibacteria group bacterium
GTTTTTAAAATAAATTTATATTTTAATTATAAATTACCAAAAGGAATAACCCACGAGATAAAAATTGACTTAGCTAATGATTCTCCGGTTGTTAATGATGTTTTTAATTATGACTTTCCAGGCAATTATTCATTGGTGGGAAAATCAGAAGATGATATTTCAATTATTCCTGATAACCTAAATTACACAAATGATGTTCCTTATATTCCTTCAAAAGTATTAAAGTTTAGATACTCATTAAATGGTGAAATAATAGTTGCGGAACGATTAAGCCCTGAAAATGACACTATTGATTATTGGATATTAGATTCGACCATTCCGATTGTATATGGAGAAATGTCAAAAGAAGAATATGAAGAAAAATTAAAAGAATATTCTGCAACTGAAGAATTTGAGTTAATGGATGTAGCCCCATTCAAAGAAACATATGTCTATCCGTAATAAAATTCTTTTCCTAAGTTTGAAATAAATAAAAAAAGAGAGGTTGCAATTACATCATATTCTCAGCTCTCTGGTTCCTCCTTGGTTGCACGGCCGCCTCACTCGTGGAAGCTGGGCCGGTTTACGGTTTTTTGGGTTTTTATTGCCCAGAAATGGGCTAAGTGGTAAGGATGGGCATGATGCGCTCGACCTGGCCGAAATCCTTGTCCAACTCGCAGGCTATCCGCTCCCGCAGCTTCTGCTCCAGGAAGGCGCAGAACCCAGGCTTGGCTACCCACTCATCGATCTGGTCGTTGGTAGTCTCTTCCTGGAAGTAGGGCAGGAAGTCATCCGCCTCGAACTCGAACCAGAAGCTGACTTCTTCTCCGCGCCGGCCGTCGTAATACTTGTGGCCGGTCTGCATGGCCGTGGCCAGAGCCTGGTTCTGACGCATCCTGTAGACCCAGTTCGGAGTCAGCTCATAGTGCCAGGCACACAGCTTGACGCCAACAGACTCGCGGTCATTGGCCAGGCACACGCTGATTTCGAGGACCTCGCCGAACAGGACGCAGGTGAAGTGGCGTCCTCCGCCGTAGCCGCTACGCTCGATGTGGCTGAACACGACGTCGTGGGCGTTGATGTACGAGATCGGGCAGACCTGGTCCCGGCCGGAGTTGACCAGCTCCGCGTAGAGAGGGGCCAGGGTCTGGTCGTTGAGCACTCGCTCCAGGATGCGCTTGGCCACATCGTTATCGAGCCGGATGGAGGGGCTCTTCATCTTGGCCGAATCGTCCTTGTACATCTCCTTGCGGATCTTGCGGAGCTGGCACAAATGCTCACCGAAGACCTGGCAGTTCTCCGGCAGCAGGTCGTGCAGGATCTCGATGTCCCGCTGGTTCGTGGCCATGGCCAGGATCAGGAAGTAGGCTTCCAGCACTCCGCACTCCTCCAGGAATCCCAGCTTCTCTTTGAGACGCCGCTCCCACTTCTGAATTTTCTTGTCCTTGCTCATCTTTTTGCCTCTGGTCGTGGAATTATTGCTTAATCTTCACCTGAAGACACCCAGCTGTTGACCAAACAGCCAAGTCGCAATCCCCAAGCGCAACTGCGCTTCATCCTGGGGTAAAAATTCCGCGATCCACTGCCCCTGCAGTGCTTTTTGCCCACCATTAGGCAAGATCGCTTAATACGCACCTGCGTACCTCAATTGGATGATTCAAAGAGGAAGCTGATAATAAAGATATTTATTAGCAAATTCCTCTTTGAATCTAAAAAACCGTAAATTAAAAAGAGCGCTATGCCCTCCATATTTTTAAATTACTTTTATTATTAATATTAGTCAACCTATAGCCAATAGCCCGAGTCTCCCGACGAGGGCGCGCGTGCCACTGAATCCAAGCAAATAAAAAATCTCCCCGCGCACGGGGAGATTTTTTTATAAAACGTTATGATTTGTTTTCGGTGTTGTCAGAGCTGTCAGATGAATTATCTTTATTATCATCACCTGAAATAACTTCGACTGATTTATTGTCTGAATCATCAGAACCTGTTCCGGCAAAATCATCTGGACCTTGTTTTCCGCCTTTCATCATGGACGAAAAGCCTTTTCGATTTCTCCAAACGAGAGCAGCCGCGATTAAAGCCAGCAGGATCCAGCCGATAGTAGAAGACTTTTTGCCTTCTTCTTCAGCCTCTTCTTCGCCTTCTTCCTCTTCTGCTACAGCTTCTTCTTCGGATTCTTCAGTGGCTTCGTCACCTTCGGTTGATTCTTCTTCAGTGGCTTCTTCTACAGGAGCAGCCTCTTCGGTTACTTCCTCAATTACTTCAACCTCTTCTTCTGTTCCTTTTTCTTCTGAAAGACTCTCTTCAACTACTTCCATAACTTCTTTTTCATCATCAGCTTCATCGTTGACAACAACGGAAGAAACAGTAGCCTCGGCTGGTTTAACCACTGCGAAGCTTAAAGTGGCAGACACGACAGATTTTTTTCCTTCAGGCGAAACCGCAACTGCAGAAGCAGTATGAGTGCCTGGACTTAAAGAATAGTATGGTTGGTAAGCGAAACTGGCTGTTCCGGTACCAGAATTCATTACTTTAAATTCACCATTGAGAACGCCATCAATAAATACTTGAACGGTAGAATCGTTCTTGGCTACGCCGGAAATAAACGGCTTGGACCAGGTGGTGTCCTCATTCACGGCCGCATAGTGAACTTGCGGGGCAGGATAAGGATATTCCACAAAGAAAGAAGATTCAGGTGAGACATCGGAGCGCACTCCGGTATTGGGGTCTTCCGCCCGAATTTTTACTTTGTGCCAACCGGCACTTAAGTCAAGAAACGGAAAATAAACAAAACTGGCCGTACCTTGGGATCCATTCTGAACAGTAGCATAACCATTGAATACATCATCGATGTAAACAGCGACGCGAGTATCATTAAATGTGACACCACGGATGGCTGGTTTGCTAAAGTCAAAACTTTCACCTGAGGCAGGAGCAAGTAATGTTGGTGCGGGCAGTGAGCTATACGCCTGTGACATGCCCGGCATGAACAATACGGCCATAAACACGAACATGACCGCAAATAGAATGCTCTTTTTCATAGTGTAAAAATGGTAATCTGGGATTCCCTCCAGATCCACTAGACCATAATTAACCCCTGTATAAAAATCAGGGGAATGACTTGTTAAAAATATATTAAAGTATTCCGAACTGATTTTTATCAGGAAAGATCAGTTGTGAATGTGCTATTTGATTCGATAATCTTATCTTTTATAAAAACCTCTGTCAAATGAAATGTTGGGAAAATAGCGGATCTGCGCTTTACTGGTTTTTTTATCTAATAATACGGCAATTATATCCATTTGCCAGGGTATGCGCATAAACTTGTTCTGACGGCGATATATCTGGGCGGTACGCCATAATTTAGTCATTTTATGACGAGTAACCGCCTCTTCCGGCCGGCCATGACGCAAAGAAGTGCGATATTTTACCTCTATTATGTGCATGCGCCCGCCTTTTTCTGCAATCAAGTCTATTTCACCCCATTGAATCGTGATATTTTCTCCGATGATTTGAAAATTTCGATCTTCTAAGAATTTTTTGGCAATTTTTTCGCCAAATTTCCCTTTTTGTTGATTTTGCATAATAAAACACCCATAAATAATTAGTGGGTGTTTTATTATTTAAAATTTTTTTTCACAATCTGCGAAATCAGCTTAATCTGTGTAATCTGTGGTTCAATCTGCGAAATCTGCGGTTCTACTTCTGAAATATTAATCCGTAATGATACTCGCCTGCTTCAAACTCTTCCAATAACAGAAGGCCCAGGCCAGACGCAATAGTTTTTACATCTTCCGGGTCAACTCTTTCAGTCATGGGCGGGCCAAAAGGCGTTTCAATTTTCTTCCAATCTACGACCACTATTTTACCGCCGGACTTAGTCATGCGCACAGCTTCTTCCATGATCTGTTTTTTCTTTTTTGATTGGTAAAGAACTGTGGCAACAATAGCTAAATCAATAGAATCGTCAGGAATAGTGTTTTTTGAAGCACCGACCATTTCCAGGTCACTCCATAGAGTATGAACATTAGTGATGCCGAGCATAGCGGCCTTGGTTTCAATGCTAGGAAGAAGATCTTTAGCAATATCAATCGCCCAAACCTTGCCATATTCTCCTACGACCTTACCGGCAGATAAAGCAAAGCGGCCCTCACGGCCAGTACCAAGGTCAGCGACGGTCTGCCCAGGACGAAGACCGACCTTTTGCAGGATTTCAGGAATATTGATAATTACGGTTTCATATACCATATGTTTATTTTTAGTTGTGTATAACTTTTATTACTTTATTATAGCAAAAGTGCCGGAAATTAAAATAGGTAAGGCCTAAGTAGGCATCAAAGTAGAGTTGGCGTACTAATTTAGTGCTCAACCTTAATTTTTCTATGCCCAAGCCACCAAAATGCTGTATTGACATGGGCGGGCAACCAAAAATATACTTCATATGTGCGAAAGATAAACGTCCTATTTTATGAAAAAAGAATTATTAGGGCAAAAGGCTCTCCAAGCAATTGAGGCGGAGAGAGAACTGCAAAAGCAGTACAATGACATGCTAGAAATGGCTGATGAAAATGAGCACCAAAGCGTTCTTCGTGATCTGATCATGCACAATGAGATGAACGAAGTCCTCCTTAAATCAATGTACAACTTGTAAGGCAGGTTCTCTTTAGAAAAAATATTGGCGACTAATAGCCGCCAATGTTAAAGTGTGAATTAACCCCGGGTGGGGTTTTTTTTATTGTTGTGTAGGGACAACCCTAGGGTTGTCCCTACACAACCTGTCCCTACACAACGAGATTTTAATTTAATAGGATTACATGCCTCGCGCCTTCATGGCAGCGGCAATTCTTTCTGTGGCCAGAACATAAGCTGCTGTTCTCATGTCACAGCCGTACTTTTCTTTATTGGCCCAAGTAAGTTCAAAAGACTTGTCCATAATTGGCTTTAATCTTTCCAGGACTTCTTCTTCGGTCCAATAATAGTTAGCCAGGTTCTGAACCCATTCAAAATAAGAAACAGTTACGCCACCGGCGTTAGCCAGAATATCCGGCACAACCACGATGCCGTTCTTGACCATAATGGCATCTGCCTCAGGCGTAGTCGGGCCATTAGCCAATTCAACGACGGCTTTGGCTTTGATATTGCCGGCATTTTCTTCCGTAATGACATTTTCCAAAGCGGCCGGAACAAGAATGTCGCATCCAAGTTCTAATAATTCTTCATTGGATATATCTTCCGCGCCAGCATAGCCCTGGACAGAACCAGTACCCTGTTTGTGCTTTTCCACTTCAGCCGGATCAAGACCTTCAACATTCATAATGCCGCCTTTAGAATCAGACACGGCAATGATCTTATAGCCTTTTTCGGTTAGAATCTTGGCCATATAGGAACCGGCATTACCGAAGCCCTGAATCGCCACGGTTGAACCTTCGCCAAAACCAAGCTTTTCCGCTAAATTTATAGTGCAATAAACACCGCCTTGCGCAGTCGCATAACCGCGTCCTTCAGAGCCGCCAATTTCTAATGGTTTGCCTGTAATTACAGCCGGGCAATTTTTCCCATGGATCTGAGAAAATTCATCCATCATCCAGCCCATGATCTGGGGATTGGTGTAAACATCAGGCGCAGGAATGTCTATTTCCGGGCCGATAAAGTCCCCGAGCTGCCTGATAAAACTTCGTGACAATCTTTCCAATTCACCTTCGGATAATTCTTTTGGATTAATGGTGATGCCGCCTTTGGCGCCGCCATAAGGAATGCCAACAGTAGCACATTTAAATGTCATCCAAAAAGCCAGAGCTTTGACTTCATTAATGTCTGTATCAGGATGAAAACGCAAGCCACCTTTAGTAGGTCCGCGAGAATCATCATATTGGACGCGGTATCCTTCATAAACTTTGGTGGATCCGTCATCCATTTTTACAGGCACGCTTACGTGCAATTCCCTCATAGGCATTTTCAGCCTGTCGTGTGTGTCCGCATCTAAATCAATCAATTTAGCTGCTTGATCGAGCTGCTTTAAGGCAGAATCGAACGGATTAATCTTTGCCATAATATAAAATTAAATTAATTATTCATCTTTCTTGCCCCAGTCTGATCCAATCGGCGTGGCATTGCCGGATTTTTTCTGGAGATAGGTGTAGCAGGACAAGGCGGCATTAACACCTGTGCCAGTGGCAATCGCAATCTGCTTATTTGCCACATCCGTAATATCCCCCGCGCCAAAAATTCCCGGAGTGGATGTAACGCCTACTTCTGAGGTAATAACTTCTTTTTTATCATTCATATCAACCACGCCTTGTAAAAAGTCAGTCTTGGCAACGCGCCCAATTTCCACAAACACGCCCTGTACTCCTATATCTTTTGTTTTTTTGGTTTTAATATTTTCCACGGTGATGCCAGTGACAAATTTTTCACCCTTAACTTCTTTTATTTCCGAATCAAGCACTAATTCAATATTTTTATTATTTATAATTTGATTTACAATTACCTCTTCGCCTCTAAATTTTTCCCGGCGATGAACAAGGTAAACTTTCTTGGCAATCCGGGCCAAATAATCAGCCGCGTCCAAGGCCGCGTTGCCGCCGCCAATAACAGCCACCAGCTTATTCTTATATAAGGGGCCGTCGCAGTTGGCGCAATAAGTAACGCCTTTGCCTTGATATTCTTCTTCACCAGGAACTTCTAAATTTCGAGGAGTTAGGCCAAAGGCCAAGATAACAGACTTGCCTTCGACAACCTGATCATTGTTATAAGTGACTCGAAAATTTTCATCTTCTATCTTTTCGATTTTTTCAACCGTGCCCAGAGTAAATTCAGCCCCGAATTTTTCAATCTGCTCTTTCATTTTCAGGGCTAAAGAAACGCCGTCAATCTGGTCAAAGCCAGGATAGTTTTCAATTTCATTAGTGGTCGCCATCTGGCCGCCCAGATCTTTGGCAATCACAACCGTATCTAATGTACGACGTGAGGTATATAAAGCCGCGGTCAGTCCCGCCGGACCGCCACCGACTATAATTACGTCTTTCATATTATTTTAATTCGTCTAAAGCCTTGATTAATTCTTCTTTAGCAGTAACGCCAGAAAAAGTTTGCGCTTCTTTGCCCTCTTTAAAGATGATAATAGTAGGGATGCTCATGACATTATACTCTTCGGCAGTTTGACCGTTATCGTCAACGTTGAGCTTACCGATCTTGGCATCTTTATATTCTTCAGCCAATTCGTCTATAACCGGGCCCATCATCTGGCAGGGACCGCACCATGGTGCCCAAAAATCAACTAAGACAGGCATGTCTGCTTTTAATACTTCTTCTTCAAATTTTAAATCTGTGAATTCTAAAGCCATATTTTTTATTTAGTCGTTAGTCGTTAGTCGTTAGTCGTTAGTCGTTAGTCGTTAGTCGTTAGTCGTTAGTCGTTAGTCGTTAGTCGTTAGTCGTTAGTCGTTAGTCGTTAGTCGTTAGTCGTTTGCTTGTTAAAAATAACTGACTATTGACTACAGACTATATTATCAA
>JAHJKD010000054.1 GCA_018822435.1 Patescibacteria group bacterium
AATCATATTCTGCTCAGAACGTGATC
This sequence comes from Patescibacteria group bacterium, assembly GCA_018822435.1. Taxonomy (GTDB): domain Bacteria; phylum Patescibacteriota; class Patescibacteriia; order UBA9570; family JAHJKD01; genus JAHJKD01. The sequence continues at coordinate 27 of JAHJKD010000054.1, forward strand.
ATTACATTTGATGATGTTTATGAACCAAATGCCAAAAAATTAGCTGAATCAATTATAGAATTAGTGGAAACTAAATCCAGAGAAGTAGTAATGGATGGTGAAGGTAAACCTGTCTGGGAAGCAAAAGCTGATAAACCTATTATTGTCCTAGTAGAAAATCAGGTTTGGCTGGTTGTAGTATTAGGCGCTCTGGGTGGCTTGATAGTATCTGTCATTTTAGTTTTTCTTCGATTCTATTTTAAAAATCCTGATGAAAATAGGGATTGATCTCAGATCAGTTGATAACTCTTTCGGGGGCGGCATAGCAAATTACGCCGCCTCTCTTTGTGATAACCTTCAAAAAATTGACCAAAAAAACCAATATATTTTTTTTAATTCTGGATTAGGAAAAGATTACAATATACCTAACAAAGTATTAAATACATCACTTCGTTTTTTTAATTATCCGAAGTTGGATAAGAAGATCGGGGGAGTAGACATATTTTTTTCACCAAATATCCTTTTTCAAAGCCTGAGCCCTGATTGTAAGCATGTAATTTGTTGCCACGATTTATCATTCCTGCTATTTCCGGAATTTTTATCCATGAAGAGAAGAATTTGGCATCATTTGGTCCAGGCAAAAAAACTATATCAAGAAGCAGATAAAATAATCGCGGTTTCAAAAAATACCAAACAAGACCTGATCAATGAACTTAATATCCCGGAAGAAAAAATAAAAGTAATTTATTCCGGCATCAATCCTGCCTCGGATATTGATCCGGAAGATATAAAAAAAATAAAAAATAAACATAATATTTCTGATAATTTCATATTTACTCTTTCTGTTATTGAGCCTCGTAAAAATATTGAAAGCTTGATTCAAGTTTATAATAAAATAGATCCAGAAGCTGATCTGGTTGTGGCGGGAAGAAAAGGATGGAAAAGTCAGATTATCAAGACTGATAAAATAAAAGTATTAGAAAATATTTCAGAAAAAGAAAAACAAGCCTTGTATCAGGCCTGCCAGGTTTTTGTATTCCCTAGCTTTTATGAGGGCTTTGGTTTCCCTCCGTTGGAAGCTATGGCTGCCGGTGCGCCCGTGATTGCCTCGGCCAATTCATCACTTTCTGAAATTTGTGCTGACAAAGCCCTGCTTATTGACCCTTATAATCTTGAAGAAATAGAAATTGCACTAAAGGAAATGTTGAAGGATAATTCACAATATAAAAATATGAATTTAAATAAAGAATTTAATTGGGAGAAGACGGCTCGGGAGACATTGGAATTGTTTGAGAGTCTAGTCTAATATCCGCTCTGCCCTTCGATACAATTTTTCTTTCGCTTTGCGACAGAAAAATCACTCAGGGCTTCGCTCAGTTAATAATAGAAAAAAGACCATGCCATATTACGTTTACCTTATGGGAGGTGAAAACAATCGATTAAAAGGATGGACAAGAAAGAAAAAAGAAGCTTTAATAAGAGAAAATGAGGATCAATTGAAGAAGTTTTCAAAAAAGATTATTAATGAATTTTAGTAAATATAAGGAAATAATGAGCGAAGCCCTGAGTGATTTCGAGCGTAGCGAGAAATTGTACCGAAGGGCGGAGCGGAGAAAAAATGACCATGAAAATAGGAATTGACGCCCGATTTTTTGGTGGCGAACAATCCAAAGGTCTGGGCAGATATACGCAGAAGTTAGTGGAATATCTGTCCGAAATAGACCATCAGAACGAATATGTAATCTTTCTCCAAAAAGATGGCTTTGCTAATTGGAAAATAAAAAATCCTAATTTCAAACCTTTGTTAGCTGATTATGAATGGTATTCCTTTGATGAACAATTGAAAATGCCGGGCAAGATCAGGCAAGCGAAAGTGGATTTCATGCATTTTCCTCATTTTAACGTCCCGCTTTCTTATCGCGGACCATTTATTGTTACAATTCATGATTTGATTATTACTCATTTTCCCACGCAAAGAGCAACGACATTGGCTCCCTGGCTATATCGTCTGAAAAAGTTCGGTTATCAACGTGTGATTTCCCATGCTGCCAAAGACTCAAAAAAAATCATTACTGTCAGTAATTATTCCAAGCAAGACTTGGTCAAGACATT
>JAHJKD010000055.1 GCA_018822435.1 Patescibacteria group bacterium
GCTAATCCTTTTAATCACGGTTCATCCTGGTTCCAAGTTTATTTAACGAATTGAACCAGGATTGACCATAATTTTTTAGATTATCCTTGATTAAAAAAAATCAGGGCTAATCCTTTTAATCACGGTTCATCCTGGTTCCAATTGATGAAATAGTAAAAATCCTGTAAACTAAACCTAATATGCCTGAAAGCTTATATCAAAAATACAAACCGTTGCTCGGTCAGTTCATTCGTTTTGCCCTGATCGGTATTTTAAATACTGGTATCGATTATGTTATTTATCTGGTTCTGACCCGGTATGTGGAATGGTTTGATGAAAACAAGGTCGTGGCCACCAGCATTGCATTTATAGTTGCCGCCACAAACTCTTATTTTCTGAATAAGATCTGGACATTCCGGGACAAAAGCAGACAAGTCGGCCGGCAATACATTAAATTCTTCGCTGTTTCCCTGGTTGGCTTCGGCTTAAATGCTATTATATTTTATTTCTTACTCCGGCTTGGATTATTCGATATTTTCGCCAAGATTCTCACTACTGGCGTGGTCCTTTTCTGGAACTTCCTGGCCAATAAATTCTGGACTTTCAAACAGAAAATTGATACTTCCAAAAAATCTTAATATCTGGTATAATTTTGGTGAATGTTTAAATTATCAATTATTATTCCGGCCTACAATGAAGGCGAAAGAATAAAGCCGACATTGGATGATTATTGTAATTATTTCAAAGATGATACGGAAATTATTATTGTTGTAAATAATTGTACTGATAATACTGAAGATATTGTTAAAGCATGCAAGAAAAAATATAGTAATCTTCGCTATATCGTGGCTGACGAACCAGACGGTAAGGGCGGCGCTGTGATGGAGGGTTTTAAAGTAGCTAAAGGTGAAGTTATTGGCTTTGTTGACGCGGATAATGCTACTACTGCCAAAGAATACGATAAACTCTATAGGGCCTTAGGCAATAACGACGGTGTTATCGCTTCCCGCTATAGAAAAGATTCAGAGATATCAGAACGCTCAATTGCCAGGAAGCTCGCCTCTATTATGTTTCGTGTTTTTGTAAAAATGATGTTTTGGATGCCCTATAGTGATACTCAATGCGGCGCTAAATTATTCAATCGAAAATTAACTGATTTCTTGATCAAGAACGTGGCCGTGGAAAACATGGCTTTTGACGTGGAGATCTTATATAAGGCCAAGAAAAACGGTTTTAAAGTAATTGAAGCGCCAACAATCTGGATAGACAAAGAAGCCTCAGCTGAGCTTGGTTCCCCGGTCAAGCTGGCAAAGAACGGCATTAAAATGCTTTTAACATTATTTAAAATTAGATTTTAAAAACAAATATATGGTTAAACAGGCAATATTCGGCAAAAAAAATATTATGGTCATCGGTGGGGCTGGCTTTATTGGTTCGTTCCTTTGCGATGCCCTGGTAAAAGAAAACAAAGTCATCTGTGTCGACAATTTTATTTCCGGTCGCCAGGAAAATATTGATCACTTGCTCGGTAATCCAAATTTTATTTTTCTTAATCATGACGCGTCCCAGCCTTTTGATCTGGATGACTTTCCTGAGCTAGCCCGGTTCAAGTTTGAATTCCAGGGCGTACAGGAGGTTTATAATCTTGCCTGCCCTTCAATTAAAACCGATTTTCAGAAAAACATAGAAGCGACGTTACTGGCCAATTCTGCCTTAGTTAAAAACACGATTGATCTGGCTAAAAAATATAAGGCTAAATATTTATTCGGCTCTACTTCCGCTGTTTACGGTGAACCTCTCGAAGGCCAGAACGGTTTCAAGGAAGACTATTGGGGTTTTGTGAATTTTCTTGGCCCCCGGTCTTGCTATAACGAAGGCAAGCGCTTCGGAGAAAGCATAGTCATGAATCTGGGCGAATCCTGGAAGCTTGATTGGAAGATCTGCCGTATTTTCAATACTTACGGTCCGCGCATGCGTTTGAATTCCGGCCGCATGATCCCTGATTTTGTTCTGGCGGCAACGGATAATCAGGATCTGGTTGTTTACGGCGATGGTTCAGAAACTGATTCCTATTGTTATGTTCAGGACGTGGTTGAAGGCATGATGAAATTTATGGATTATCCGGAAACAGGCGTAATTAATGTTGGTAATCCGGAAAAATTAAGCATAAACAGCATTGCCCAAAAGATCATTGAATTGACCGAGTCAAATTCAAATATTGTTTACACTCCGGCCCTGGAAGGGCTGCAAAAACCAGGCGTACCTGATATCACTGAAGCCAAAGACAAGATCGGCTGGTTCCCCATAATTAAGCTGGACGAAGGCCTGAGAAAAACCATTGACGACATGCTCGCTCACAAAACTTTGCAATACGTAGCCGGCGAAAGAAAAGTCGCGGACATAAATAACAGCAAAAAATAAAAAAAATGGAAAGCGGATTTCGCAAAATCCGCCTCCGAAAAAACCTATGAAAATATTCGTAACTGGCGGAGCCGGCTATATCGGCAGCCATGTTGTCTATCATTTATTAAAAAAAGGCCACCAGGTCACAGTTTTTGATGACATGTCGACCGGTACCAAAAAAAATATTTTCCCTGAAGTAAAATTCATTAAAGGGAATATTTTGAATCAAAAAAAACTCTCTGAAGCCATGATTGGCGGCTACGACGCGGTCATGCATTTTGCCGCGAAAAAAGATGTCGGTGAATCCATGGAAAACCCAAATTTATATTCAGAAAACAATATCACCGGAACCATAAACGTATTAAAAGCAATGGAGGAGAGGAATATTAAAAAAATAATTTTTTCATCTTCGGCGGCCGTGTATGGCATTCCGGAAAAACTGCCAGTTACCTTAAAATCAGAATTAAATCCAAACAACTATTATGGCTATACGAAATTAGATGTGGAGAGAATATTTGAATGGCTGTCCAAATTAGGCAAGATCCAATATGCGGCCCTGCGATATTTCAATGCCGGCGGTTATGATCCTTCCGGCAAAGTCCGGGGCCTGGAAAAAAATCCCCAAAATCTGTTGCCGGTTATCATGGAAGTGGCCACAGGCAAAAGAAAAGAATTATTGATTTACGGTGATGATTATGACACCAAAGACGGCAGCGGTGTTCGGGACTATATCCATGTCACTGACCTGGCTGATGCGCACATTAAATCCCTTTCTTACTTAAATAAAAATAAAGAATCTCTTGTCCTGAACTTAGGAAGCGGACAAGGCTACAGCGTAAAAGAAGTCCTGGAAAGATCTATTTTAATCACTAAAAAAATGATCCCGGCTAAGATTGTAGCCAGAAGACCGGGCGATGCAGCGGCGTTATACACGAATTCAAAAAAGGCCAGAAAAATGATCAATTATAAACCCAAATATTCTGATATTGATACTATAATCAAGACTATGTGGGAGGTTTATAAATAAAGACACGCGATAAAATTGGTGCGCGCGGGACTCGTCAGGAGACTCGCCCTATTGGCTGTAATAGAGGTCCTTTGAATTAACCAATAGCCCGAGTCTCCTGACGAGGGCGCGCGTACCACATAACAGGGGTGCAATAATTGACAAATAACCAAATTTTACTATAATTTCTAAGAAATAATTTATTTATATAAGATATGAAAATTGTAATGGTAGGAACAGGCTATGTCGGGCTAGTTTCCGGGACCTGTTTTGCTGATATTGGGCATGACGTTGTCTGTATCGATATAGATGAAGAAAAAATTGAAAAATTGACAAAGGGCGTTATCCCTATTTTTGAGCCCGGCCTGGATGCTTTGGTTAAGAATAATGTTGAAGCGGGCCGGCTGACTTTTTCGACTTCTCTGAAAGAAAATATGCCAGGCGCTGATGCTATTTTTATTGCCGTGGGAACTCCTTCAGCCGCTGACGGCAAAGCTGACCTGCAATATGTTTATGCTGTGGCTGAAGAAATCGCGGCAAATTTAAAAGACTATACTTTAATAGTAGATAAATCTACCGTCCCGGTCGGCACCGGAAAAGAAGTGGAAGCTATTATCAAGAAGAAATATAAAGGCGGCTTTGATGTCGTATCCTGCCCGGAATTTTTAAGGGAAGGATCTGCTATCAAAGATTTCAGTCGATCAGACCGGGTGGTCATTGGTGTGCGCACGGAAAAGGCGGCCAAGATCATGCTCGATATTTTTGCGCCCATCAAGTGTGAAAAAGTTGTTACCACTGTAGAAAGTTCTGAATTGATCAAATACGCTTCCAATGCCTTCCTGGCCACTAAGATTTCCTTTATTAATGAAATCGCTCATATTTGCGAAAAATCCGGGGCTGACGTGGAAGAAGTCGCGCATGGCGTGGGTCTGGATAAAAGGATCGGCCCGAAATTCCTGAAAGCCGGCATCGGCTGGGGCGGTTCATGTTTTCCTAAAGATGTTAAAGCTCTGGACCAGATTGCTGGTAGCCATGGCTATGACTTCAAATTGCTCAAGTCTGTAATAGAAGTAAACCAACATCAAAGACAACATTTTGTTGATAAAATTAAAAAACATTTCATAGATATAAAAGGCAAGAACTTTGGCGTACTTGGTTTAGCTTTTAAGGGCAACACTGATGACATCCGTGAATCTGCCGCTATCGATATTATCCAGAGGCTTGTTAAAGAAGGAGCAAAAGTAGATTGCTTTGATTATGAAGCCACAGCCAATGCCAAAGAAATTTTAAAGGACACAGTCACATATTATGAAGATCCTTATAAGTGCGTAGCTGACAATGATGCCGTGTTACTTGTGACTGAATGGCCGCAATTTTTAGAACTTGATTGGCGTCAAATTAAAGAAAGCTTAAACGAACCAGTTTTATTTGATGGACGCAATTTATTGAGCCCGGAAAAGATGAGGGAGATCGGCTTTACATATTATTCTGTGGGTCAAAACCACGAGGAAAAATAAATATTGAGTTTATCGAAATATGAAATTAATAGTCAACATCCCGTGCTACAACGAAGAAGAAAACCTGGCCACGGTAATTAAAGAGATTCCTCGTCAGATTCCTGGTATTGATCAGGTCGAGGTTTTGATTTACGACGACGGGTCAACTGATCGCACTGTTGAAATAGCCCGCGAAGCCGGAGCTGACTATGTTATTTCCAATAAAAAAAATAAAGGCCTGGCCACTACTTTTCGAGCTGCTTTAGATGCGGCCATAGAAAGAGGCGCCGATATTATAGTGAATACTGATGGTGACAACCACTACGACCAATCCAAAATGCCTGAACTATTAAAACCTATTTTAGATAAAAAAGCTGATATAGTAATCGGCTCTAGAAAAAATCTGGAAACCAAGAATAAAAACCTCAACAAAATCGGCTCAAGCGTCATGACCAGATGGGCGGGCATGCCTAAATACGATGTCTCGACTGGTTACCGGGCTTATTCCAAAGAAGCGGCCATGAAAATCGGTGTTTATTCTTTACACACTTATGTCCACACAACTTTGATGTCAGCGGAAGATTTGAAATTAACCATGGTTGAAGTGCCGATCGGTGACCGACCCGTGGACAGGCCATCCCGATTGATCAAGAATGTGCCCGACCATATCTGGAAAGCCGGTTGGAATATTGTCCGCAATATTGTTATTTTCCGCCCGCTCAGGTTTTTTGGAATTCTTGGCTTTATCATGATTTTACCTGGCTTGGTCATTCTCGGCCGTTTTCTCTATTTCTATTTTACCCAAGGCGGTAATGGACATATCCAGTCATTGATCGTCGCCATCATGCTTATAATCGTCGGATATATTAATGTCGTGCTTGGTTTACTGGGTTCGTCTATTGGTTGGTCTCGTAAGGTTTCTGAAGACATTTTATATCGTGTAAAGAAGTTAGAGCTAGATAAGGATAAATAATTAATAATATGTGGGCTCGCCAGAAGGCTCGCCCTATTATAATAGCCCGAGCCTTCTGGCGAGGGTAAAAAATGAAATGAAGGTCTTATTCATTAGCCGAAAATATCTTCCCCAGGTCGGAGGCATGGAACAGTTCTCCTACGGCTTGGTTAACTCAATCAATTGCCCAAAAAAGAAAATCATTTTAGCCAAGTCACAGAAACATCTGATCTGGTGGATTCCTTGGGCCTGGATCAAAGCGATATTTATGGCTCGTTCTTGTGATGTTATTCATTTAGGGGATGGAGTTCTGGCTTGGCTGGGAGCATCACTAAAAAAAATTACAAAAAAGCCAGTTACTATTACTGTTCATGGCTTAGATGTAGTTTGGCCTAAAAAGTTTTATCAGAAACATTTTGTTTCAAAACTAAAAAAATTAGACATGGTCTTTTGCGTTTCCAACGCCACCATGGAAGAAGCCCGTAAAAGAGGAGTGCCGGAAGAAAAGTTGATGTACATCCCGAATGGCGTTTATCCGGAAAAATTTCAGACAAATGAAAGATTTGATTTTGGCGATTTTAAAATTCTTCTTACATTAGGCCGGCTAGTAAAGAGAAAAGGCGTGTATTGGTTCTGCGAGAATGTCGTGCCTGACTTGCCGGAAAATTATTTATATATAGTCGTGGGCACAGGCCCGGAAGAAGAGCGCATCAAGGCTCTTTTAAAGGAGAAAAACCTGGAGCAAAAAGTCCGCATGATGGGTTATGTACCAGATAATAAGCTGGCCAAGATGATTAATTCATCGCATGTATTTGTCATGCCCAACATTCCTGTAAAAGGGGATAGGGAAGGCTTTGGCATTGTTGCTCTGGAAGCTGGTTCTCAAGGCTTGCCTGTAGTTGCCTCAAGCATAGAAGGGATTACGGACGCCATTGTCCCGGGCCAAAATGGTTTTTTAGTTGAGCCGAAAAATGCGGAAGCATTTAAAGATACGATCGAGGGAGTAATAAACACGCGAGATTATGACGGCCTTAGACAGCAAATAGAAACATACGTTAAAAAAAACTACGCCTGGAGCGTGGTTTCTAACCGATATTTAGAGGAATTTGATAGGCTTTTGGATCACGAAGATTCGAAGTGACGAATTTCACGAAGAAAAGTCGTCATACCATCAAATATCAGTATGAAATAGTATTTAAACTGTAATATATTTTATTAAGTCATTACCTTCGAGCCATTCGAAATTTCGTGCTTTCGTGATCCAAATACCAACTTATCCACACCACTATTTACATGACACTCCGATTAGGCTACAATAGGAGTGTTGTTTTATATCATTAAATTATCAAAATTATGGCCCAATTAAACATCCCCGATGAGCTTAAAGAAAAGCTCGATAAAATCGCCGGAGATTCTGACGAATTTTCATCAACTGATGATTACGTCACTTACGTGCTCAAACAGATTGCTGACAAAAAATTAAAATCAGCTGAAGATGAAAAGCAATCAGAGGTTTATTCCAAAGAAGACGAAGCAAAGATCAAAGAAAGATTAAAAAATTTAGGATATCTAGACTAATCCTTCGACTCGTTCCACTCGCTCAGGATAAATAATAATAACAACAAATAATATGATTGATCCACACGGAAATATTTTAGTTAACCGTGTCTTAAAAGAAGAAGACGCGAATAAATGGCGGGAAAAAGCCAGCAACTTGCCTCAGATCAAAATTGGTGAGGAGCAAGTCAAAGACGTTAAAAACATTGCCCGCGGCGTTTACTCGCCTTTAAAAGGCTTCATGAACCAGGCTGATTTTGAATCAGTCGTGAAAAACATGACATTAGCAGACGGTACTGTCTGGCCTATTCCTTTTGTTCTGGACATTGATGAAAAAACGAAAAGCGATCTTGGTATCGGCGAACAGGTCATTCTGGCTGATGAGGACGGCAATCCCATTGCGGTCATGAACGTGCGGGACTTGTATCAATATGATGAAAAAGATGTGGCCCAGAATGTTTTTAAAACCACTGAAGAAGCCCATCCCGGCGTAAAGATGCTTTATGATATGGATGACTGGTTAGTTGGCGGCGGCATCGAGCTGATCGACAACTCCAAAGATCCTTTTCAAGAGTATAATCTTGATCCTTCAGAAACCAGAACCTTATTCAAAGAAAAAGGCTGGAAAACAGTCGCTGGCTTCCAGACCAGAAACACACCCCATAAGGCGCATGAATACTTACAACGTTGTGCTTTAGAAATTACAGATGGTTTATTCGTTAATCCGGTCATCGGCAAGAAGAAATCCGGTGACTTCGAAGACCAGGTCATTTTAGATTCCTACCAGCACCTGTTAAGTGAGTTCTTTCCCAAGAACAGGGCTGTAATGAGCATTCTGCCTTTGGCTATGCGTTACGCTGGTCCTAGAGAGGCCGTACTTCATGCCATTATCCGCAAGAACTATGGCTGCACCCATTTTATTGTCGGCCGGGACCACGCCGGCGTCGGTGATTACTACGGCACTTTTGAAGCTCAGGAAATATTTGATACAATAGAAGACCTGGGCATGGACATCCTGAAATTCGAACATTCCTTTTATTGCCGGAAATGCGGCGGCATGGGCACAGCGAAAACCTGCCCGCATGACAAGGAAGATCAAGTCGGCCCGTCCGGCACGATTATCCGCGATATGCTTTCCAAAGGCGAGCTAGTTCCGGAAGATATTATGCGCCCGGAAATTTCTGAAACAATTATCAAGTCGGATAATATATTTGTTGAATAAAAAAATTTATTATGTTGTGTTCTGTTGTGTAGGGACAGAACAGTGTTCTGTCCCTACACAACCTGTCCCTCCACAACAAGCGCGTAAAAAATTAAAAATATCCATATGAAAGAACTCCAAGATCTCAAAGGCAAAAAAAAGGGCCTGATCATCCATCATTGGGATACGGACGGGCTGTGCTCGGCAGCCATGCTCTGGAAATTCCTGCGCGACAGCGATCCTGATATCGATGCCGTGCTGATGACGCCAACTATTTCTAATTATTTTCTGACCGACGCCGAATACGCGAAAATAAAAGGCGAGGAGTATGATTACATCATTACCTGTGATATTAATTTCCCAGCTGACGTAGTTGAGAAATTAAAAGAAATCTGTCCGGAAATTTTGATTTTCGACCATCATCATCAAAAACCAATTGATGGCGTCTTTTACGTGAATAAGAAATATCCTGGTTGCAGTTATATAATCGATGAATATCTGGGCACTGCCCCGAGCCTGCTTGGTGTAATGGGCATGGTTGGCGATAAGGAAGAAGGAATTCAAGAAGACAAAGAATTTTATCCATATGTTGAAGAAGTATTAAAAAAAGAAGACCTGACTTTAAATGAACTTCTCATTATGCGCCGGTATATCGACTCGCTCTATATTATAGAAGATTATAAAAATATGGACCCGACCGTAGAATTACTGGCTGATGATCCTAAAGAAATCCTGAACGACGAAAATCTAGCTAATAATGTCCAGCGCATTGACCAGGAAGTCACTCACTATATGGAAGTGGAACCAAAAGATCTGGGCGATGATATTTTAGAATTCAATCTTGATTCAGAATTCAATATTTTATCTCACACCACCAGGGGACTGGCCCGGGAATATAATGACAAGATCGTTTTTGTCCATCAGGAAAAACCTGACCGCGTTTTAGTATATGTCCGCCGTACTGATCTGGATAAAGACATGCAAAAGATTATCGACTTTGCCCGGGCCAAAGACTTTTCCGCTGGCGGCAAGCCTGAAGTAGTCGGCATTATTGTGCCCAAACCTCGTTGGGCTGGATTTAAGGAGGAATTAATAGAGGAATTAAGGAAGTTGTAATTAGATTTTTTGGGTTTTATGTTGTGTAGGGACAGAACAGTGTTCTGTCCCTACACAACAAACGCCCGCCTTCAAATTACGAAAATATATAAATAAAATATGCCCAAATTAATCTCCATCGGCCTTGATTGCGCCACACCACAATTAGTTTTCGACCAATATATAGACGAACTACCGAACATCAAAAAGTTCGTAGATTCTGGCGTGCATGGCAATTTACGTTCCACCACGCCAGCTATTACTGTACCCGCCTGGATGAGCATGATGACTTCAAAAGATCCGGGTGAACTGGGTGTTTACGGCTTTCGTAATCGTAAGCCTGGTTCAGGTTATGATGACATGTGGATTGCCACTCAAGCTGTGATTAAACAAAAAAAAGTTTGGAATTATTTAAACGAAGCTGGTTTTACTACGGGCATGCTTGGTGTCCCTATGACTTTCCCTGTAGAAAAACTTAATGGCTTCATGGTTTCTTCTTTTCTAACTCCTGGCTTAGAATCAGAATACACCTATCCGCATGACCTGCGGGATGAAATTGAAAAAACAGTGGGGGAGTATATTTTTGATTATGCCAATCGTTCTGATGAAGCTCCGGAAAAAGTTTTAAAAGCGATTTACCTCATGACCGAAAAACGTTTTAACTTATTCAAGCATCTTATTAAAACTCAAGATCAGGACTTCATGATGATGGTAGAAATGGGCGTGGACCGCATTCATCATTACATGTGGTCTTATATCGACCCAACTCATCCTAAGTTCCAAGGTGCAGACAATAAATTCAAAGATTGCGTGCTAAATTATTATAAATACGTTGACGAGAAAATAGGCGAATTAATGGCTATGCCTGAAACAAAAGATGCGAAATGGATAATTACATCAGATCATGGTGCCAAGGCCATGAAGGGCCTGTTTTTGCTCAATGAATGGCTTATAAAAGAAGGGTACCTGGTATTAAATAGCTATCCTAAAGACATTACCAAATTAGAGAAGTGTGACGTCAATTGGAGCAAGACAAAAGCCTGGGCCTGGGGCGGCTTTTATTCCCGAATTTTCTTTAATGTTGAGGGCAGGGAAGAGCTTGGCGCCATTCCCCTATCGGATTTAGAAAAAGAAAAAGATCTACTTATTAAAAAACTTGAAGAAGTAAAAGACGACGAAGGAAATCCTATGGGAAACAAGATATATAGGCCAGTTGATTTATATGAAAAAGTCACTGGTGATCCACCTGACTTGCTCGGATTTTTCGGCGACCTAAGCTGGAGGCCAGGGGGCACCATCGGACACAACAAGATCTACATGCACGAGAACGACACCGGACCCGACGATGGCGTGCATGACTGGAATGGCATTTACGGCCTTTACGACCCTAAAAACACAAACGCACGACATGAAAATCGTTCAATTTACGACATCACCCCAACTATTCTTGATATGTTTGGATTAGATGTTCCGAATGGGATGAAAGGCTCCATGATCAAGCGCTAGTGGACTCGCCGGAAGGCTCGCCCTATTGCTAATAGCCCGAGGCTTCTGCCGAGGGCAAAGAATAAAATAATAAATAACTAAAAAAAATATGACAGACCAACCAAAATCCAAAAACATCGTCTGGCACGAAGGCTGTGTCAGCAACATCATGCGTGAAGCCCTCCTTAAACAAAAAGGCGTCGTCCTTTGGTTTACCGGCCTTTCTGGTTCGGGTAAATCAACCTTGGCCTGCGCCTTGGAAGAAGAACTATATAAAAAAGATCATGCTTGCTACCGCCTGGACGGAGACAATGTCCGCCACGGCCTGAACAGCGACCTTGGTTTTTCACCTGAAGATCGCACCGAAAACATCCGCCGCATTGGTGATGTGGCCAAACTGTTCGCTGACGCCGGCATCATTACTATGACGTCCTTTATTTCGCCATACAAGGCAGACCGTGACCTGGTTCGTGAATTAATGCCTGACGCTAGGTTTGTTGAGGTTTATGCCAAATGCAGTTTAGAAGAGGCTGAAAAACGCGACCCTAAAGGCTTATACAAAAAAGCTCGTGCGGGCGAGATCAAAGAGTTTACTGGGATTGATGCTCCTTATGAAGAGCCAGATAAACCAGAAATCGTGATTGAGACAGATAAGATGGAAGTTAAAGAGGGAGTGGAAGTGTTGATGAAGTATTTGGATGATGGGGGTTATTTAAGGGGTTAGTAGGAATACTTATTTTTTGCTTCGTTTATATCAAAAATCCGTTCAGGATTTTCATTAAGATCATCTCTTTTTTTTAGAACAATAAATAATTTATCCACATCAGGCGGGTAAAACTTTTTTACCATTTTATATTTTATTGGATCAAAATATTTTTGTGCTGTTTGAAATTTTTCATTCATATCCTTATCAATTTTGATCAAATCATGACTTTCGAAAAATAAATATCCACCAGAATTCAATTGGTTATAGATTTTTAAAACAAAAGATTCGAAACTAGTATCTAAGCCCTTATCTACTGTTGAATGGTTTGACAATGATAGAATCGCATCATATTTTTCTTCGGTTTGATAAGTTTTAAAATCCTCAGTAATAAAATTAACATTATCTATTCCTAAATAATTTTTTGTCTCATTTCCAATTTTATTCAAATATTCATTATATTCTATGCCAGTTACTTTTTTTACTTTATCAGAAATATCCAAAGCAAGAAATCCATTATTTGAACCAATGTCCAGAACCGCCATATTTTTATTCAGATATTCATTAATATCATAATTTTTCATTCTTTTTTGAGTCGGTTTAATTCCACTAATACCAATTTTTTCATATCCTTGATAAAAATAGCCATTGCAATAGACAAAGCGTTCCCAATTATTTTTTTGGCTATTTAATTGGTCAATTAATTTCAAATGTAAGTCTTTTACATCGCGATTAATTAAATTTCTGTAGAAGCTGTCTTTAAATTGAAGAACGCCTTCCCACATAGGGTAGGACATCCAGGTTCTTTTAATTTTGTTAATTGGATTTCTCATTCTGGCAAAGTTCGTTAATTTGTTGAGCTGCAATGATACCACATTGAAATGGATTGTAAAATATTTCATTAATCAGACTATCTACATCTGTCCGGAAAAAGTCTGCCGTATTTTGATTCATCATTTCTCCTACTATTTGATCAATATATCCCATCTTCTCTTCTCCCACTATCAATCCGATTTTTTCCCGAATAGATTCTTCTAAAGGCACAATATTAAAATTATCAAAAGTATCATTCCAGATTTTTTTAGGTGTATCAATAAAAACAACAGGCTTTTTTCTTAGGGCAAAAAATTCAAAACTTGTTCCTGACCAATCTGTAATTAGAACATCTGCTTCAAAAAAACTGTTTGAGTCATTTTTATTTTTACTCACATTACTTCCTTCTAGAACAAATAGTTTATTAGTTTTAAATTTACAATATAAATTATCAATCACATCCTTTTGAACCTCGAACATTAGAGGGTGAGGTCTTAAAATAACGCGGAAGTTTTTGTTCAATAATCTTTCAATAATCTGTTCTGCATACATGTTTAAGATGTTTTGTTCAAACCAAGATGGAGCAATTAGAACAGTTTTTTCTGTAAATTGTTTTTGATATCCGTCATATCGTTTTTTCAGGTAGTCTAATCTGCCATAACCGGTATGAAAGTATCTCTTATTTCCAATATTTTTTTGTTTAAAAATTTCTTTTAGTTCTTTTTCATGGTGCGGGCCTGCGCAAAAGAAAATATCAAAATTATCAAATGTACCATCTGGATATATCATGTGTGTGCTTACAGGTGAATGGAACATATCAATTACGCCGCTTACAAATATAGGTTTCTGCCCTTTTTTCATCATTGAAGCTGGTGTTATTAGATATTTACCTATTAAAAATTTATGAAATTTTTGCCTTAATTGTAATTGAAAATTTCTGCTCTCAATTTTTTCCGGAAATTCATTCAAAATAATTATAAAATATCTTTTACTCTTAACCAGATTATCTAAAGTAGATTCAACAAATGAAAAATGAATCGGTTGGCCATTGTAAAAAAATAGTAAGGGTTTATTTAAAATGATTGAAAAGAAAAAATAAAAATATGTAGAAAATAAAGACACTAACTCTTTTAAACTGAATGAAAAAAATAATAGAAGAATATCTTTAATTTTTTTTATTATACGCATATTTTTTTCATACCATAGATTATTAGTTCTGGCTGGGCAAAATAATATTGGCGGCCGCCTTCTTCCTGCTGTATCCCAATATAATCATAATCCGCATCCACGATTTTTTTTATGCCTTCCGTTAAAATTTCAGCTCTTTTTTGGAGGTCATAAAAATTTAATATGTATTTATAAAATTTAAAGTAATCATTATCCGAAAAATCGCTTGGAGTTTTAAATATTGGTAAAGAAAATTCTTTTTTTAGTATTACATCCCCGGTATCTATCCCATCATTAATATAAAAAGTAGAATAGCCTAGTTTATTTTTATATAAAATTGACCACAGGAAACAATCGGCTCCTCTTACATCAGGTACAGCACCAGGGTGCGAATGAATAAAATTAATACCCATGTTAAGTACCTTGCCGCGAAAAATTTTACCTCCTAAATAAATATAGTTTTTTATATCAGAAGCAGAAAGAAAATTAATAAATTTTTCGTCTGAAAAATCTTTTAAAGGCATTTCAACAATCTCTTGGCAATAATCATGGATATTAAAGTTGTCAAAAAAAACATCATCTAATTTTTCATAATAAGAAATTATATTTGTAAAATATTTTTCTTCGTTTTTTGATTTGATAATATTTTTACGATTTTTAAGATTTATTAATTTATCGGCATTTTTCCCCCCAATAATTTTTTTAACCAGCTTTTTTTTACTACCTTCTTTTTTCCTGGAATCAAAATCAACAAGAATAGCAGATTTCAAGATATACCCTTCATCCTGGAGTCGTTTTAAATAAATTTTCCCTCCGTTCATTAGATCTTTATTCAAGATGATTCCCATATCAATTACTCGCATAAAATAAGTTCTTTTTGTTTATTAACTTGGTTGATAAAATTTTGATCATTAATATCGAATTTACTAATACATCGTAACAATGTATTCAGAGCTTTATAATCTTTTTTTGAGGTGTTCCAATTTAAGATAATTGCTAAAACTCCAATTAAATCTTTTTCAGAAATCTTTTCCCTAATAGCCGGTTTTTTAATTTCATTGTCATAAGCAATAAAAATGGTTTTAGCAAAAGAAAATTTATTGCAAAGCAAGTCGATTGTTTTAAAATCAACTTCCTCAGGTTTTTTAATATATTCTGAATTGAAATCTAAAAGATTAAACATTTGAGATATTATTGTTTTTTTTTACAAATTTATAATAATCTAGATCCTCGGGTGCATCAATTTCGAGCCAACCATTATTAATATAAACCGGAGTTAATGGCATTAGATTGTCAGCTATCTGTTGAAGAAAGCTCGTCATATACATATTATCAAAATCTTTCCCGTCATATTCCGCATTTTTATCAAGAGAATGGTAATACTTTTTTATATCTTTTATAGCTTCACCTGAAAATTTCATCAATCCAATATATTGGCCCTCAATATCATCATAAGATTTTGGTTTTTTCCCAAGTTCTTTAATATTTCCTGACTCATCTATCTTTAAAGTTTCTGCATCAGATAAAGGGTCGTCCATCCTGGCTTCCCAGCATTCTCTCCAGTTTTTATCAACAACTACCGAAATTGGAGCCTGGCTTGATAATAATTTTTCCAGAACTTCACCATTATACACAATATCGCCATAAGAAATAATTAAATCATCATCCATGACTTCCTCAGCGCAAAAAATGGAAGACACCATATTTGTTGTCTCATAGTCTGGATTGCGAAATTTTTTTATTCCGGGATAATCAATTTTTTCTTCCATGTACCCGGTAATTACATTTACATCATCAATGCCTTTTTCTTTAAAAACTTCTAATTGATGTTCTATGATTGGTTTTCCCTCTAACTCAACCATGCATTTCGGTCGGTCATCAGTCAGGGGCCGTAGTCTGGTTCCTTGGCCAGCTGCCGGGATAATCACTTTCATAATTCTTTATTTACAAACTTATTAATTAATTCTTTGTCAAAATCCTTATCTTGTCTTTCCGGGTGCCACTGCAAGCCCATTACTTGATCAACATTGTGAATTATTGCTTCCGTAAAACCGTCCTTAGTCCACGCAATAACTTTGAGCGGATCTGGCACATCTTTTTTTAATATACCTTGATTATGAAAAGAATTAGTTTCTTGATTATTTAATACATCAATTTCTGAAATAAGCTTATGACCATTGCTAACATGATTTTCAATTTTATTCAATAATTTCCCTCCAAAATAAACAATTAATAATTGGAATCCTTTGCATATGCCCAAAACGGGGATCTTATTTTTCATTCCATATTCCAGCATCTGATATTCAATCTCATCTCTTTCTGGATAAACATCATTCATTTCTTCATCACTATTATATAAGTCAGGATCAACATTATTACCCCCGCTCAAAACAATTAAATCAAAATTATCCTTTAAATAATCACTCAAATTATTTGTATTGTTTGGGACGAGATTGCAAAGATAGCCAAATTCTTCAAAGAACTTTATATATTCATATTCCAGAACACTGCTCTTAGATCCGTGTTTTGGATCAGTAATTGTTTTTGTTGAGATAATTAATTTCTTCATATTATTCCTTCCAATCTATTATTTTTGCAATCTAAATTTACTTTTTTCAATTCTTTTACCTCATTAAAAATAAGATCGCCACAGCCAATGGCAGCGGGAAGACCGAACTCCGCGCAACGGATTGACATGTGCGAGGCAACACCTCCATATTTTGTAATCAAGCCTTTGATATTATGGCTGAATATCCAATCAAATCCCGGATCAGCATTTTCAATCATGACAATCTTGCCTTCAATGTCCGCAGTTTCATTTTCCAAGAAAATAATTTCTCCAGAAATATTTTTTTGAGTAATAAAGTTTGGTTGAGATCTGGGAACAAAGAAATAATCAACATGGTCTTCATTGAAAATCACTTCTGGAAGCTTGATGGCTGAAGTTATTAGATGTTTTTCTTTGTTATTTTTTATTTTGTTATGAAGCTCATTTTCAAGATTAATAGACCGGGACGTATCAGCAATTGATATAATGTCATTAATTGATAAATAAGCAGCATCGTTTCTACTGATTCCAAATTCGCTCATTAATTCAGATATCAGGTCAAGGACTAAGCTTAAATTTTTTGTAAATTCAAATTTAATATATTCGCGTGCTTCTGTTGCTTTGCGCACAAAATCAAGCAGTTTCTGGGCGTTAAAATCTAATTTGTGCTTTTTGAGTTCAGTATCGATATTATCAAGAGTCTGCTTATTAAATTTAAAATCCTCGATTTTTTCACCTTCAATTTTCCGGCTTAAATCCATGTACTCATTAAAATTTTCATTATAGGTTTTTTTTGAAATGTCGTAAGTTCCGGGCCGTAAATGTCCGTATGCATTCAGAAATTCTTTTTCCTCCATATTACCTTTTGAAAGAGCGCTCAAATTATTAATAAAATCCTTAGCCACGGTACTAATACTGGTATAAAAAGCATCATATTCTTGTTGCGAAATAATTTCTTTTTTTAATAGAGATTTCATTAAAATCGAACCGATAAATGAATATCTGGCTAATATGGAAAAGGGAAGCGTGCCGTAAGTTTTACAGTCTTCAAGAAGTTTAATAATTTTATCTTCAAGTGGTATGTTTGAATTGAATATTTTTTCCCGGTGTCCAGTTAAAATTTCTGTTTTTTGTATTTCATTATCAATTAGAATATTTTTTTCATTTATTATATTATTGGTCAGATTCCTAAATGCATTTCTGATTTCATTAGTTTCTGACTCGCTAAATCCAGAACGGATTATGATTTCCATTTTTTCATCAAATTCCAAATCATATGCTGTAATTGCCACTAGGAATTCAACTTTGTCGTGAAGCTCGGGATTTTTTTTCAGTTTATCAATATAATGGTCAATTAATTTATCCGCAGTTTGTTCGCTTATTTCAGCTGGCGTAAAGCTATTAAAGCTCATTCTGATATCAACGTATGGTTTTCCGGCAAAGGAAATTATTCCAGGAGTATAATGGGCATCTCTATATCCGGCTAATTTTCTACTTTCACCCCATATTGAGTCAGTAATAATATATTTATATAAGCTAAATGCCAGAGGATTTGGATTAACGCCAATTATTTCAGCCGGATTCCAGTCAGGCATAATGCCATAAGCAGTTCTTTTCCCAGCCAATTTTGGTGCAGGTCGGTCATATTTTCTAATCCTTTCTTTAATAAAATCCAATTCAGCCGAGATGTCACGGTTGAATACTTTAATGCTTTCTTTTTGGGCGGCAATGGGCCTGACTTGGAAAATATATATCTCATTTTTAGCGATTGCAAACTCCACATCAAGCGAATCATGCCCGGTAAGCTCTTCTAATTCCGTTAATGATTGAATTATTTTTATTAATGACGGATCATCTGGTTTCACATCGGAAAATTTAAAATATATAAAAGTATTTGACTTCTGTGTGTCTCCGGATGTGATTGTGTCAGTTCGTGCAGTAATATCATAGTTAATAATATAATATGGGGCGCTTGTTTCGAGGTCTTTTGTAAAAGCCACGCCACTTAATTTTACTCCTTCAATTTGAGGTTGAACCAATATTTGATTGTCAGCCAATTCTTTTTGGTTGTCTTTTAGATAACTTTTAGCAACCCTTAGAATGGCATTTTCTATTTGATCCATCTCGGTTCGGTCAACATTAAGAACGCTTTCATAGTTGCCGGCCATAGAGGAATTTTCCGTATCTTCATTTAAAGCAGAACTTCTTATTACAAGTTTTGAGGAATTCAGGTCATTCTGTATCTTTTCTAATATTTCTTTTTTTTGTTTTTTATATTCATCTAAAGTAAAACTAATTTGAGGAAGAACTCTAGATTTCTCTACTAATGGTTCCAGAACCTCTAACGTTTCCGCTTTTGTGCCAAATTTAAACTGTACGAGATCCTGAGGAGAATCAAGCTCTGCCCATTTTCCTTTTATATCAATAGTTCCAACAGAATTTTTTTTTGATAATTCGGAGACAAGGTGGCCAAGAGTGGCTTTTTTATTTTTTTCCAACATTTTACTAATCTGGTCTTGTATTTTTTCTGCCACCTTTCTTTTAATTATTACCACTCCGACAAATTCTCCAAGCGTATTAAATTCCAGATTTTGCTTAGTAATAAAAAATTCATCGTTGTCGTTCCGATAAACCTTAACAGCATCATTCAAAATATTTTTTGTTCGTCCTTCATATCTGGTTTTCCATTCGCTGTCATAAGCTATTGTAATGTCCTTTTCTGATTTAATCAGTCTTTCAACAGTAGATTTGTCATAAATAATGTCAGAGAAACTAATAATTACATCATCTTTAAATTCATTATGAGATTTTTCCAGAGAATATAAGCTCCCGGTTTTTTCCCATTGATCATTATAATAATATTTAACGCCAGGATATTTTCTCATTATTTTCAAAATCTCAAATCCGCCTACTAGAGAAAAATCATTAACGCCGTTTTGCTGGCAGGCATTAATCATTGAATCTAAAACTGTTGCCTCCTTTGAAAATTTTTCAAGGCATTTTGGAATTCTTTTTTCTTGGTCTAGAGATGATTTTCCTGGACCGGCTGCCAGTACGATTAATTTCATTTATATACGCGTTATATTAATTGAATGAAAAAACAAATTTATCTGATTTTTAAAACCCGGTTTCCTTTCATTATCAATAATCGGATAAAAAAATATTTTTAAAAAATTATCTGAACAATTCACAAATTTAAGAAATGTTAATTTTTCGGGATGATGCTTTTTAAAATAATTCGTTAAATCATTTAAATAATTTTTTTGTCGCCAAAAAACCTTTGTTTTTTTAAAAGAAGAACTTTGAATATGAACGACCTCAGAATCACTTAGCATATAAATTTTTTTTCCTTCATTATAAATTCTTTTACATATATCCATATCATTAAAATAGTAGGGAAAGGCCGGGTCAATTAAGTAGGATTGTTTCCTAATCCAATTTTCGGACATAACCAAACAAGCCGCTGAAGGTTGGTTTATTTCGAATAGATTTTCTGATATAGGTTTCTTTTTAATTGATAAGCTGAATTTTTCCCCAGTTTTTAATTTATAAGCCAATCTATTGAACCTGCCAAATAAAGTACGTCTTTCTTTTAGATAGGATCCCAATGAAATAAAGTCATTAAGGTAATCTTGTTTTGAGCCGTCCGGATTAATTAATTGAGGTGCAACCGCGCCTAACTTATCATTTGAATTCAGCAATGTAATTATTTTTAAAAAAACATCATCAGTCAGTTCAGTATCTGGTCCAACTATGGCAATATGTTTGCCAGTTGCGATTTTAAATCCTTCATTGATCACTCCACACCCTAAATTTTCATCTTTTTCAATCCATATAATCTGATCATATGTATAATATTTTTGCTTTATTTCATTAAAATTATCATCAGAATTATTATCAATAACAATAATTTCATAATTAATTGACGTTTTTAAAATAATAGATTTAAGACAATCATTTAGAAGATCGCTTGAGTTCCAATTGGTGATAATAATACTTAAATCCATAAATTTAAAAACATAAAGTCAATTGACTTTATAATAAAATAAGGTACTATTTATTATAGTAAAATATAGATAAATATCAACTTTTTATATGATTAAAAAATGTAAAATAATTGATTTACCGATAATTGCTGACCAGCGGGGGAATCTTTCTATTGCTGAAGAATCTCAGGCAATACCGTTCCCAATGAAAAGAATTTACTATTTATATGATGTTCCTACCGGAGCCGCCCGAGGCGGACATGCTCATAAGGAAATGGAATCAGTCATTATCGCTTTAAGCGGAAGCTTTGATGTAATTGTTGACGATGGAAAGAAAAAAGAAAAATTTTTTATGAACAGACCGCATTATGGAATATATGTTCCGCCCTTTACTTGGCGTGAAATCGTAAATTTTTCCTCAAATTCAATTGCTTTGGCAATTGTGTCTACTCCGTATGATGAAGCAGATTATATCAGAGAGTATGAATCTTTCAAAGACCAAATTAAAAATTATGGCTAAAAAAAATTTCTTCCAACATGAAAACTCATTAGTGGAATCTGATGATATTGGTGAGAATACCCGCATCTGGGCTTTTTCCCATATATTAAAACGTGCACGCATAGGAAAAAATTGTAATATTTGTGACCATACATTTATTGAAAGCGATGTTATTGTCGGAAATGATGTGACCATCAAATGCGGCGTGTATTTATGGGAGGGCATTAGAATAGAAGACAACGTGTTCATCGGTCCGAATGCAACATTTACAAATGATATGCGGCCCCGTAGTAAAGAATATCCGGAAAAATTTATTGAAACATCCATCAGAAAAGGCGCTAGCATCGGCGCAAACGCGACTATTATTGCTGGTTCTACTATTGGCTCACACGCCTTGATCGGAGCCGGCAGCGTTGTGACTTCGGACATTCCGGCTTTTGCCAAAGCCTATGGCGTACCTGCGAAAGTAAAAGGATTTATTTGTGCCTGTGCAAAAGATCTTGATTTCCAAGGTGATACGGCCAAGTGTTCTTGCGGAAAAATTTATAAAAAAAAGAGTGAACGATTAATCGAATTACAATGATTCAATTTATTGGATTAAGGGATGAGCATGGAAAAATTCAAAAAGAGATAGATACAGCTATTAAAAAAGTTATTGATAGTCAATATTTTATTTTAGGCGAAGAAGGGGAGAAGTTTGAAAAGGAATTCGCCGAATATTTAGATATTAAGAATGTCATCGGAGTCGGCTCCGGGTCTGATGCCATTTTTTTGGCATTATTAAGTTTGGGTATTGGCCCGGGCGATGAAGTTATCGTCCCTTCCCACACTTTCGTCTCATCCGTTGATGCTGTCCGCCACTGCGGCGCTAGGCCCGTGTTTTGCGATATAGATGAAAATACATTTTGTATCGACCCTAAGGATATTCAAGGGAAGATTTCAGAAAAAACTAAAGCCATAATACCAGTTCATCTTTATGGTTATCCTGCTGAAATGGGCCAAATTATGGATATTGCCAAGGATAGTGGGATATTTGTCATTGAAGACGCCTGCCAGGCGCATGGCGCTGAATATAAGGGGAAAAAGGTGGGTACGATCGGGGACATCGGCTGTTTCAGCTTTTATCCGGCTAAAAATCTCGGCGCTTATGGCGACGGCGGCGCCGTCGTGACCAATAATGATGAAATAGCGGAAAAAATATCTAAATTAAGAAATTACGGGCAAAGCAAAAAATATTACAGCGATTTTATCGGCTACAATAGCCGGCTGGATGAATTGCAGGCGGCCGTACTAAGAGTAAAATTATCCCATTTGGATGAATGGAATGAAAACAGGAGCAAGGCGGCCGGATCATACGGACAATTATTGGACGGATCATCATTGATTATTCCGAAAGAAGCGGACGACATTTTTCATGCCTGGCACCTCTATGTTATCCGGCATCCCAAGCGGGACGAACTGCAGGAATATTTGAACGAAAATGGTATCGAGACTCTTATACATTATCCTGTGCCTGTTCACATGCAAAAGAGTTACTCGGACTTTGATGTTGATCTCCCTCTCACAGAAAAAATTAGCCAAGAAATATTATCTTTGCCCATGCATCCATTTTTAAGAGATGAAGAAATTGAGACAGTGTGCCGGAAAATTAAAGAATGGAAATAAATTTAAATTTTTGATGAAGTAATCTGGTCCCAGACCAGTTTTTTCTTTTTAAAATCGCGATAAGCTTTCATCCAAATAATCAGATCAAGAGTAATATAAGGCCAGGCGTATAAATCCGTTACTAAATATTTTAATTGTTTGGCATTTCGTCTTTCCGTTACACCCATGCCTTCATCCGTCATTTGCCACCATCCCACTCGGACCCGAACTTTTTGTTTTATGTAATCAGAAAAATTTTGGGCTGCTTGAACATATACTTTTGCTTCTGGTTCATATATCACCTTGTACCCAGCCTCTTTTACTTCCCATCCCAATATAGCATCGTCTACCAGAGATTTTTCATCTAAATTTCCAACAATGCCTTTTTTTACACCCAATAAAAAACCGTTCAAAGCATAAAAAGTTCCTTTCTCATGTTCGGCTACTTTTTGGTGGTCTAAGCCTTTCCAGCCAAAGCCTTGTAATTTATCAAAAAAGTTTTCTTCTTTATAATTATAAATCTTGGCAGATACAGCTCCGACGTCATCTTTTTCTAGATGTTTCATGATTTGCTCAATCGAGTTTTTTGCTGGAATAACATCAGCGTCTGATAAAATAATATTTTTATTTTTTGCTTCTTGTAGAATTTGATTAATCGCGGCTGTTTTTCCTCGTTTAACCGGATCCTCAATTATTCTAATCCTAGCATCATTCAGAGATTCAGCTTCGGAAACCGTATCATCAGTACAGGCTGATGCCACAATTAAAATTTCATCCTCTTCATTCAATTGGGGAAGAATATTGCAAACGCATTTCTTAATTGTTTTTCCCTCATTATAAGCGGGAATGCCGATAGTTTTATTTTGCATGCAATAATGTTAATATAATATCGGTTAAATTACAAATATTATTAAATGAATATACCAAAACCATTAGTCCGTCTTGTTTATCTAATAATGAGAGCTTATTGGTGGATTTTTCGCCCGGTGCGGCATGGTGTAAGAGTTATGATAATCAAAGATGATCAAGTGGTGCTGGTTAAGCCGAAATATAAGAAAAATTTAAATTTTCCTGGCGGGGGAGTAAAAAGGAGCGAATCATCTGAAAATGCCGCCAAAAGGGAAGTAATGGAGGAAGTGAATATAAAGATGAATAATCTAAAAAAAATTGGAACTTATACGAATTTATCAGAAAAAAAACATGACCACATCACCCTATATTTTTGCGATGATTTTGAAGAAAAAGAAGGAAAAGAAGGAAAAGAAGGAAAAGAAGGAAAAGTTTCTTGGGAAATTGAAAAAAAAGGGTTTTTCCCTCTAAATAAATTACCCAAAGATATAGGTTTTGGGGTCAGAAAAAGAATTGAAGAATTTCGGAAAGACGATTTCGGATCACCAAAGCATTGGTAAGAATAATCTTGTTGTATTTATCCCAGAATATGATAATATATATCATATAAATAAAAGAATTTTCCTTAAATGATAAAGTTAGATCATTTATCAAAAAGTTTTAAATTGCGCAAGAAAAGAATCGTTAATGCGGTCAAAGACCTTAATTTTGAGATTGAAAAAGGCGAAATTTTCGGATTGCTTGGCACTAACGGCGCTGGAAAAACTACCACTCTAAAATTATTATCCACATTGGTATATCCCAGCTCCGGGACCGCCTATATTGATGGTGTCGATATCAGAAAAAATTCAAAAGAAATAAGAAAGCGGATCGGCGTGGCTTTTGGCGGAAAAATGATCTATTATCGCCTGACCGGCCGGGCCAATATGGAATTTTTTGGAAAGGTCTACAATGTCCCTGATCTTGACAAGAGAATTAATGAGTTGAGTGAATTTTTCGAAATAAGCGACAGGATTGATGATTTGGTTGAAACATATTCCACCGGCATGAAAGCCAAGCTGGCTATTATGAGATCGCTTATTCATGACCCTTCAATTTTATATCTTGATGAGCCGACTCTGGGTTTGGATGTGGGAACAGCTATTAAATTGCGGCAAAAAATTAAGGATCTCAGTAAAATGGGGAAAACTATAATATTTTGCAGCCATTATTTACACGAAGTCCAGGAAATGTGCGATCGCATCGCAATCATGAATAAGGGTGAGGTAATTTCCTTGGATAGCCCGGATGCACTGAGGAATAAAATATCAGTCGGAAAATACCTGAAAATTGAACCGGCCACGGATCTGGACAAAGTCGTGCTGGTGAGTGAATTCAATGCCGAGGTGCATTCTGGCCATGTGGTTATCCCTATAAAGGATACTAACCATTTAAAAGATGTCATTCAGATGATTTCTTCTAAAAACGTTAATATCCTTAATATTCAGACCACTCTTCCATCACTGGAAGAAGCATTTATTGAATTAATAAAATAATATGCCTGCTGTTGCCAAAGTGAACAATTTATTGAAAAACAGGTTTATTGTTGCCTGGGCCTACATAGTAAAGGACATGAAAAATCTTTTCCGCTTCAAGGTGGCAGTATTTAACTTTGTCTTTGCCCCGTTTTTGACCATGATCAGCTTTATGATGGTTTATTCAGCTGTTTTTTTCGTCGGCGGCGTAGAAGACCTTGGTTATGTCCAGCAATCCAATTATATAATTTATTTACTAACCGGTTTCATGGCATATAGCTGTTTTTCCGTTTCCTGGAGAAAAACAACCATGCTGGATGAAAAAGTTATGCTCACGCTGGAAGGTATTCTCCTGACCCCGCGCAACCGGCTTTATATCATGGTTGGCAAAGGCGCTAAGGCATTATTTGAAGTTATGATTGTAGTTATCATGTTTACCGCTATTATCGCATTTTTTCATCCGACAATTGACTGGCTGAGTTTGTTTTACGGAGCCTTGGCGTTATTTTTAGTCTTTATAATTTTCCTAAATATTGATTTTATGGTTTCCGCCATCGGGCTGGCGGAGGAGGGCATATCATCATTCTTTTCCACCTATCTGCCTCGCTTTATTCTAATTATCAGCTGTGTATATTATCCGATTGAATCAATTCCCGAACAATTGCGCTTTATTGTTTATATTAACCCCGCATATTACGGAGTAAATATGTTCCGCAGCGGTTTCATGCAGGCGGATCTGCCGTTCGGAATTGCCGGTCCGTTAATTTATTTACTTATTCTGGCCATTATAATCCCGATTTTAGCAGTTTTGCTTTTTAACTGGATCTTGAGAAAATGGGGAATCAAGGGATATTAAAATCTGGAGGTCTTTATTTTCTTACATGGATCATGGGACCTAAATAATAGCCGATTACATAGGACAATTCATATGGCCAGGCATAAACATACCATTTAAAATCCTGGTTTGTATCACGGAAGTATTTATAATTTTTTCGAATTTGTTCATTTTGTTTTTTCACAACTCCAGGAATAATACGGACAGAATATCTTAAGTAATCTTTTTTTATTTTTAATTTCGGCCTTAAAATATTTTGTCTGTTATAAGAATGGCCATGCCTTGTGCCTCTTTGAAAATTTTCCCTCAGGTTGAATTGATGACGGCAAATGACTTGAGATGATGGATTATAAAGTATTTTTATTTCCGCCACTTTTAATCTGGCTAAAATATCAACATCTTCCGAACATAAGAGATCTTCTTTTATGGGAAATTTTTCTAAGAATTCTTTTTTTATGGCGGCATTTTTAAAAGTAAAATTTGAATTAATTTGGCTTTGGTCACCAAATGAGGTCACAATTTTCATTTTTTCAATCGGGCTTGATCCATCATTAACGATCACTTTTCCACTTACACCCACAATTTCATCATTTATTGGTTTAATCAGTTCTGAAAGCCATTTTTCGTCTTTAGGCATGGCAAAAGACGACAATGAAACAATTATTTTGCCTCGCGCCATTTCTAGCGCTTTATTGAAAGCTTTCGCCCACTGGTGATTCTTATTATAATCCTTAACCGTAATTATCTTGACGGGATATTTTTTTAAAACTTCTAAAGCCTTGGCATCTCCATTGTCATCATAAAGAAATAAGACCTCAAATTTTTTTTCAATTTTTTGATTAAAAAGTATTTTTAATTTTCCATCAATGTCCCCGCTGTCAATTTTCCCTCCGATTATGATTGATATTTCAGGATTCTCCACCATTTGATTTTGATCAGGCATTTTTTCCAAATCTTGTTTTTTACAAAGAGCATAAATTCTTTTGCAGTCTTCCTTTGCGGCCAAAAGATATTGTCTCGCATATTTTTTATAATACCAATTCAATATTTTTTGATTATTCAAGATGAAGAAACGATTTGTAAATAATTTTTTATAAAAATTTTCAGATCCGCTGTCCTTATTTAAATACGCAATTCTTTTTATCTTGAAATATGGCGCCAGGCATTTTTCCAGAGAAGGCTGATCAAAATGTTCATAATGTTTTTCAATTGTAGGAACATTTTTACTAGGCGCAGTCAGGAGTAAAAAACCGTTTTCTGTCACCTTATCCCATATTGAGCGGATAAATTCCTCTCTCTTATCCGGGTGAATATGCTCGATCGTTTCGATTAAAGTCACTACATCAAATTTTTCATTTGAATCAACTTCGCAGATATCATCCTCAATAAAATCAAGATTCGGATTGATCGCTTTGGCAAAGCCGATGGCTCTCTTTGAAATGTCTATCCCGACCAGTTTTTTATTTGGAGAAGTTTTATTTATTTCATGTAGTAATTTTCCTTCTCCACAGCCCACATCCAGTATTGTGGAGGAAGGGATGGTATTGATTTGCTCTGCTACAAAATTAATATAAGAAAAATATTCAAAACCCCAGCTCATTCTGATTACTTGGGAAAAATTACCATCTTTAATCCGGGGGATAAAATGGTATGGATAATTATAACTTTCCTCTTGAAGGGATTCTTTTGTTTTTTCAGAAGGCATATTTAAATTTTTATTATTTTTCATTTCAATAGCTTACAATAATAATTGATATTTTTCAATTTTTATGATAAATTAAGGAAATAAATAATTATAATAATATGCCAGTTGATCAATATGAGAAATCTTATGATGGGGGGCCAGATCGCTTTATGTCTTATTTTTGGCAAATTTATATAACTAGAAAACTCCAACCAGAAAAAATATTAGAAATCGGAATAGGTAATAAAACTGTAAATACTTACCTTAAAAATCAAAACTTTAATGTCACTAGCCTTGACATAGATAAAGATTTAAATCCGGATTTTATTGGTGATATTAGGGATATGCCTTTTGATAAAGAGCAGTTTGATGCAATAATCGCTTGCGAAATACTTGAACATCTCCCTTTTAATGATTTTGAAAAGTCACTACAAGAATTACATCGTGTTTCTAAGAAAAACGTCATTATTTCTATCCCATATTCTACCATTGACATGGCCGTGTTTATTAAACCCCATCTTAATCGAAAAATGCATAAAGTTTTTAATCACACATTTCGCATACCATTATTTTTTAAAGAACATAAATTCGATGGCGAACACCACTGGGAAATGGGCAGAAAAGGTTATTCCAAGAAAAAAATTAAAAACAGTCTAAATCAATATTTTAATATTACAAAAGAGACCAGCCCCTGGATAATGCCATATCATTATTTTTTTGTACTTGAAAAGAAATAATTGTTAATTCAAATTATTGAATTCTTCCCAATTTTTTTCCACAATATCAACATTGTGTTGGTTGCCTTTGGCTTTGTCCCGTTCCTTGATTATATTGTGGGTAGAACCGCCGCTTCGGGAAATACCGAAATCATCTCCGTAATGAATGTGTTTTAGCGGGACGCGGAAATTTCTATATCCATGAATGAGCAATCGGATTCCCAGATCAACGTCTTCCTGCCCATAAGGCCAGAACACTTCATCATAGCCGTTCATGTCTTCTAAAATAGATTTCTTTGTAAAAGTCGAACAGGTATGGTTAAAGCAAAGTTCTTGTAGATCTGAAACCGGATATTTATATTTATTTTTGACCGCCTCAATCAGTTTGCCCAGCTCTTTTAATTTTCTCTCATCTTCGCTCCCGATCTTGTCCCCGCCAAAGCCGAAATCATTTCCCGTAAATCCGATCGTGCCGACATTCGGGAGTTCATTAAATTCATATTTATATTTTTTGAACCAATTTTTTGTCTTTAACCTGATATCGTCGTTCGTAACAAAAATATATTCGCCCCTGGCATTTTTTATGCCTTCATTGATGGCTCCGGCAATGCCCAGGTCTTTTTCCGGCCAAATAACTTTGATGTTTTCGGCTGAAATATTTTTTAATTTTTCTGCTTCTTCCGGTTTATTTATCGGGTCAGGATTAACTACGATAATAATTTCATAATCGCAATTATTTGTGCATTTGGCTATGCCATCCAGGCAGTCATCCATGTGTTCATGGGCTAATTTTGTCGGGATAATGATACTCAGGTCCATAATTTTATTTTTTTCCAATAATTATAATATCTGTCGCATAATCGGCATAAGGGAATGATTTGATTACGATTAGTCTGATAATATGCCTTATTAAATAAATGGGCAATTTAATATTTAGCTGCCATATTTTATTAGTTAATCTGAAAATATTGGTTTTTTTAAAACCGGCTGATCTGATAAAACAATGCAAGTCCATGTATGAATAGAACCCGATATGGTTGCAGGTGGTGAAATATGAATTACCAACATAAAAAATATTAGGAATACTGATTATTAGCTTGCCGTTCTCATTCAATAAATCATGAATTTTTTCCAGGTAACTAGTTAATTGATCTGTGTTGAGATGCTCAGCCACATCGAATAGTGTAATGGCATCGAATTTTTGGTTAATTTCTTCCAGGGAATTAAAATCATGATCATTATTATTGTCAGGATCCATGCTAAAATATCGGCATCCAAGGTTGCTCTTTTTTAAAAAATCACCGATCCATTTTTGTCCCGCGCCCACATCCAATACGGCAGAGCCTTTGGAAATCTCTTTTAATAGCATGTCCCTTCGGCTGTAAATGAATCCGAACTGATGAATATTTCGGGATTTCCCAAGTTCAAGGAAGTATTTATAATAATTTGTCCATACCTCATCACTCATTTTTTATAAAATTGAATTAAATTTTTTAGTATATTCTTCTGCAATTATTTTCCAATCAAACTGTTTAGCATTTTCTTCCCCATTTTTTATTAGTATTTCTCTTAGGCCAGGATCATTTTTAAGTGATAATATTTTTTCAGCAATTGCTCCCGCATCAGCCGGCGGAACCAGCATTCCATCCACGCCGTCAGTGACGGTTTCCGGCACCCCGCCCTGGTCCGTGGCGATCACCGGCACTCCGGATGCCTGCGCCTCCTGGATGACTTTGGCCCTGGGTTCGAGCAGGGAAGACAGTACAAAAACATTAGCAGATTTGTAGATTCCGGGCAATTCCGAATATGGTACTTTTTCCAGTATTTTTACTTTTTCTTCAAGGCCAAGATCAGCTATTTGTTGTTCCATATCGGAATAATAATCATCACTTTCACCTCCGCCAATTAAATTCAATTCAATATCATGTTCTTTTAAAATATCAATAGCATCAATTAAATATTTCAAACCTTTTTGTTGGGTAAACCTGCCAACATTTAAAACAATAAATTTATCGTCTTTTTTTTGAGGCCGGGGATAATCCCGAAATAATTCATAATCCAATCCTGTTCCCACTACTTTAACTTTATCTGGATCAATGCCAGCTTCAATAAATTCCTGTTTTATAAATTCCGCCACTGGTAAAACCAGATCCACTCGTTTCCCCAGATATCGCATTAACTTTTCGTATTCCATTGAATCACGCCGGCTGGCAGAGGATTTAAATTCCACCTTTTTCGTTGGATTTATCGTCCCATGAACAGAAAGAACAAATTTTGAATCAAGACCTCTTTTGCCATAGGGAAACAGCCAGCCAAAAGGAATAGTGGATATGCCATGAATAATGTCTGGTTTTTTATTTAATTTCTTGATTTCTTTTAGAAGTTCAGCCCCGCCCCTGATTCGCAAGCCCCGGGGCTTGGCAATATGATGAATTTTAATGCCGTCTCTGTCTTCAGTCTTCGCTTCTGCGTCAGAAAAACAAAAAATTTCCACTTGATGGCCTTGTTTAATTTGATATTTAGACAGGTAGTACGCGTTCGGAACCAGTCCTCCGGTGATTTTTTCGGGAAATCTGTCAATTAAGCGAATAATATACATTAATGTTTGGGGCTTGATTTTTTTAGTAAAATTTGTTTATATTATTTTACTAGAAATTAGCAGAAAAATCAACCTATTAATAATGAGAATTTCCATAATACTAACAACTTATAATAATCAAGAAGAAGTAGGCGAATGCCTGGAATCTTTACTTGACCAAACAATTGCGCCTTTTGAGATAATTGTGGTAGATGATGGTTCAAATGACGATACTATAAGCGTTGCATCACAATATCCCGTCAGAATAATCAAAGCTAATCATTTAGGCCGTTCTTATGCGCGTAATTTAGGTTGGAAAAAAGCCAAAGGGGAAGTTATTTGTTTTGCGGAAGCAGATTCTGTTTATAATAGAAAATGGCTAGAAAACATCAGATTAGCATTCTTTCAGGGGGCTGACGCCGTTATTCCGGAATTACGCTGTTATTATATCGAAACATACCTGCAAAAATGCCTGAATGCAGATTATCGCATTAGATTCTTTAAGTATACGCCTTTTTCCGCCTGGGCCTATAAAAAAGAAGTATTAGCAGAAACAGGCGGGTATAATGAATTTTTAGAACAAGCTGAAGAAAGGGACCTGGGTAATCGGCTTATAGAAAACGGGTATAAGATAAAAGTCGCTAAAGGGGCGATCCAATATCATAAAGGCGAGCCAAAAAATTATAAGGATCTGGCAAAAAGGTCCTTTAATAGCGAAAGAAAGAGAACTAGGGGATATTTAATGATAAATCCACACGAGAAAGACTGGAAAAAATTATTTATTTTATTGTTTTTCTTTTTACTTATTCCCACTATAATACTATTCCCATTTTTATGGCCCGTTCTTCCAGGTTTGTTACTTTTATATTATTTATTAATTCTTTTAAAAGTCGGATTCAAGCAAAGAGGGTTCTGGATCGTCAAGATGAGATATGGGTTCGGAATAGCTTTTTATCGCCTGACTCGCTCATTTTTACTGGCTGCAGGGTTTATGCTCGGTGAGCTGGATAAGATTTTTGCTCCTCAAAAAATATATACTAATATTTCATCCCTAAACATTGCTTCCAGTGAATTTATGGATAAGCAGGATATGCGCGTGTCTGTAGTTATTCCAACCCTGAACGAAGAAAAAAATATCGAGGCCTGTCTTCGTTCCCTAAAAAAGCAAACTTATTCACCTCTGGAAATAATTATGGTTGATGATTCCAGTACAGATAAAACAATTGAGATCGGCCTCAAATATGGAATTAAAATATTAAAGACAAAAAGAATCGGCAAAAATGCCTGCCGGAATGTTGGCTGGAAATATGCTAACGGCAATATTATCGTATTTGCCACAGCTAAATCTGTATATGCCTATGATTGGCTGGAAAATTATATCGAACCACTGCAATATTTTGATGCTGCTCTGGACAGGCGGGAAGTTTTTAGCCCAAAAACATTTTATGCTAAATGCCAGCAAGTAAATCTAATGGCTGATTATTCTCATATCAAGCCGAAAAGCGCCTGGGCTTATCGTCGATCCATCCTGGAAGAAACAAAAGGTTTTGACGAAGCCCTTGATGTGGCCGCGGAAAAAGATTTAGGATCCAGGATTTTAAGAAACAATCACACTATTGGTTTTGCACCTGAGGCAATACAATATTACAAAGGCTTGCCTTATAGTCTGGGCCAGAGTTTTAGCATGGGTATGCAGAATTCTCGTAATCGCATAAATTACGCGGCAAAAAACCCGAAAGACTTTGCCTATGTACGGATTATGTTTGTGGTATTTTTAGCTGGAATAATATTTACGCAATTATTTTTTTATCAAGAATATCTTTCGGCCTTCCTGACCTTTTTTATTTCAATATCAGTCTTGTATATTTTGATTTTCATCCAGCAAGCTATCATAAAAAATGGCTGGAAAACCACAAATAAAAAACGCTACCTTTTTGGCTTAAGCGCTATCAGGCTGGTTGAAAATTTTGCTTTTATATCTGGTTCCGTTTCCGGAAAATAATTACTTAATAAACAATCCTCTTAATTTCTTCCAGGAGAACTGTCTGGTTTTTTTTATTTCTGTAAAGAAAGCCTGAATTTCATACATTTTCTTTTTGAACTTATCAAAGTGGAATAGTAAGAAAATTATCACATTAATTAGTAATAAGATGAATATGAGCTGAAGACCGGTACTGATGGCCGGCGGTATGGAAGATAGCGCGCGGAATGGATCCTGCTCACCGATGCGGATGATGCCTCTGGAAAGGAAAAAGAATAAGAAGGGAAGTATCAAGGTCCGGAAATTCCTGGTCAGCAGCAAAAGGATCATTAATATCATCACCCCGACAAAATATAAAGTCATGCCGCGGCTCAAGTGAGAGCGATCCATAAATTCTACGAATGTTTTGTACCATGGGGCCGTTATTTGTTCTGTGCTTGGCAAACTGATTGAGTAGGCGTTTATATTTTTCTTTTCTAATTCCTGTTGATACAAGAGATTTTCTTCAGTCGTTTGTTTTTGTAGGTATTCGCTTTCTTTCTCCTTTATTTTCGCGGCCACAGAACCCTCCTTTTGAGTAAATAAAACTTGCTCCTTAAAACCATGTTCTTCTAAGGAATATTTGCCCAGGTATTCGATTATATCTTCATCAAAGAGCGCCACTCCTTTTTTATCATCATTCAAACGTGCTTGCTCTCGCTGGGCATAGGTCGAAGCAATAGAGCCGTTATAATTATTTATTATTTCCTCATATTTTTCCTTTGCTTTTTCTTTTTGCCCGGTAATTTCATAAATATCCGCTAATCGGAACTGGATATTGACGCGCATCGCTTTGGAAATATCCTGATCCAGCAAGGATTCATAAGCGATTTCCGCAGCTGCGAAATTTTTTGTCTTCACTCTGGTAATAGCTGCTTGGAATTCATACACATAAGTACGAAGGTCCTTTGGATAAACGATAGAGAGTCTTGAAAGAGCATTCTCTGTCACTCCCATATCCGTCGGAAAATCTGTTAAAAGTTGTTCAAATTGTTGAATTGTTTCTGGGGTATCGCCATGAAGTTTTTCATAGGCATAGGCGAGCTTGAAGCGGGCCAGAGGAATAAAATTGCTTTTTGGATAATATTTGATGATCTCGCCATAAAGGGCGATTGCTTCCGCGTATTGGCTCAATACCGTATAGCTTTCTGCCAGCTTATATTTTGCCTCATCAATATTTGAATTTTCCGGATAATTAGTAATAAAATCCTGGAACAGGAGGATCGCGTCCTGATGATTATTGGTCCGTTGATAGCATTCCGCCAAATATAATTTGACTATTTTTGCGAATTCACCTTGGGGAAATTTTAATAAGTATTCCTGATAACTAAGTATGGCTTTCGGGTAATCAGCCAGAGCTTGATAGCTTTTTGCCCGGTGAAAAATGGCCCTTTCCGCGAAATAACCAAAATCTAAATCAAGATAATTGGTATAATTTTCAATTGCTTTATTATAATAATAATTATTTGTTATGGTTTCATCCGATCGCCAGAATTCCTCCAGAACTATCTCCTGATTGACCAGGTCATAATAAGATTCCCCCAGTTCATAATATCCGAGCGCCTTGATTTTAGGCGTGTTTTGATATTTTTCCACAATTCTGTTTCCAATCGCGATCGCTTCCACATATCTGCCTTCTTCGTTCAGGCTATCTGCCAGTAATACCAGTCTCCTGCCTTTTTCTTCTTTTCCAAAGGCATAAACAAGATAATTATAAACATTGTTGTCACGAATATTTTTATAAAGGTCAAATGGATTAAAAGGGTCTTGCTTGTAATCCCATTGGTATGCTTCTGCTGAAGTAAGGGTCAGGGCGATTCTTTTCCCCCAGTATTCCGTATAAGGGATAAATAGGAAAAGGAGCATTACCGAAAGCACGATCGGTATGATTATCGGATTGATGCGCGTATATATTTTTCGGGAAAGGAATAAAATAAATATTAAACCGGCAAAAGCGAATATTGTACGGAAGATATTACCGCCACCAATCACGCCGGGCATGAAGTAATTACTCATCATCAGGCCAAGCGTATTTTTCGCGTGGTACATGACCGGCATATGAGCGAGCATGCCCACTATGATATATAAGCCCATCAATCCGAAGAAAATAAGCACTCCATAAAGACCGGTGCCTAAGAACGTTTTAATATTTCTAATTGAAAATGCTCGCCATAATAAAAAGGCCATGCATAATCCAATGATCAGGGCAGACAAGAACACGATTATCTTGGCACTAAAAGAAAATAGCCAAAGCGGTGGATAAATTTTTTGGCCGTAATCCTGGTTTATTATCTGATTCAGTTCTTCCTGCGAAACAATTTTAGTTTTTTCAGGCGAAAGGGTTTTTACTAAGCTGGCGCATTCTGTATTTTGATATTGGTCTATAACATAAAAATCAGCTCCGGCAAATTTAGTCAGCTTATAATGCCCCAGTACGCTTGCTTCGCAATTGGTAGTTTCTCCGACGATAAATGCGTCAATAGACCGGGTAATGCCCAGTACCCACCATAAATAATCCGGCAAATCCACATCATTGGCCACAATGCCATCGGTCTGATATTGGGTTTGGCGGTTATCAAAATTTAGCGTAATTTGTCTCGGGTTAGGAAAGATTAATGCAAAGAAAATCATCACTAGAGCACAAGCAAAAATTGAAATCACCAGATACCGAGAGCTGATGCGGTATGGTATGTCTGATAGGGCTTTGAAAAAAGCCACGCTAACAATAATGATGAGTAATATTGAGTAAAGTATCAGGGCCTGGATAAGGGTATGGTATCCTGGTTGGAAATAAACAATGGACGGATAAACGAAATTGTGGAAAAAGTATGTTTGCGGATTGATCTCATAGACTCCACCCGGGTATTCTCCATCACCAACCTTGATCACTTTGCTTTTCGCCGGCAAATGATAAGTAGCGATGTTAAAGGCATCGTCACCATTAATTTTTATGGTTGTAAAGGAAATGCTCGATACGAAATCAAGTCCTAGTACAGAAGTAAAATGAACCGTACCCTCAATGTCTAATTCCCTCAGTCCCGATACTGTCCTGTAGCCATCCACGATGGGGAAATTGTTCATGCTTGGGAAAGTAGCTGTACCCGGAACTTTTAATGAGCCCTCAATATTGCGGATGTGCATTTTCGTTTTTCCGATGTCTTTTACCACAAAAATAAATGAAGTATCCGGCACATAAACATCCGCTTTCCATTCAAATGAGCCCAGGGGATTGCTGTAAAAACTAAAACCGTCGTTACCAACTTTTTCCTTCCATTCCAAGTCAGTGTAGTCTGTGGGCGTTTCCGGGACATAATCAAAAGATTTCTGCCGGTCATAATAAATGCCCCCAACCATGCCAAGAACAGAAATAATGACAATTAAAGCAATCGTAATCCTAAAATTTCGTGATCTTAAAAGATCTCTTAGCCAATCATAAAGGCTGAACTGAAGGATTTCATCTTCATCCCGTCTTTCAATATTGATTCCTTTGCTCGGATCACGTTTTATTCTAAGAGTGACTAAGCCCTTATCAATCCCGTTTTTTACGCCATTACCGACTCTTTTATGAAGAGCAGGCCTGACTTCGCCGGCTGATACGTTTCCCTCCATTTTGTCAGTCACTATCTTGTCAGCAATAACTGTATCAGCATATATTATTTTTTCCCCTGGCTTCACTCCAACAGTTTCATTAATATCCTCTGGTTCCGCTTCCTTGGGCACATCTTTTTCTATTATTTTATCCGGAGCTTGCCGAGGGATCTCTTCTCTCTTTGGTTCTTGTTTTGGTTTAGGCGGAACAAAAGGAGTCGTTTTCTTTTTATCCCGAGCTTGCCGAGGGGTTTTTCTAAAAATAGTACCAAAAAAACCAAGTTTCTTTCTCTCTTCTTTTTCCCCATGCGTGGACCAGGCATCCTGCGCTAGATCATTATCTTTTCGTTTTGAAGATTTCTTCTTATCATTATTATTTTGTTTATCCTGAGCTTGTCGAAGGGCCTCGGCTCGTTTCTTTTCCCGGCCTTTTTGGCGGCGTTTTATCCTGTCCAGCCTTTGTTTCTCTTTTTTCGTAGCCGGAGGCCCTGAGCGAAGCCCTGAGTAGCCCGAAGGGCGTACCGAAGGGTGAGCGTCTTTTTCATCCTTAAGACCGAACAGATCAACTTCTGTTTTTGGTTTTTCTTCTTTATCAGAGATGTTAAATGTGTCTGGATTGGATGGTCCCAGCTTCACTTCTACCTCCTGTTTTTTGTTTTTTTTCTTCATTATGATCTCGAGCTTGTCGAGAGATTTCCCCAAACAAACATAAACGGCCCCGTTGACCATTTAACAAAAATTTAATATTATAATTATATTA
>JAHJKD010000006.1 GCA_018822435.1 Patescibacteria group bacterium
ATTAATATTATACTATATTTAATTAAAAAGCGCTAGAATATGCGGTACAAAAATCATTAAACCAATCACAGCCGCTCCCACTGACGCAATTAAAACCATCGCCGCCAGCATATCTTTGATAATCGCTACATATGTATGGATACGTGGCCTTAAAATATCAACTACTTTCTCAAAAATAGTGTTTAATAGCTCTAAAACCAGCAGTAACATGATTAAACCGATCAACACAATCATTTCCCAGGCATCTAATTTTAAAACGATCATTAAAACGATCACTATTACGCTAAACGCTAAAAAAACTTTAAAATTTTGTTCAGTTTTTAAAATATACCAAAATCCCCGGCCGGCATACTTGAAACTTCGAAATAACCTTGTGATACTAAACATATAATATTTTATTTTCAATTTTTTTCATTTGCTTATGGGTATAGCCCATTAAATGGAGAGTTCCATGTAAAATTAATCTTTTAATCTCTTCTTTATTTGTGACCTTGAATTGCCTGGCCTGGGCTCTAACTCTTTCACAACTAATTAATATCTCCCCTGTTTCAGGAGCTAGAGAAAAAGAAAGCACGTCTGTTGTCTTGTCTTTTTTTCTCCACTTCTTATTTATTTTCCGCATTTCATCGTCATCAACTATTACCAGGGAGACTTCCATGTTCTTTTTTGCCTTAAAATTTTTCGCAATGCGGGTAAAAAACGAAATTATATCTTTATTGCTGATTATCCGGCAGGATACGTTCCGTTTAATTTCCGCTTTTATTTTCATTCTCATTGGTATTACTTTTCTGGCCTTTGACCGTATCCACTATTTTATGTAGAAAACTTTTATACATCATTTCAAAAGTAGTCAGAAAATTTACTTCCTTTTTTGTACCGTACTTATATGTAACTGCATAAATATAATTGTCGTTAGCAAAATAAACAGTGAATCCGTCCGCGCTCTTTACAGCGGTATC
Organism: Patescibacteria group bacterium; assembly: GCA_018822435.1. Taxonomy (GTDB): domain Bacteria; phylum Patescibacteriota; class Patescibacteriia; order UBA9570; family JAHJKD01; genus JAHJKD01. Next base: position 960 of record JAHJKD010000006.1, read on the forward strand.
ATCATTAACTTTAAAAGTTTCCAGCTGCTCTAAGGTATATTCTGGAAACTGTGATTTATACCAGGCTTCAACTGTCTGCCCGCTGGGATTATCCTGAACGATTACTTCCATAAATTCACCCGTGTCAGAAGTAAACAGGACTTCTCTGGCGTCTTCCACATTCAAAGCTTCGGCGATCCAGGCAATTGTATAATTAATCGAATAACCAAACTCACTGTTCTCGAATAATTTAACCTTATCGGATTTTAGAATTTTGCCTGCTCCGGTCGGATTAAAACCGTTTCTGACCTCGTCCCCGTCCAAATAACCGTCCTCATCTGTATCAGGTTGATTTATTTTTGTACCATATAGTTGCTCTTCTACATCTGTTAGCCCGTCATTATCAGAATCAGTTGTACTATTTACCGAAGTCGGCCGGCTCACATTTGTATCTGAGCTTGTATTCGTATTTTCATTCTCATTAGAATTCAGGTTGGCATTGTCGTTAGAATTCTCATTTGTATTCGTATTTTCATTCTCATTGGAATTCAGGTTGGCATTGTCGTTAGAATTAATATTAGCCGGTGCCGTATTTAAATTCGCAATCACCGGCTGATTAGTTGTGGCGGCCGGTTGTGACGGCGCTAAAACATAAGTCATCAAATAATATCCGCCTCCGCCTAAAATGGCCAACCCTACAACTATAAAAATAATAATAAGCAATATTTTCTTACTTCCTCCGCTTTTTCCTCCGCCTGATTTTTTTCCGCCAGAAGCAGATCCGCTCATATCAGATTTTCCGCCAGAAGGTGGTTTTTGCCCGGTCATATATTGGGTCGGCATAGTATACACTTCAGGGGCGGCCGGTTCTTGGGGTTGCGGGCCAGTCGGTTGATTAGGTGTGGGAGGTTGTTGAAAGCTTGGTTGGGCCATATTATTATTTATTTATTTTATTAATTTCTTCCTCCAGATCCAGAAGCGGGCCTTTTCCCATGGGATTAAAACCATTTATGACTTCTTCTCCGTCTGAATAATTATCTTCGTCTGAATCAGGATTTAACGGGTCAGTCAGGTACACTCTAATTTCTTCCCGGTCAGTCAGGCCGTCATTATCTGAATCTGCGCTTTTAACACTGGTATTATATTGGCCTTCCTCTTCATCTGATAATCCGTCAAAATCGGTATCAACTATGACTACCCCTGTTATAACTTCTTCTCCATTTTCACCGACTTGAGTAATATCTATTACACCCACAGCTTCTTTTTCCGCCGCTCGCTCGGCACTTGGTTTATATATATTCTGGTAATAAAAAAATCCTCCCGCTCCCAGGCCGCCTATTATTATAATCACGGCTGCAATAATTATAATTAATTTCCAGGGGAACCTTCTCTTTGGTTCTATTTCTTCAGGAACATCAAGCATCTCTTCTTGTGCCTCAACTTCTACCATTGGCGTTGGAGCAGAGAGGGAGGCTACCTTTTTTTCCGGTTTTGGTTCCGGAGTCGGAGCTGATTCAGCAAAAATGTCTTCAATTTCTTCAGGCATATTGTTTATTCCGATACTTCATAATTAAATCTACCACTACAGCCCTCTGGCACTTCACCAAGGCTAGAGCAAGGATCACCACTATATGTTGCCCACGGGCCGCCAGTATATTCCAGATTGGCATACAAACCGTATCCTGCTCCACTATTGTTAGCGCGATACAAATATATATGCGAATTTTCCGGAACCATAAATAACTTATCCAGGGCATTCCAGCAAGTGGCGGCTTCATAATTATCACCATCACAGGTACCAAATTCATTAATCGGATCAACCGGAAGTCCGGTACCAAGATCATTGCCAAATTTAGCGCTCCAGGACGGCCATGCACTTGTCGTTAAGCTATTTATATACGTTCCTTTGGTTAAGGCCGGATAATTATTGCTGCCTAGACCTGAATAACGGAAATTATTTAAATAATAACTGGTTGTGCCCAATCCATTTACCCTTTGGGTGTCTCGGGCCACATATTCCGGATTATACGAACATGATTGATTATTCGGATCATATACATTGCCAATATGATCATTGATCAACATATTATTTAATATCTCTTCATAAATTTGCGAAGTACTTGATTCACTATTTTCATTATAGGACAAGAGAAATATATTGGTGTAGCCCGGTCCATCAATATTTGATCCCGCCACATATGTTGTTGTACCAACTTTAACAGCCTTATAGCCGGCCACTTCAGTTGAAGAAGATCCTGAAATTGGATTTTCTGCTTGCGTAGAATACCAAAGGGCGGGGTCAACACTATCAGACACAGTATTCACATTTCCATCTAAATTATTACCGAAAATTCTCATGCCAATCACGTCAGAATTATCATTATTAGTAAATAATAATTGCCGCTGGAAATTTTCACCCACGCCGCCGCCAGTAGTTTCTACGGCATTAGTAAGGAAATCAGGTAATTCATCATCCCCTGTTCCCAGGCAATAGAGCAAGCTGAAATTATAATCGCCATTATGATAAGAGGAAATATTACCGCCTTCACATTCCAGAATAGCCACGGTCGTACTACCGTCAACTGTATCTGTATATCCTAAAGTTCCATCACCTGTAATAGTCGCTTCTATAGTATTTAATACTGGTTGTTGTTCTTCAGGTACAGTGCCGGCTGTAATATTCTGGGAAGGCCGATCATCTTCGTAGCCTTCTGTTCCCGTAATTATACCCGCCCAAACACACCCGGTATTCTGCATCTGTTCCACTGTTTCAAATTGCGGCTCCCAATCATACGTCCAATTATATGAACCAGGCACTTCTTGAATAGCCTGACCATTAGCAGCATATACATCTGCACTAAAATTATCTTCTTCACCAGCTTCAGTGAATAAGAAAGCATTGTCTTGTCCTACTTCTTCTTCTGTCAGGCTTGAAGCGGTAATTTGCAGATTTTCTGGCGCACAGGCATCACCTGATGTTTCAAACCTAATATATAATCCATTATCATCATTCAAACAATTTCCAAACGAAGTATTATAATTACAATCCATTGGCAGGCCAGAGCTGGTTGACACAATGCTCGTAGCATCAAAAGGATCATCGTCTATATCTGATTCTAACATTAAATTATATGGTCCGTTCGCACCCTCCATAAGCTCATTCAAAGTTATATCCACTCTGGCTCCATTAACAGATACTCCGATGTCAACCGGATCCCCTTGTCCGTTTTCCATATGGATAGTTGAGGTATCAATGTTAGAAATAGTTTCATCAAAAGATAAAGTTATGGCTGAATTAGGACATATGCCTGTTTCGTTGTTGTTAATTGAAGCGCTTATCAGGTTTGGCCTGTCCACGCATGTGCCAGGATCTGCTATCACGTCTACATTCGCATCAAAATTACATCCAGTATCGCCGCAACAAGTGCCGAATTGGCGGCAAAAACCTGTTGTCTCGCTTGTACACATGCCCGGATTACCCGGATCACTACAATTATTGTCATTTTCACAATCACCGCAGGTATTACAAGAAACTGCAAAATCTAATCCATTGGAAGGACACTCGCGATTATCAGTTGTAATCACACCCATATAAGCTTCACCGCTTTCGGCTTCATCTGGCACTTGGGCTCTGAATAAATTTTCACTGACAAAGCCATTGCCATAGTCACCAGCCGCAATTCTTTTTTGTATGCTGAATTCGGCATAACCGCCTTCATTTAAATACGTCGGCGAATTTTCCGTACAGCTAATGGCCGGATCATCATCCACATAACACCGATATTCCAAACCAGCCACATCACATGATGTGTCTCCCAAAGGAATATCACAGGTAACTGCCTGGTCATTAGCGTCCACGTCTTCGGCCACACAGGCATCAGTGCCATTATAATTATCCATGTCTTCCGTGCATTCCTGCGTCGGAAAATCCGGATCAACATACAAAGTCATATCATAAGTAACAGCACAATATTCATCATTGACCCCCACATCGCAATTCAAGTCAGAATTTGTCGGATGTTCGCAATAACAATACTCGTCATTGTCTGATCGGAAATTATATCCCTGAAAATCAATCGTGGCACCATATGTTCCATAATTAGGATTAAGCGTACATAGTTCCGGATATATAATATCTTCGCAAGTATTGTCTTCTGCAAATATTTCTGAATTTGATGTATTTATTATTGGATTATTATTTTGGTCAACTTCACCTGTATCTCGGGTTACTAAAACCGTGGCTTCAATATCATTGTTACCAAATATACCTAACGGTGCTCTTACAATAATTTCATGATTGTTCCAGGGATAATATCCGTCACAACCCAACTCGGCCGGAATCTGGTTGAAAGTCACTGTACCATTGGCAGCAGACCCGAAATGGCAGCCGCGGACTGTGACAGGTTGGCCTTCAGAACCACTGCTCGGAGAAAGCTCTGTAATGACCGGCTCGCAAACATTATCCACGCAATCGCCGCCGCAGCCGGACGCTTCAACGCAATCCGTCATATCAAAGCAGGTATTGCATTCTTCTTCTGCCGCGCATTGGCCGGAATCGCTGCAGCAGCCAGTGGAACAATCCAGATCGCTATTGCAAGACACGCCAAAATCAACTGAATTTGAATCCGCGCCATTAATCGTCAAAAATACGCCTTCCGCCGCCGGCAGTTGCGGGTCACTGGAAGGATTATATCCGGATATGGCGCCCAATGGCACTTCTCCTTCAAGAGCAGAAGTGGCTGACCAGGTTGTTGGCGTAGAAGATAAGCGGTTATTACTGCCATTAAAGCTGGCTGTACCAGATCCGCCAAAATTCTTGCCGTAAAAATCAATCAAATCACCTTCCTCGCCCGAATCAGGATCAGCCAAGCACAAGCAAGGAGTAGGTGTGCCAATTATCGAAATAGTATCTTGAGTAGTATGGTCTAAACCATAATAGGAAGTAATAGTAAGAGGATGTACTCCCACTGGAGAAGTAGTTATTTCTGCAATCACGTGTGAATTTGTCCATGTATCCACACATTGCGGATCACTTTCCAAATAACCCGTTTCTGACCCGATCGGTATTTCTAATCGGCCGTCGCCTATCGGAGCCGCATTACCAGCCTGGCAAGTAGCCTCTTCATCTGCCGGGTCTACATAACATCGGGAAAAACTCGGCAACATGCAATATTCCGCGCCAACACTGACATAACATGACTCATCTCCTTCTGTACATGTGCAATAATCACTGCCTTCCCGGGACGGGCCAAAATAACAGCCGTTCACAGTCACGCATCCGCCTGTGCCTGCTTCCAACGGACTAAAATCGGTAATGACCGGCTTACAATGATGGCTGGCCAGATCACACGTTGATGTTTCACAGCCGGTAACAGATTGGCAATCAGTATCATCAATACAATATCCAAAATCAACCACCACCAAGCTGTCGTCTTCAGACATGGCCGCATTATTATCATCTAATGGTTCCGCATTCACGGTCACATTGCCGAAATTATCAGCTCCGTCGCCTTGCGTACAAACATTTACTTGAGTTGCATTTGCACCAGTTTTATTTTTATCAATATCACCGGTTTGAAATCTTAAAATATCCAAACCTTCATAGCCGACTTCATTATCTATGAACCAATGCCAGGTATCGACGCTAAGAGAAATACATTCCTCATTATAAGCCGTGCCGTTATATTCATGGTCGCAGCTGTCAATCGGATCATGATAATTGATTATCTCACTATAAGGATAAAGCACCGTATAATCAGCCGTACAATTTCCGGTATCGCGCACTTTAAAATCCCAGGAATAATCCTGCACCAGCGGCGTGCCATTATTATTAGTGGCTGTGCTAGATACAGTCACCCGGTACCAGGTATCAGCCGTTAAATTATTGGTCGGATTAAAAGAGTATTTCTCATAATTGGTCATGGCCTGCTCGCCAATATATTCGCCTGGCAAAAAACCGGCATTAGAAAGCGCTCCATTTAATTCTGTGTCACAATTTTCGCCTTCAGCCGTACATTGTTTAATGGAAAAAGAATTTTCCACACTGGCATCATCCATATCATCAGTAAAAGCAAAATCGACCAAACCATTCGGACAAGCGTCATTCATATTGAATTTAGGCATGGGCAGATAAAGCAGCCCTGCTTCTACCTGACAGCCGTTGTAAAAAAACATTTCCGGCGCTGGGGTGCAGGGTATTTCAAAATCAAGGCCGTTAGAAAGAGGTTTGTCATTGGTTGATCTTACTTTTACATCATAAGTTTCCAAATCCTGATTTGGAGATTGGCTGGCTTGAACATAGTTGTAATCTAAGCCATCATTGGCGTCAAAAGCGTCCCAAGCTGTAATAGCCGGAACTTCATATTCATCAAAATAAATATTATTTTCATTGTCGCTTGGGCCGAAATTTTCACCATAAGCCCGGACCGCATCCAGGCCAGTATCAGAACATTCCGGCACTAATTCGCATAAACCTGGTCCTGGCTCTTCATCAGTCAGTTCAAAAGCTGTGTAATTAGAATATTTATTGCCATTTTCCGGTTTGATCACCTGGACAGAAGAATTTTCGGGAATACCTTCAGGCACCCTGACCACGATCTGAGTATTGTCCCAGGAGTCATCACAAGGAAATTCTGCCGGGATCCTTGAAGTGCCGCCATCCCAGACAAAATGCACTTCACCGCCTGCCTGGTCCAGGTCATCACCGAAATTTAATCCTTTAACCGTAATGAATTGCCCGACTGGACCGGCATAAGGAGAAGTTGTAGAAACGTATGGTGCCGCAATACTATATGAAGTATCACTAGTTGTTTCTCCGGTTGTGGTTTCCACTTCTATCGGACCAGTATAAGAGCCGGCCGGAGTACGGAAAATTAATTCCGTATAAGCGGCCGTCAGCATGCAGCCTTCTGATACCCAGTGGTTCGTGTCAAAACAATTCGGTCCGGCCGCGGATTTATTATTATTAAGGTCGATATCCAAGGCTGGCGCCAAATAGCGGCCCGAGACTGTTACTTTGTCGCTATCTGCTTGCGAAGGTTGGCCATCCTGGTCAGCTGCTTCAGAATAATAACCGGGCACGTTTTCCGGAGATACAGTATTGATAACTGGGGCGCAAACCGGGTCATCACCGGTCGTAAACTGCCATGGGAAAGACCAGTCGCCTCCTCCGGGCTGAGCGGTGACTGCTGAAGTCGGGTCAATAAAATCATCGCCGCCGGCCCAGGTATCATCATGGCCTTCTGATACGTCATTATAATTGCCGTCCAAAGGGTTGCCACACATATCGCGCATCGCCCCGGAAAAATTATTATTCGGGTCGCCGGAATAAAGATCAAAGCTATATTCGGTGAATTCTGACAATACTTCTTCACTGCCTGAAATAAAAGTATCGTCCACTTCTAAAAAGGTGACCATTCGCGCCGCCGACATGTCATATAAAGATGGGCTGAAATTAGCATTATAGTCTCCTGGCGCGGCATAATCATACAACCAGATAGCTGTGCTGCGGATAGACGCCGGATCCATGGATTCATTGAACTGCACCTGGATCGGAGCGAGCATGCAGACGTCAGTTTCACCATCAACTGGCAACATCGAGCCTTCCACATTTACTTGCGGCGGCAGTTCATCTGTTTCTGTGCCGGTTGTAAACTGCCAGGTATATAAAGGATCAGAAGGAGACAGTGAGTATGTTACTGCCAGAACTTCGTCTTCACCAATAATGCCGTCTTCACCTGTTTGAAATTTAGCCCGATAAACTGTATTTTCTTCATAATCATCAAGCGGATAAAAAGAAAAACCATAGCCAGATTCAAAAAACTCGATCGTGCCTAAAATCTGATTGCCATAACAAGAACCATTATCGCAATTTGAAGACCGGCACATAAAATTATCAGAACATGAATCGCCATGATAAAGGGCGTTTTGCTCTGCTCCGGCTGGATCAATATAATTTGGTATGTATAATTCAAAATTTTCAAATTCTTGATAACCCGCATCCAGAATATCTTGCGGCGTATCCATAGATTGTTCCAGAACCGTTTCTTGCACGACCGGCAAACTAAAAGTTGTCGCCACGATAGAGCACAATACCACGTCAGTTTCATCCGCTTGCGGATTCACATGATCAACATGGAACCGGCCCACAATATCGTTGTCCCCGTCATGCGGAACATTTGATCCTGTACCGCCTTCACCAGCGCCTGTTGCTCCGAGTAAAATATTAATAATATAAGCGGCAATAGCCCAGGCCGCTAAAATAATCACTAAGCCAATAACACCGTTTCTTAATATATTTTTCGCTTTTTGCAATTTTTCCTCATCTCCGCTGGCCGTCATCCATGAAAAACCGCCCCACAAAATAATGCCCACAGCTACTAATGCCAGAATACCAAGGCCCCAATTAATAATAGCCACAATGATATCCAAAGGACTAGCCGAGCCCAAAGCAATGTTCCAATCAGTGAAAACTTGAGCTGATACGGGCTTGGCAATTAAAAAAAGAGACAACCCGACTGTCAACATTACCACAATTAATGCGACCGCATAAAAGGAGTTACCTCTTTTTTTCATATATTTTATGTTTTAATAAATTTTATTTTTGCAATTCTTGCACAATTTGTTTGACCAAACCGCCATCAGCCTTGCCTTTGAGCTGACCCATGGCTTTTCCCATTAATGGACCGAAATCCATGTCAGGATTTTCAGCCATAATCTTTTTAACAGCTTCGCGCACTTCTTCTTCGCCCATTTGTTCGGGTAAATAAACGGAAATTATTTCAATTTCTGATTCTTCTTTTTTCGCTAGCTCTTCTCGGCCTCCTTCTGTAAATGCCTTAATAGAATCTTTGCGCTTTTTAACCTCTTTTCCAAGTAAATCAATCACTTCTTGGTCTTCTAAGTCTTTTCCCAAGTCAATCTGTCTATTTTTTACTTCAGAATAAACCAGGCGTAAAGTTTCTAATTTTTCCTTTTCGCCTGCTTTTTGTGCAGAAATAATGTCTTTTTGAATTGTTTCAGCTAATTTATGCGGCACTTTTTTTGATTTTAATCTTCAAATTTGGTGCTTTTTGACGACCAAAACGATCACGGCTATCAACGATCTTGCCGGTTTTCTTTAAAAGATCGATTTCTTCCTCTTTTTTACTTCTACGGATAGCAGACAACCTTTGTTGCCGCTTATTCGGCTTTCCTTGAACAAACATGTTCTTCTTAGCCAAAATCAGCTTACCGCTGCCTTGTACTTTGCGAGTAAAACGTCGGATCTCACTTTCATTTGATTCGCCATCTTTTTTTACTACTTCTACCAAAAAAATTCACCTCCCAAAAAGTGGAGTTAATATTTAATACTAAATAATTTATAACACTATCTGCTTTTTATGTCAAACAACACCCATGAGGGGTTCTCCGCCTAATATGTGGATATGTAAGTGATAAATAATTTGTCCGCCTTCTTTATTCGTATTAATCACAATTTTATATCCAGATTCATCAATTCCTTTGTCTTTTGCAATTTCCTTAATTTTATACATCATCTTGCCGAGCATCTCCCTGTCTTCCTCTCCTATTTCATTAAAATTCCTGATATGTTTCTTAGGCATCACTAAAAGATGGATCCGGGCCTTAGGACGAATATCCTTAATAACCATCATATCATCATCTTCATAAAGAATTTCGGCCGCAATCTCTTTTTTTATGATTTTACAAAAAATGCACTCTTTATTTTTTTCTTCCGTCATAATGTTAAATTATACTTTCTTCTATTTTCTTTAATCTTTTATTCAAGTCCGGTATCAACTTATTAATATCCACGATTTCCTGGCTGCCTGTATCCATGTCGCGGACTAAAATAGTTTTGTCTAATACTTCTTTTTGTCCCAGGATCAAGGTAATCTTCACGCCAAGTTTATTAGCAAAACCAAGCTGAGCAGACAAACTGTCTTTAACTAAGTTGGCTTTAATATGATAGCCTTCTTCCCTTAATTCTTCTAATAGCCGCACAGCTTGTTTTCGGGCTGATACGCCTAGCTGGGCTAAAAATATATCTGCTTGTTTTAATGGTGGAACATCAGCTTCGGTTTCTTTCAGGGCTAACATAATCCTTTCTACGCCGACGGCGAAACCGCAAGCGGGTGTTTCAGCCCGACCACCTAATTGCTCAATCAATCCATCGTATCTGCCTCCGGCGGCTAAAGCTGTTTGTCGGCCGGTTTTTTCTTCACCTTTTTGGACTAAAAAAATCTCAAAAGTCGTTTTTGTGTAATAATCTAATCCCCTAACGATCTTGGGATCTAATGTGTAAGGAATATCAGCTTCGTCTAAATGTTCTAGAACTTTCATGAAATGAGTTTTACAATCATCGCACAAATAATCCACAGTTTGCGGTGCTTCTCCCCCAATTTCCTGACAAGCCTCTTCTTTACAATCTAGAATTCGCATCGGATTCTTATTGAGACGTTCTTTACAGTCTTCACAAAGATTTTTTCTTTTTGATCTAAAATAATCAACTAACAGCCTTCGGTATTGCGGACGACAGGCGGGGCAGCCGATCGAATTCACATGTACGTTTGTTTCCAAGCCAACATCATGAAGAATAAAATATGACATAGAAATAAGTTCAGCATCAACTGCCGGAGCCCCGTCACCGAGGATTTCAAAGTCTAATTGGGAAAATTGCCTGTATCTGCCTGCTTGCGGCTTATCATGCCGGAAAACTGGGCCATAAGAAAATATCTTTACTGGCTGAGGCAAATTAATCATGCCGTGTTCAACATAAGCTCTGGCAATTCCTGGGGTCATTTCTGGCCGCAATGAAATATTTTCACCACCCTGATCTGTAAAAGAAAACATTTCTTTTTTAATAATGTCAGAATCCTTACCAGTAGTGCGGATAAAAAGATTTGTTGACTCTAAAATTGGAGTTTCAATCCAGTCAAAACAATGAGAATTACTGATCCTTCGGCAGGCTTTAAAAATAAACTGCCAATATCTTTGGTCTTGAGGCAAGACATCTTTCATGCCTTTTAATAATTGCAGTCCTTTGGCTTTCATTTTTCTGGGCCCGTCAACATATTTTTCGTCTTTTTTAATAACTGTTTTTTTTGGATTTTTTTTTGCTGGCATATAAATTTTAATTTAAATATCGTATTGGGGTTGATCAAAAACGTTCACGCGAGAAAACGGCCAGGCTCTAATCCAGACCTTGCCGATAATTTCTTTTTCATCAATGGGGCCGAACACGCGCGAATCCAAACTGGCAGAACGATTATCGCCTAAAATAAAAAATTGTTCATCACCAAGCGTGACGGAAATGTCACCGCCGGTCATGACGTTTAAATAATTTTCTTCATCTAGCTTTTCTCCATTCACTTTAATCTCGCCGTTATCTACTTCCACAGTTTCGCCAGGTAATCCAATTATTCTTTTAATAAAATATTGATTGGTATTTCTCGGGTCTTTTAATACGATTACTTCACCTCGGGCCGGATCATTAAAGCGATATGAGATTTCGTCGATGATTAAATATTCATAATCAAAAAAATTAGGCTCCATTGAGGCGCCTTTTACGTAAAACGGTTGAATTAAAAAATATCTGATGGGAATAATAATAGCCAAAGATATAACTACTACCTTTGTTACTTCCCAGACGAACTTTTTAGTTGAACCAAAGTATTTGTTTATTGGGTTTTCCATAGTTGTGTATTATAACACAAATATTTATTTATTCAAGGATTGTCCCCAATTGACCAATCTGCAATTTTCTCTTATAATCAATTCCATGGGAAAAAAGAAAACCAATGTCTCTAAGGTTTCTGAAGAAGACCTTAAAATAGAGACCGAATCACCTGCCTTTGAAGGCAAAAAACGGAAATTCGGCTGGAAAAAGATCATCAATAAAAAAACCATCATTTTAGTGGCCATTTTTATTATTGTCTTAGGTGTTGGTTTTGCTTATCGGGTATATTCCAACACAGTTAATAACGTGGTAGTTAAGGATGATCGGGAAGGCGTTGTTGAACAGGTGAAAAATATCGTGCAAAAGGATGAAAAGATGCTCAAAGGCCAGGAAGAAGATCGTATTAACGTCCTGCTCCTCGGCATGGGCGGAAAAAACCATCCCGGCGGCACCCTGACTGACACAAATCTCATCGTTTCCATAAAACCATCCACTAATGAAACTGCCATGATATCCCTGCCTCGTGATCTCGTGGTTAAGGTTTATGATGATCAAAACCCGAACTACTGGGAAGGCCGCAAACTGAATTACATGTACGAGCTAGGCGGTGGTGACTTGGCTGCAGAAAAAATTGAAGAAATTACTGGTCTGGATATAAATTATCATGTCTCCCTTGATTTTGAAGGCTTTAGAAAAGTCATCGACGATATGGGCGGCCTGGATGTATATGTAGACAACCCATTTACTGACCGCGAATATCCTGACTATAATTATGGCTATCAGACAATCGCTTTTAGGCAAGGCGAACAACATATGGACGGGGAAACTGCCCTGCAATACGCCCGTTCCCGCCATGGCAATAATGGCGAAGGCTCTGACTTTGCCCGCGCCAAACGCCAGCAAAAAATCATTGCTACAGCCAAAGAAAAATTTCTTACTCCGGAAGTCATTGCTAATCCTAAAAAAGGCCTTGATATCTTAGAAGACCTCAGCGACCACGTAGAAACAAATATGGAAGTGTGGGAAATGATAAAATTTGCGGAAATCGCCATGAATATTGACCGTGATAAAATAATCAATAAAGTGATTGATAATGACGAATCCGGACTAGTCTATTCTAAAATCTATCCTCAAACCGGCGCTTACGTTTTAATTCCAACCGCTGGTGAATATAATTTTTCTGAAATTCACGCTCTTGCTTCAAACATCTTTGACATCGCTGACCTAGTCAAGGAAAAAGCTAAAATTGAAATCCAAAACGGCACATTAAAAAATGGCGTGGCCGCAAAAATGGCCACTCAACTAGAATCTCAAGACATGGAAGTCGTTAAAACTGGCAATGCTAAAGACCAAACTCACAATGTCACTTTGATATACGACCTGTCTAACGGCACAAAACCTTTATCCCTCGAATTCCTCCAGGACCAAACTGGTGCTGCCATGACCATGCCTATGACCTATGAAGAATTTATGCTCAATCATGCCACCAGTGAAGAAGCGCCTCTGGAAACAGAAGAAGATTCTGAAGGCATGCCCGATTTTGTCATTATTCTTGGTGCTGATAATACTAGCGTTTAAATATGAAAAAAAAGCTACCCATCGTGGCGATCTGCGGACGGACCAATGTAGGCAAATCCACGTTATTTAATCGTCTCTCTGAAACAAAAAAAGCCATCACTTCTCCCATGCCCGGCACCACCCGGGATTTAAATTACGCTGAAATTGCGTGGGGCGGAAAAAACTTTGATCTTATTGATACGGGCGGTCTTGATGTTTTTGATGTTAAGGATCTGGAAAAAAATATCAAGCTGCAAATTGAAACAGCCTTAAAAAAAGCTGACCTGATATTATTTACAATTGATGGCCAGGAAAATCTGGTTCCCCAAGACAAACAAATAATCCGTGAATTAGTGCGGCAAAAAAAACCGGTCATTATCGGCATCAATAAAATCGACAACCAACAATATAGGAAAAAAATTGATCCGGCTTTTGAACGCCTCGGCGCTAAGTATTCCGTACCTTTTTCTGGCCATAATGGCTCCGGCACTGGTGACCTCCTCGATGAAATTGTGAAACTCCTCCCCCAAGCAAAGCCCAGAGAAGAAACGGAAGAATATCTAAAACTAGCTATTGTCGGCCGGCCTAACGTCGGCAAATCTTCTTTATTAAATTCCATTTTAGGGGAAGAAAAAGTAGTCGTTTCTGAAATTCCACACACCACCCGGGATATTAATGATATTGAATTCACTTATAAGGACAAAGATTACCTGCTTATCGACACAGCTGGTATCAGAAAAAAGGCTAAAGTCGGCAAATGGAAAGACAAGCGTGTCTCCGCCATTGAAAAAGAAGCTGTCGGATCGTCTCTGTACGCCATAAAAAATGCTGATGTTGTCTTCCTGGTTCTTGAGGCGCAAAAAAGATTGTCTGATCAGGATAAAAAAATATCTCAACTAGCCGTTGATAACAGTCGCGGCCTTGTAATTGTTGTTAATAAGTGGGACTTAATTGAAGACAAAACCGAAAAGACTTATAACGAATATATTAAATATTTTCATCAAAACCTGCCTTGGTTGGCATGGGCTCCGATGATATTCATCTCTGCTCTAGAAAGACAAAGAGTCCATGAAATTCTGGAACTGGCTCAGGAAGTATATGAACATCAATCCAAAGAAGTACCTCAGGAAGAATTAGATCAGTTGCTGGCTATGGTCATTGGAAAATATCGGCCCAAACAAAAACAAACCATTACGTTCGGCCAGAAAAAAAAGCGGCTGATGATAGATACGCTCGAACAAATTGACGTAAATCCTCCCACCTTCAGGCTTATCACGCCTAAACCAAAAAATATGCCCAAAGCATTTCCTCGGCTAATCGAAAAGCATCTTCGGGAAAAATATGATTTCTTGGGCACTGCCATTAAAATATTTATAGAAGAATCAGAATAAAATTATGAAATTAATTATCGGGCTCGGCAATCCGGGAAAAAAATATGAAAATACCAGGCACAATGCCGGTTTCATGGTAGTTGATTGGTTTGTAAGCTATAACGAACTACCTGAATTCAAGCTTGATAAAAAATTAGAAGCGGCCATTACTCGCACTGACGGCGTCCTTATCGCCAAACCACAGACCTTTATGAATGAATCTGGCCGTTCGGTAATAAAAATCGCTGACTATTACAAGATCAAGCCGGAAGACATCTGGGTGATTTATGACGACAAAGACCTGCCTTTTGGCAGCCTGCGCATCCGCCAGAGCGGTTCTGCCGGCGGCCACAACGGCGTCAAATCCATTATCGAACATTTAGGTACGGAAAATTTTCCCCATTTCCGCTTCGGCATCGTCGAGCCTGACATCAAAATAAAAGATACGGCCAAATACGTGCTCAAACCATTTTCCCGAAAAAATCGCGTCGCTCTGGAGGATCATATCCGCTATGCCAGTAACGCTCTTCATTCTGCCCTAAGGGACGGACTAGACATGGCAATGAATAAAAATAATTCGTAATAAAAAAGTACCTTGTAACCTATCTGTATGAGTGGCGACTAGCGCACTTTATGGAAAGAATGATTTAGGAGGAGTGATCATCCTTTTCCAACTCATACAAATAGGATAGCAGGTACCTTTTTTTTATCCGCAACACAACCCTCAAGCGGAAATATACTGGTAAAGGAGGGGTAACCAGATATCCCGCTTGAGAGCAATACTGCCGATTTAAATTAAAAAGACCTCCGAATTTCTCCTAAATCCTCCTAAAAGGATACGCCACTTTAACAAATTTTAATAATTTGTCAAGGGGCAAACATGTATATTTGCTAATATTAGCCAAAAAGTGTTGACAAAAATCATAAAATACGTTATTATAAAAAGGTGTCTATATGGAGAAACCCAACTGAAATTGGGTACGAACTTAGTACCACCCCCCTTCTTTTCAAAGAAGAAGGAGCTTTCTATTTAGCAAAAGATAATCGCGAGGCAGAACTTCTTAAAAAGATCTGCCTTTTTTGGAATAAAAATTTTCCGACTGAACTAATCCTCTCCCCTGCTGTATTAAAGGAGCAGAAAGTTTCCCAGGCAGATTATGAAAAAAAATTAATACATCTATCAATCGGCCAAGACATGCCGCCGCAAGACATTATTGCCAAGCTGACTGACTTAAATTTCGAAAAAGATAAAACCGCTAATCGTCCAAAAACATTTGCCCGCCGCGGTGAACTGCTGGATGTATATATCAACGAGCCGACCCGCTTTGAATTTTTTGGCAATAAAATTGATAAGATTTATACTTTTGATCTGAAAGGCAAGAAACAAAAAGAACTGGAAAGTGTAGGAATAAAACCTGAATTAATTCCCGAGTCAGCCACGATCCTATCAGAACATGATCTTCAATTAGAATTTACTAATCCTAAATTTTATAATCTTCGTTTTAAAGAGTTAGAACACGATCTGGGTCATTATTTAAAAATCTGGATTTTAACAAAAGAATCCTCAAAACTTAGAAAATTAATTATTGATGCAAATTTCCTTGATTTTCCAAAAGAAAAATTTAAGTTAGAATCATTTATCCTCCCAACAGAAAACTTTATCTTTCTGACTGATGATAATATTTTTGGTGCTCCTATCCTTGAAGAAAAAACCGAATTAGATGAAGACTTTATCGATAATCTCGTCCCTGGAGATTACGTTGTCCATATTGATCACGGTATTGGCCGCTATGCCGGGCCAGTCGTTATGGACGGTGAAAAATTCTTCAAACTTGAATACGCCAAGGGTGACAAACTTTATGTACCTATGGACAAAGCTGATCGCTTGGACCGTTACATTGGCTCCCCGAATCCAAAACTGCACCGCTTATCAGAAGAATCATGGCTTAATGCTGTTAATAAAATTAAAGAGAATACCCAGCAAACTGCCCGGGAATTATTAGATGTTTATGCTAATCGAGAAATTGCCGAGGCGCCCATTATTAAATCTCATGAACACGAAGAAAAAGAACTGGCTGAATCTTTTGAACATACGCTTACACCCGATCAAAAGACCTGTCTTCATGATTTATTCCAAGACATGAAAAAAACCGCTCCCATGGACAGGCTCATTTGCGGTGATGTCGGCTTTGGAAAAACAGAAGTGGCTGTCCGCGCCGCCTTCCGCGCCGTCCTGAACGGTTATCAGGTGGCCGTCTTGTGCCCGACCACCATCCTTACCCAGCAGCACTTTGACACTTTTTCCGAGCGCTTGAAACCCTTCGGCATCAATGTGGAAATATTATCGCGCTTCCGGACGTCGGCCCAGCAAAAAAAGAACGTCGAAGAATTAAAAGAGGGAAAAATAGATATTATTATTGGCACGCACCGCCTATTATCAAACGACATCAAATTCAATCATCTCGGCTTGATCATAATAGACGAAGAACAGAAATTCGGGGTCAAGCATAAAGAGAAGCTGAAAAAATTAAGAAGTAATGCCCACATTCTTACCATGACCGCCACGCCTATTCCCCGCACCCTGAATTTGGCCCTGTCCGGCTTAAGGAACATCTCTTCCATCCGTACGCCCCCGCCCGGCCGCATGAGCATTCAGACCATTATTGACAGAGATGAAGATGAAATTATAAAAAACGCCATTCAGGCTGAACTAAATAGAAAAGGTCAGACATATTTTTTGCATAATAAAGTGGAAACTATCCACTTTGCAAAAGATCGCCTGCAAAAATTACTTCCTAAAGCCAACATCAGCATCGCCCATGGCCAGCAAGATCCGACAACTTTGTCCCGCGCCATGCATGACTTTGACACCGGCACGACTGATATTCTAGTTTGTTCTACTATTATTGAAAACGGTTTAGATATTCCCAATGCCAACACGCTTATAGTGGAAGACGCCCCAAATTTCGGCCTGGCTCAGCTTTACCAAATCCGCGGCCGCATCGGCCGCTCTTATCAGCAAGCTTACGCTTACTTTCTCTATCGTGACCAGGAATTAACCGATCTGGCCAAAAAACGCCTCAAAGCATTAAAAGAGGCCTCTGCCCTGGGCGCCGGCTTTGAACTGGCCATGCGCGACCTGGAGCTCCGCGGCGTTGGCTCTATCCTCGGCAAAAAACAGCACGGACATGCCCAGGAAGTCGGTTTGAATTTATATCTGCGCCTACTTAATCAGGCGGTTAATGAACTTAGGCAAGAAGAAAAATAAAAAACTGTCCTGCCCCTTAAGGGGTAGGACAGTTTTGTGAAATAAATATCATTTCTCTAATGCCTCAACAATGGCTTCCCCAAATGCTTTGGCGCCTTTTGGCCCACACGCTGTTATTACTTTTCCGTCCACGACCACGTCCTGCTCCAAAACTTCTGCACCGGAATTGCTCAGATCCTCCATCACTCCCTCCCATGAAGTAGCTGTCTTGCCGCTTAGCACGCCGGCATTAGCCAGAATTTTTGGTGCTACGCATATCGCTGTCGTCACTTTATCTGCTTCATTAAACTTGCTGGCAAATTCTATTAATTCTTGATTATCCACCAACCCTGTCATGCCAGGACCGCCGATAAAAATGACCGCGTCATAATCATCTACATTTGCTTGCCCGACTGTTTCATCAACCGGCAAAAAACCGCCGTCATCACCTTGGGCGGCTCCGCCCTCAAGAGCGATGATCTTAACTTCAGCCCCGGCCTTTTCCAGCACTTCTTTTGGCTCAAATGCTTCGGGATCACGAAAACCGTCATTAGCTACAACCATGGCTATTTTTTTATTTTCTAAACCCATAAATTTTATTTAGCTTATTATTTTTATAAGCACGTCTCTTTGCCTTTCTTTATTGTCAAAATCAACTAAAACTATTTGCTGCCAAGTACCAACTTGCAATTTACCGTCTTCAATCGGCACAGTAATTGATGGACCCATCAAAGCGGCTCTGATATGGGAATGACCGTTGCCGTCATGCCATTTATTATTATGCTCATATTCTCTATCTTTGGGTACTATTTCAGAAATTGCTCTTTTAAGATCTTTGATTGCACCTTCTTCATATTCAATTGTTGTGATACTGGCCGTGGAACCAGGCACAAAAATAACAGCCGCCCCAGAATCTACATTTTGCTTATCAACTTCCTTTTGGACATCAGATGTAATGTCAATTACATCAATCTCCTGATCTGTTTTGACGTTTACTTTCTTCATATATCTTAATTATACTAGGCTTTGAATAAATGACCAAATAATGATAAAATAGGTCTAGGTTCTTTTAAATAATTAAATTAAATAATCTATGAAAAAACCGATTATTTTGGTAGTATTTCTCTTTGCCGCCACTTTGGTCTTTTCCGGATGCTTCTTAACTGACTGGGCCACGAAAAAAGCCTCAGAAACAGTGACTGAAGCAATTTCCGAACAAGCAACTAACGGTGATGTCGATGTCGATTTTGACGAAGGCACTTTCACAGTTGAAACCGAAGAAGGCACTGTCAGCATCGGCCAAACCGAGATCCCGGAAGAATTTCCTTCCAATGTCCCGGTTTATAGCGGCGCTACTGTTGTTTGGACTTCTTCCTCAACCGCTGACCAAGCTTACTGGGTCGACCTGGAATCAACCGACGACTTCGACACAGTCGAAACATATTACAATGAACAGCTTGAATCTAATGGCTGGGAAGTAACTGACACAACTACTTACACAGCTGACGGTCAGTCTACTACTATCATTTATGCTCAAGATGGTACAAATGACCTGGTTGTTACAGTTTCTTCCAGCGACGGCAAAGTAATGATCAGCCTTAACGCCATGGCTGAACAGGAATAAAATAAATGTCCCGCCCCTTAAGGGGTGGGACATTTATTTTTATTACAAGATATTTAATCGTGCAGATTATTATTGAACCAGTCTATTATCCTCTGTGGCAAGCCTTCTTCTTTTTCCAGCATCGCGCTGCCATGCCCGGATTTATCAAATTCCCAAAACTCTTTAATTTCTGAACCAGACTTTTCCATCAATTTAACGGAATCATCATATGAATCTTTATCGCTTTTACTTACTATTATTAACAAAGGGTTAGAATATCTCTTTATATTCTTGCTAATTTCAATGCCTTCAAAATCAAGTTTAGGAGACATTAAAACAACGGCTCTTGCCCGGCTGTCTTGCGCAGCGGAACGGGCAGCTACATTTGCACCAAGATCAGATCCTAAGATAGCAATCTTCATTTCTCCGTTAATGTCTTCTAAATATTCAATTGCCTCCCTGATATCATACTCCATCTTTCTATAATCACCTTTTTTGAATTTCTTAATATTTCCTTCGGAAATACCATGTCCTCTTAGATCCATAGTAATAACTTCAAGACCTGCTTCTTGAAGTTGTTGGGCAAAATCTACCCACTCCCGCCTATCTGTATCCTGACTATGCGCTAAAATAATGCCTTTGTCAGATATCGTACCAGCCGAAGGATAATAAGTAGCTGCAATATTCAGTTCATCTTCTGTTTCAAAGGCTAAATTATATGTCCGATCACCTAAGAACGGTAAAGTAGTTCCGGCCGGATTATAATAATAAACTCCAATGGCTGCGCCAACTAGGATAATAATTAAGGCAATAATTGCAATTAATAAATACTTTGGTTTCATATATAAAAAGCTTATATTATATTTGCAAAAAATGCAAAATTAATATATTATATACATATCGGCGTCCTATTCAGCAATCTTGTGCTGAATTTTTTTATGAAAAAATATTTACACGCCTTAAATCTCATTCCTGAGCTCGGACCGTCTCGTTTGGGTAAGATCATTGATTATTTTCCCTCTCTCGCCTATGCCTGGCACGCGCCTCAGTCAGCCTTTATTAAATGTGGCTTGGATAGAAAAACCGTAGCCAGTATTCTGGCCCTCCGGCCTGATATTAATCCAGACGAAGAGTGGGAATATCTGGAAAAAAATAAAATTCAGGTAATTTCCGAATTACCTCAAAAATTAATTGAAACTGGATCGTCTCCTGCCATTCTTTATGCCAAAGGCAATCCGGAATTATTAAAAAAACCAAGTATCGGAGTAGTCGGTTCTCGAAAAATGACTGATTACGGCTTGGCTGCCTGCCGCCAAATCAGCCTGCCCCTGATCAAAGCCGGCCTAGTGATCGTTAGCGGCCTGGCCACGGGCATAGATGCCACTGCTCATCAAGCCGCCTTAGATGCTGACGGACCTACTATTGCTGTGCTTGGATCAGGCATAAATGAAAATGTCATCTTTCCCGCTGGAAACCGGCCCCTGGCCCGAAACATTATAAATAAAGGTGGATTAGTCATTTCCGAATATCCGCCTCAAACAAAAGCGGCCCGACCATATTTTCCGGCTCGAAACCGCATCATCTCCGGATTAAGCCTAGCTACCATAGTAATAGAAGCTGAGCGTAAATCAGGGGCCTTAATAACTGCTTTTAAGGCCCTGGAACAAAACCGTGAAGTCTTTACCGTGCCTGGTTCTATCTTCTCTCAAAAATCTGATGGGACCAATTATCTCCTGAAAAAAGGGGCCATGCCCGTCTTATCTGGACAAGAAATATTGGATGAATTACACTTAACCCCAAGTGAAGATGCACATCCTCCCAGGAACCTTACCCTGGACGAACAAAAAATAATCAATGTTTTATCAGGGGAGCCCCTTCATATTGACAAAATAATCAAACAGACTAGACTAAACCCCAATATTGCCGTATCCTTGCTAACCAACATGGAACTTGACGAAATTATCACAAATCTGGGCAATAATAAATTTATTAAAAATATCTAACCATACAATAATGAAAAGCTTAGTAATAGTAGAGTCGCCTACTAAAGCGAAAACTATCACCAAATTTCTGGGCAAAGAATACCAGATTGAATCTTCATATGGCCATGTCCGCGATTTGCCTAAGAGTAAGATGGGAGTTGAAACCGAAAAAGGCACTTTTGAGCCAAAATACGTAATTCCTACCAAATCAAGAAAAAGAGTTAATGAATTAAAAAAGTTGGCGAAAAACGCTGATGAGGTCCTGTTCGCAACTGATGAAGATCGTGAAGGTGAAGCCATTTCCTGGCATTTAGCCTATCTCTTAGACATACCAGAAAAGGACACGAAAAGAATTGTTTTTCATGAAATTACAAAATCTGCCATAGAAAAAGCTTTAGAAAATCCTAGGCCAATTGAAATGGACCTTGTTAATGCTCAACAAGCCCGTCGTATCTTAGACAGGCTGGTTGGTTATGAGCTCTCTCCTTTATTATGGCGCAAGATTTACAAAGGCCTTTCTGCCGGCCGCGTCCAATCGGTCACTGTGCGCCTGATCGTAGAACGCGAAAGAGAACGCGACGCCTTTAAAAAAGAAGAATACTGGACAGTCGAAGCTAAATTTAAAAAAGACGGCCAGGAAGAAATCTTTACCGCCAAATTAAATAAAATTGACGGCAAGACCCTCAAAAAATTAGATATTAAAAATAAAAAGCAATCAGATCAGATTTTCAAAGATTTAGAAAAAGGCGAATTCAAAATATCTGATCTTAATGTTACGGAAAAAAAGAGAAAACCTCTGGCTCCGTTTACTACTTCAACTCTCCAGCAAGCGGCAAATAATAAATTAGGCTTCTCTGCCAAGCAAACTATGATGTTTGCTCAGCGGCTTTATGAAACTGGCCGCATTACTTACATGCGAACTGATTCATTTTTTATGGCCAATAAATTCTTAGGTGAAGCCTCTGAATTTATTAAAGCCGAATATGGAGCCGACTTTGCCGAAACCCGTAAATATAAAAGTAAGCAAAAAGGCGCCCAAGAAGCTCATGAAGCTATCCGCCCCACTAATGCTTCTGAAACTCCGGCAAGTTTAAAGGGAAAACTGGAAGATAAAGAATATAAATTATATGATCTTATCTGGCGCCGAGCTATCGCCTCTCAGATGAAAGACGCGATCCTGAACATGACTTCTATTGATATCGAAGATCAGACCAAATATTCATTCCGTGCCAACGGTTCCCAGATCAAATTCGAAGGCTGGTTAAAAGTCTTTCCGGAAAAAGTATCTGAAAATATCCTGCCGGCTTTAGACAAAGAGGATAATCTGAATATGGAAAAGCTATTACCCGAACAGCATTTTACCGAACCGCCGGCAAGATATTCCGAAGCTACTATAGTTAAAGCTTTAGAAGAAAAAGGCATTGGCCGTCCTTCTACTTATGCTCCGACTATTTCCACTGTTGTTGCCAGAAATTACGTGGAAAAAGAAGAGCGTAAATTAAAACCTACGGAAACCGGTATTCTTGTTAACGATATTTTAGTGGAACACTTCCCTAATATTGTTGACTACGAATTCACTGCCCGCATGGAAGGCGAACTCGATAAAATTGCCGAAGAAGGTAAAGAGTGGCAACCTTTGATTGCAGACTTTTATAAACCATTTAAAGAAACTATTATGCAAAAAGACGAAGAATTAAAAAAAGAAGACATTGCCGAACAAAAAACTGATGAGATCTGTGACAAGTGCGGCAAACCAATGATTATTAAGATGGGTCGCTTTGGCAAATTCCTGGCCTGTACTGGCTTCCCGGATTGTAAAAATACCAAACAACTTGAAGACGGTGAAAAAAAAGAAGAAAAAAAACTGGATGAAAAATGCCCTGACTGCGGTAAAGAGTTAGTTAAAAAAACCGGACGCTTCGGTCCGTTTACTGGTTGCTCTGGTTATCCTGATTGCAAATACATCAAAAAGGAACAAAAAAGCACGGGCATTAAATGCCCAAAATGCGGTAAAGGTGAAATCGTTACCAAGCGCTCACGTGCTGGTAAAACCTTTTATGCCTGTGACCAATATCCTGATTGTGAAAATGCTTATTGGTCCAAGCCAACTGGCGATAAATGCGCCGAATGCGAATCATTATTAGTCGCCGGCGCTAAAGATACTGTTGTTTGCTCCAATAAAGAATGTAAGAACAAAAAATAATCTTTTCTTTAAATTATATTTAAGGCCCCGAATTTATTCGGGGTTTTAAGATAAAAAATTGCCAAAAATACCTATTTATCTTACAATGCAACCAGTTATGACTAAAGAAGAACTACTAACAAAACTGGAAAATAAGAATCCGAAAGCTGATATTGCCTTGGTCGGAAAAGCTTATGATTTCGCAGAAATTGCCCATAAAGACCAGAGGAGAAAATCAGGCGAGCCGTATATTACCCACCCTATGGCCGTAGCCAACACCCTGATCGAGCTGGAAATGGACGATGCTACTATTGCCGCCGGATTACTCCATGATGTGCCTGAAGACACCTCTATTACCCTGATTGATATAAGAAAAGAATTCGGGCCTGAAGTCGGTCGATTAGTCAGAGGCATTACTAAATTGGGACAATTGAAATATCGCGGTATTGAAAGATATATTGAAAATCTACGTCGCATGTTTGTGGCCATGGCCAAAGACATCCGCGTAATTGTGATCAAATTTGCTGATCGCATCCATAATCTAGAAACACTGGAAGCCTTGCCACCAGAAAAGCGGGAAAGGATCGCTATGGAATCTCTGGAAATCTATTCCCCTATCGCAAACCGTCTTGGTATGGGTGAAATCAAAGGCCGGATCGAAGATTTATCATTTCCTCATGTCTCCCCTGATGAATACGAATGGTTAAAAAAGAAAGTGGCCTCACGGTACAAGGAAGTTGACGGACAAATAAAAACCTTGAGTAATGAAGTGACTGACATTCTTGATGAAGAAAGTATTAATTATGTTTCTGTGCATGGCCGGGCTAAGCATTATTACAGTCTTTATAAAAAGTTAATGGAAAATAATCGTGATTTATCAAAAATATATGATTTAGTGGCTTTGCGTATAGTTGTTAATGACGTCTCTTCATGTTATGAAGTTCTTGGCATAATCCATCAAGAATTCAAACCTCTCAAAGGCCGCATTAAAGATTATATTGCCCAGCCTAAGCCCAATGGCTATCGGTCTTTGCATACCACTGTCTTCACTCATCAGGGAGAAATCGTCGAAATACAAATTCGCGATCCGGAAATGCATAATGAAGCAGAATATGGTATTGCAGCTCATTGGCATTACAAGGAAAAAGATGAAACTAAAAAAATAAAAGAAAAAACACTCTGGATTGACCAGCTTTCTAAAATGCAGCAAGAATTCCGCGATGAGGATCAATATCTGGAATCATTAAAAATTGATATTTTCCATACCAGAATTTTTGTGTTTACACCTAAGGGAGATGTAATTGACCTGCCTGAAGACGCCACGCCCGTGGATTTTGCCTATCATATTCATACCGACATTGGCCATCATTGTAATGGCGCTAAAGTTAATGACCAAATATGTACCTTAGAAACTAAATTAAAATCTGGTGATGTTGTTGATATTTCTACAGACAAAAACCGAAAAGGCCCAAGTGAAGACTGGCTCAATTTTGTAAAAACAAATACGGCTAAAAGCCGCATTCGTTCTTGGATCAATAAAAAAAGAAAAGATTCCTTGCAAAGAATCCTTACCCAGTAATCCTTTTAACTATTTCGTTCAATTCTTCAGGAGAATAAAAATCTATAGTTACTTTTCCAATTTCTCCTCTTTGGGCAATATTTACTTTTGTATTCAAAGTTTCTTGAAGCTGGTCTTCCCAGTCCTTTAATTGCGGATCATAGGCTGATCTTCTTTTTTTCGCAGGTTTTGCCCTATCCACTTCAGATTCCAATGATCGAACCGATAATTTATTTTCAACCACGTCGTTAAAATATTTTAATTGCTCGCGTGATTCTGGCAAAGAAAGTATCACCTTAGCATGGCCTTCGGAAATTTTACCTTCAGCTAGCGCTTTTTGAATCTCTCCTGGTAGTGATAAAAGCCTGACGGCATTAGCAAAAGAAGGGCGGGAAATACCCATTTTCTTAGCGGCCTGATCTTGCGTTAGGCCAAATTCTGATATTAATTTTTCATATGCCTCAGCTTTTTCAATCGGATTTAAATCAGATCTCTGAATATTTTCAATTAATGCCAGCTCTAACTTTTCCAGGTCAGATGCTTTCCGGACAATCGCCGGCACCGTCTTTAACCCAGCAATAGTCGAGGCGCGCAATCTTCTTTCGCCTGCCACTAATTCAAATTTTCCATCAGATTCAGTCACAATAATAGGTTGGAGCACGCCATGTTGCTTAATCGACTGAACTAAATTTTCAAGTTCATTGTGATTAATATGCTGGCGCGGCTGTGACGGATTTACATCAACTTCATTAACTTTGATTTCTAAAACAGCTGTCCCCGCATTTTTATGCTGGCTGGCTTCACGTTCATTGCTGACTTCAGCCTGGGTCTCTTTAGGAGGTATCAATGACCCCAATCCTTTTCCTAATGACATATGATAATTTTATTATTTATTTTTCAGTTAAAATTACTTCTTGGGCCAATTTCTGATACGCTCTTCCCCCTTTTGATTTGGCATCATAGAGAGATATAGGTTTCCCATATGAGGGCGCTTCGGCCAGTTTAACATTTCTAGGAATTACTGACCGGAACACTTTGTTGGGAAAATATTTATAAATTTCCACTAAAACTTCTTGAGATAATTTATTCCGCTTATCATACATGGTCAGAATCGCCCCCAAAACTTCAATGTCCGGCTTTAGGTTCTGTTTTACCAAATTAACAGTGTTTAACAGTTGTCCCAGGCCTTCTAAGGCATAGTATTCACACTGAACTGGCACAAGCAATTCATCAGCTGCCACTAGGCCGTTTATTGTCAGTAAACCAAGAGACGGCGGATTATCGATAATTATATAATCATAGTTTGATTTTATTTCCAGCAAGGCATTATTTAATAAAAATTCCCTATTTTCATGATTTACCAATTCCACATTAGCGCCGGCCAAACTCATGGTTGCCGGGGTAAAATGCAGCCCCTCCACTTCAGACTGTTTAGTTACGTCTTTAAAGGTGCTGTTTCCACTCACAATTTCGTATATCCCGCCCTCTACAGAACGCGGATCTAAGCCAAGACCAGATGTGGCATTGCCTTGCGGATCTAAATCCACTAATAAAACAAACTTGCCCATTTCAGCCAAAAAACTAGCTAAATTAACAGCTGTGGTTGTTTTTCCCACGCCACCTTTTTGATTTACAATAGATATAATACGTCCCATATTGTGCCAATTATACCAAAATCTTCCCAAATTGACAATCACTATTTTTTCCGCTATATTAATAGCTATTACGGTCGGCCTGCCGGCCGGAGTCCTGCTTGCAGGACGTAGGCCGGAGTGGCGAAATTGGTAGACGCACACGATTCAAAATCGTGCGGGCTTACGCTCATGAGAGTTCGAGTCTCTCCTCCGGCACAAAATAAATTCTAAAAAAATTAAAAAAGGAGTATGTATGAGTAAAACAACAAGTGTTGCCCGAACAAGCATCGTTTTAAATTTGGAAAACATGATCGATGCGAACAAAGCTTATAAAAATGAGCTCGAAAAATGTGTAAAAAAGGCAAATTGGAAGCCTCCCTATCGCAAAACCCCAATTACTAATCTCGATGGCTTCTACGAGTATTTAGACATATTACTAGCCACCACTCCTGCCGACGCCACTTTCGGTGACTTGTTCCATGGCCTTTATTTTATTATTAGTCAACACGGAAATAAATTTCAAAAGGATCCAAAATTTGCCGCCTTTAAAAACTGGATGATAGTATACGCCCAACAATATGGCGCTTTCTTAAACACCTCCCAATCAGCTCAAGACTTAAAATCATTTACTGATGATTCTGGTTATGTAATTGATAACTTTGTCATTCCTCCGGGCGGATTTGATAGCTTTAATGCATTTTTTTGCCGGCATATCAAACCAGGAAAACGTCCGATTGGTACGAAAACCCTGGCTTATAAAAATGACCCCAAAGGCCTTGCCCCAAATCCAAAAGAAGATCCGGAAAAAATCCATGAAAATATGTGTGATGACAAAGTAATCACTGTTCCCGCGGACAGCGTTTATGAAGGTACATGGAAAATTAGTGAAAAAAATGATATCACTGTATCAAAAGGAAATACATATTCCATTGATTCATTATTAAAACATAGTAAATATGCAAGTAAATTTAAAAACGGAATATTTACTCATAGCTATCTGACACCTTTGACATATCATAGATATCACACACCAGTCAGAGGCACCATATTGGAAAGAAAAACCCTTTCTGGAGATGTTTTTGCCAACGTCTTAAGAGACAAAAAAGGCCATTTAGGGGCGACTGACGGCACTAATTATCAATTCACGCAGGAACGGGCCCTGCTGGTCCTAGATTCGCCCGTAGGCCTGGTTGCTTGCCTGCCAATTGGCATGGATGTTATATCTTCTTGTAATTTCAGTGTTGACGAAGGCGATTATCTGAATAAAGGAGATGAATTCGG
Organism: Patescibacteria group bacterium; assembly: GCA_018822435.1. GTDB lineage: Bacteria > Patescibacteriota > Patescibacteriia > UBA9570 > JAHJKD01 > JAHJKD01. The sequence goes on from JAHJKD010000006.1 coordinate 29,030, forward strand.
CAATTTCCTATTTGGTGGTTCTGATATGATAATGCTATTCGAAAGAAACGACATTGATATCAAGGTGAGCCAACTTGGCAAATTGTACAAACTTGGCCAGGTGTTTGGTGTAGCCAAATAAAAATTTTAATGTGCTTAGCAAATAAAAAAATCCCCCCGTTTTTAATGGAGGGATTTTTTTATTGCGTGTTTATCGAGCTACGGAAATTGTATCATTTTCAGCGTCGCAAGCACCAATAGTGATGCGTCCGGCTGCTGATTTATTGATATAGTACCGTGTGTCAGTGGCTGCGCCTGCTCTTGGGTCAGTCGGCATCTGAGCAAGATATGTATCAACTAAATCGCCGGTAAGGTCGATATAGCAAGTGCCATCTGCTGGATTAACCGTTAAAGCCGCACAAGTTGGGGCAGAACCGCCCGCACAAAAACCGACAGCTGAGTCATCAGTCGTACCAAGAACCTGAACGGAATCAGTGGCAGAATCAATTGCGTTTCCACCTGTACCTGGTAATGTGCCGTCATTATCCACCTGATATTTCAAAACAGCGTTCAAAACAGAGTTAACTTCACTCCATCTGTCACTGTCTCTAGCATCAGCAAACCTTCTGGCCGGATCCAGGGCCACAAAGACTACTGCCGCTAAAATGGCAATAATGGCAATGACGATAAGAAGCTCTACTAATGTAAAACCTTTTTTGTTCATTGGTCTCATAGATTAAATGTTAGTTTTTTAAAATTATATTAAAATATTATCTGCCTGACATCCAATATATAATCGGAATCAATACCATGGCTGCAATTATAAATCCAGCAGCAAAAGCCGCGGCCGAAGGAGCCATCTTCTCACCAATTTGCACTTTGTACTTTTTTTCTTTTTGATTTTTCACCATTTGAGTTCTATTTCTCCATAATCTTGTATATTTTCCGTGCATTCTGCCCGGACAATCAATAAATCATCAACATTTTGGACTGAATAACATGTATATTCGGCTGAACCACGAGTGGGGTCTTGCGGTACTTTAGGTAAATTTTCCGGCACTAAATAATTACCTAAATCATATGTCCCTTCGTCTCCATTCCCAACTATAGTTTGATCTTCAGGAAAATTTGGGGGCAGGGCACCGTTATTATCTACCTGATAATGCTTCAAGCCATGAAGTATTGCTGTTACATCAGACCAACGCTGGGAATTTCGTGATTTGGCAAATAGCGTCGCCGGATCAAGTAGAACAAATACCACAACAACTAAAATGCTGATTATGGAAATAACAATAAGTAATTCAATAAATGTGAAACCTTTATTACTCTTAATCATGCATTTCTATTGTTATTATTATAGCACAATTTCATCTAGTTAGCAATCCTTATGATTGAGTGATAGTCAATTTAATAATTCCGGAATTTCTGTAATAATTGATAATTTTATAAATCAATTTATTTAAATCCTCTTCTGTAAATTTATCATTCTCATTTGTTATGTCTTTATTTAAAGCTTGTAAAGTCTGCTCTTTAGACATCAGAAGCAATGTCGGCTGCGCTTTTAATGATAAGTCAAATTGAGTTGCTTCAGTTCCCGGTGAAACAGAGGTTGTGGATTCGGTAATATTATAATCAATAACTTCAGGCACAACCACAAATAAAGGATTAGCTAAACGTATTTGACTCAAATTGTCGTTCACTAATTTCTTAACTAACTCCTCTTTAGCTAAATTTATATTTGTCTGAGATACTTGATTCTGATTAGCCGGTAACTGGCCGGTTTTTCCGCTTAATTCCGCGGTTGTGAAAGTTTGCGTCCCTTCTACTGTCACCTCATTAAGTTGTCCTTCTATGGTTCCCTCTTTTTTTACATCCAAACCAGAAACATCTATTTCCACAGTGGCTTCAGAAAAAATTACTGACGCCGCTTGTTCCTGGACTTGTCCTGCTTCAGCCGCCTGGTTTGTTGCCACTTGTTCCGCTTGTTTCTTATCATCGCCATATGAACCAATATATCCTTGTTGATATGCAAACAAAATGCCGGCTAAAATAATTAGGCCGAATATCAATATGCCCAGAAGCATCCAGGTCCTTTTATGGTTTGGTTCTCCGGGAATTTTAGCTTTATTTTTTTTATCCGGTTTTTCTTTGGATATTTTTGGTTGATGGGATTTACCGGGCAGGAGATTTAAATCAGATCGTTCATAATTTTTTTCTAACCCTCTTAAAGCCAAACCAGCTACGGCAAAGAAAAGTGGTCCCCGAACGCGGCTATTTTTTGTTCCTAAATTTACCAATTCTACGCCGATTCTAACTTCTATTTTCATCTTATCCCTCAGATATTCAACTAAACCAGGCATCATAGCAGTTCCCCCAGATAAAATAATTTTATTTATTTTTGTTCCAGACCGATTTTCACAAAATTCCTTGTTTCTTTCAATTTCTTTAATCAAATTATTCAATTCAGATCTGATTGCCAATAAAACCTTATTCTTTCTCTTTCCCTTGGACATGATTATGCCATCTTTCTTTTTCAGAGCCTTGGCTTTTAAATTGGACATTTTTAATTTGTCAGCAATCTTTTCTGTAAATTGTTCACCAGCAATATCAATTACAGAAATAAAATTAATGCCCCTTTGGTCAAAATAACTGACTTTTGTAGTATTCGCTCCAATATCAATTAATAATGAAGTTTCTCTTTCTGTTTTAGGAATTAAAATACGGGCCAGGGCATTTGCCTCCAATTCAAAAACCGCGGGCTTTAAACCGGCATCCTGGCACACTCGTAATAAACTATCAACAATTTTTTTGGGAACGGCTGCCACAAAAACCTCCATTTTCACGGCTGTCTGAGAAATGATCTTGTAGTCCCAGCTAATTTCCGCTAATTCTACAGGAAAAGTATTTTCAATTTCACCTTGAATTATACCTTTGATCTGATCCTCTTTTAAATTTCCCGGCAATTCAAAAATGTGAGTCATCACCCGAGAATCCGGCAAACCAACAATGACATCATTTTCTGATATCTTCCTTGGTTTTGCTTCAGCTAAAACTTGTTTTAATTTAGTGGCTAAGCCGTTTCGTCTTTTAATTTCGCCATTTTTAACAATTCCAGGCTCTAATACTGTTCTTTTTGAGGAAGTAACTTTGGGCTTGTTTAATTTTCCGGAAATTACTAAAGCCTCAATTGAATAGTCTGATATATCAAGCCCGAATGCTTTTGCCATTTATATTTTTATTTTAAATTATTTTAAATTTCTTCCCAGGACACGATATTAAATGAAGAATCAACCTCCACCCGAATTTTCCGGGTGTAGGATCTGGTTTCATCTGTTACTGTGCCAATTGCTTCTATTATAGCATTTCCTGATAAAGTTGTCGTACCATATAGACCATCTCCTCCATCTCCACCCGTATCATCATTATAAGTAACACCATTGCCTCCGGAAACATCAATTGCACTTGTACTTAAAGTCCCCATAAGCAGCCTAATATCGCCGCCTGCGCCTGCACCAGACACAGCCCCAGCCCCGGAACTAGTCGCCGCAATCGCATCCCCGCCAACTGTCGAAATATTTGCATTAGTAATAGTATTTGCTCTAATTAAGATTATTCCGCCGCCATAGCCTCCGATTGGAATGGGAATGGCATTATCATTATCACCGCCGCCGCCACCGGCCCCGCCAAAAATAAGCTTATCTTCTAAGCTATGAGAAATTACATTGCCAGGATCAGCGCCCTCGCCCTGGATGCTTGTTCCGGCTGTTCCTGAAGTATCATTTGAACCACCACCACCAGGAGATCCGCCATAAAAGGCTGGTCCGTATCCGCCGGCGCCCCCATTGGAACCCGTGTCCGGATGGACCTGATAGCCTGTATAATTATCCGGAGCTGTTGCCCCGCCGCCGGAACCGATGCCTGTAATTCCTTCACCGCACTGGCCCCAGGTATTATTTCCACAACTACCACATCCGCCACCTCGGTAACCGATTTCAGACGCGTCAACCAGGCCCGTACCATTAAAAGCCAGGGTGTTGAATGCATTAAAAGCAACCACCCCACCAGTATATCCATCCCAAGGATCTCCGGTTAAAATGCCCGCATTATCAATTGTTACATTGTCGTATTGAGGCACTTTTAATATTTGAGTACGGTCATCACCCAAAGAATCTTGCGTATATGTATTTGATAAATTTCCCACAAAAGTAATATCATTTCCGGAGATTGTGTCTATATATCCATATTCATATTGCCCTGTTTTATTCTGAGCTATTGCATTGTCACCCATTTGGATCAGTAAGACTGAATCATCTGTTGAAAAACTGCCTTCACCGTGAGCAGTAGAAATTGTTACTGTTCTGGGATCAGCTTGTCCCACACCATATGTTCCGTCCGCCAAAGGGCGCTTTACATTATCAGAAAAGCTCGTTGTTCCGGAGTTAACGGTAATACTGCCCTCTGCTCCTGTGCCGTAACCAACGAATACATCATAAGTGCAGTCCCCGTCATTAAAGGGCAGGCTGCCTGACATATCCACCCAATTGGATTTTAATTTATTCAACGATTCTTCCACACAGGCATCAGAAAAAGAATAAGCTTTATCTGATTGGGTCTGAGAAAAAGACATCTGTACTTCAGAAATGCCGCTCAGAGAAATACTAATGGCAATAACTAAAGCAACGGCCGTGATAATCAGAACGATTATCATGGCTACATATCCTTGATTATCATTTTTAATATTCATATTAATTTCCTTTTATCTCGACTGATGTCTGAAAATGCTCTTCTGCCAGCCATTGTTCCTGGTTTGAGGGGTTATAATAATTAAAATCCATTTCCATTTTAATGTTCTCTGTGGCTGGCGTGGACGACCCCGGATAAGTGAATTCCAAATTTGTAAAAATGCCGTTTGTCACTTCAATCTCATCAGTCGTCAGATCTTGTTCCGGATCTGTCCCGACTTGGAGCGTGATTTTATTTTCCGGTTCTCTGAACCTTAAAGTTATATCCGGATCTGTGCCATTATCAAGCACGATATAATCAGTTGCGATTGATACGACGCCTTGCGACTTTCTAATTTCATAGGACATCCTTTCAATCGCAAATCGGGCATTTTGCTGCACTTCCCTGACGGCAAAAGTTTTTACTCCTCCATAAATAATATCCCAGGCAAAATAAGTGACTGAAGTCAAAATAATTGCAATCAAGGCAATATATAATATTAATTCAAGTAATGTAAAACCTTTTCTATTCATTATTGCTGCGTATAATTTATTCTTAATAAATTCAGTTTTGGCGTGCTCGTACCATCTGAATCAAGCAAGCATTGATATTGCACCCACTGGTCGCCATTGTGGTCGGACGACATCTGGGTCTCCACTGGATTGGCATAAAATGTGCCGGCTCCGGCATCTCCGTACCACGCGGCCGCGCCCAAGCCAGCCTGATTTGTGGCAGTACGTACTTGCATTCTTAAGTCATGGCTCTCGCTTACTGATTCCTCCCAATAAAAAGTGTTATAAGAAGATGGTGCTCCGGTATCATATTGTTCAGAAATGAACGTACCGGTCGTGGCATAACTGCCATATAAACCATAAACATAATCATCCCAAATTTCAGAATCGCTCAAAGCCCTGTCATTAACCCTCGGTTCATCAATCGCACCATTGTAAAAATAACCTAAGCCGGATTCCGCGCCGATAAATGTGTCCGCCGTAGCCGCGACAATGCTTCCGGTCGCATCTTCCTGCGCAGACAGCCGGCCGTCAACAAACAGCTTTACGGTTGCCCCGTCATAAGTGCCGGCCACATGATGCCAATCGCCCCAGGCAGAAATCGTATTTGAGTACAGAGTATGGTCAGAACCTCCGGTCGTCAGCTGAAAAACGAATTTATTGGGGTTCCAGAAAGTGTCGCCTCCGGCCCGAAGCGACCGGTTCCAGGCGCCATTGGTCAGAATATTCTGTAAATTTCCACTGCCGGAAAAATTTGTCCACGCTTCCAGAGTGATAGAGTCGGTCGGATTCAGAACAGCATCATTAGAAATAGCTACGCGGTCGTCTATACCATCAAATTGTAAAGCTGATCCAAATTTACCCCGGACCCAAGTAGGTTCATTGCCCCCAGGCTGTAATCCTCCATCATTTGAATAAGGCGCTCCGTCATAAGTGGAAGTACCGCTATTGTCTGCCAGTCTCCACCAACCTAAGGCCGTATTATTATATCGGTCTAACACTTCACCGGCAGAAAGCATGCGGCTCCAGATATTCACTTCATCCATGTCGCCTTCAAAATGCTGATTCGCACCTCCGGCTGTTCCCAAGGCACCAATTCCAAGCTGAATCGTATTGCCGTTCCAATTGCCCGTATAAGCATCAGCATTGACCTGCAAAGTCCCGTCAATATACATTTTCATACCTCTGTCTCCCCAAATAGCTGTCATCTGATGCCACTCGTTGTCTGATAAGCGGCTGTCAGAAATAATTGTATGAGCTGTGCCGCCGGATTCTCTTAAAAAGAAATTCAATACGCCCGAACCAGAATCAAGATAAGCGCCAAAACCTGGGTTGCCGTCTTTGCCAATCAAAAATTCATGATCCGGGTGGCTGGTCCAGTCTGAAGATGTTTTAAACCACAGTTCAACTGATCCGGTATTAACCATGTCCAGATAATAATTATCCGCTACAGATACAAAATCATTATTACCGTCAAAACTGCCGCCATTATCAAATACACCACTTGTAGTTATGCTGGCTCCATTTTGAGCAGTGCCGTTATGTGAGAAACCACTGCTATCTTTTACTTCATCGGCCGCGCCTGTCCATGAGCCTTCATTCATGTGCCACTGTCCCACTAGATCAATATTCTTCATGAATAATCCATATATTTGTTCAGTGGTCATGGCTTTATTATAGAGCTGAACTTCATCCACCCAGCCGTCAAAATATTTTCCTACTTCAAAGTCATTAGTATTCACATTAATATCATCAGCCAAGGTTCCTTGTCCGGCTAAAACACCGTCTATAAATAATTTTTGTTGGTTTGAACCCAAATCATTGTCATACGTCATGGCCACCCAGTGCCAGTCGTCCGCAGTCACGCTCGCTGTTATCTTGTTGGCGTTGATAAAGCCGTAGGAAGTGGCGGCCGCGTAATCGATGCCCAGTCCGTAGGCGTCTGTCTTTACGATTGCCTCGGGCGTACCCCCGCCGGATGAAATATCCATGCTCGCCAGCCAGCCGTCTGTGCCCGGGCCGGTATACGCCACCGCATAAGTATCGCCGTCAATGCCGAAGAGAAAGGGATATTGCCCGGTATCGGAATCAAAAATAAGAGAATCAATGAATGATTTGGTAATCGTGCCATTCGTCGCGATCTCAAGGGTGACTAGTGTCCCCTGGCTTAGGGGCGCGTCATAAGCAATCGCAAACACATCGTCGATAATATGCAGGATGCTCGGCTGCATGCCTGTGCTGGTGTCATATTCCCAGGTGTCTAAATTGCTGTTGGTGATATTGCCGTTCGTCGCGATCTCAACCGTGGCCAGCCAGCCGTCCCCGCCCACGCCTTCGTAAGCGATGGCATAAGTATTGCCGGATACGGAAATGATGTCCGGGTTTTGGCCATTGGAAGTGTCATACTCGTAAGAATCCACCACGCTGTTGGCGATCGCGCCATTGCTGGCAATATCCACTGTCGCTAGCCAGCCATCCACGCCCGAGCCAGTATAGGCAATAGCATAGATCTGGCCAGAAACAAGTATCATGTCCGGGCTCTGCCCATTAGACGTATCATATTCAAGCGTATCAATCAGGCTTTTTGTGATCGTGCCGTTGTTGGCAATATTCAGAGTGGACACGAAACCGTCCGAACCAGGCCCGTCATAGGCAATGGCATAAACCGTGCCAGCCACATGCAGCATGCTCGGCGTTTCTCCGTTGTTTGTCTGGTATTCCCAGGAATCGACCACGCTGTTGGTGATATTGCCAGAACCGTCTATTTCCACTGTGCACACAAAACCGTCATTGCCCGCTCCGCCGTATGCAATAGCGTATATATTTCCGGAAATATGGATAATGTCCGGATATGTGGCCTGGGAAGTGTCAAACTCCAGAGTGTCAATCACACTTGATATATTGCCGTTAGAATCAATGGTCAGAGTTTTTAAAAATCCGTCATTACCCGGGCCACTATAGGTAATGGCATAAATATCACCGGAAACATGGATAGCATCAGGATAATTTCCCTGGTTATTATCAAATTCTTCTGAATCAATAACCGTATCAGAAATCTGGCCGGGCGTGCCCCCACCTCCGCCGCCGGCCGCGTCGCCCTTGATCCAGGCGGCCAAAGTGATGTCATCAGCCAGGTCAAGCGAATCATTATCCGGCACGACCGCAAAATCAGCCGTACCACTGAATTCCAGGCTGTTGCCGAACCGGCCGGTCATCCAGGCCGGATTGGTTACATTGCCGTTATTGCCATAACCCGAACTATCGGCCACGTCCGTGCCTGAAGTGGCATCCATATGCAAGCGAATATTATTTTCCAGAATACCATTCTGGAAATGGTCCATTATTTCAGAAGAGGTCAATACTCTGTTGTAAACCGCGACTTCATCCAAAATGCCGTCAGTATTCAACGTATTAATACTGGAAGCACCGATATACAAATCACCCACGCTTGTATAATCAATGTCTCCGCTGAATTCTGCTTCAGCTACTAATTTTCCATCTAAATACAGTTTCGCGCTTGATCCATTATATATGCCGGCCACATGATGCCATGCGCCCGTACTAATAGAATTATCCGGTGACTTAACATCAGAATAAGCCGAACCATTGCCGACTCGCCACATCAAAGACTGCGTCGCATTATCCGTCCTTAACACAAAACCATGGTTATAATCAGTCGGCGTAGTAGTATGTTTTTCAACCAGCCAATCATCAGAAATAGTATCTAAATGCATCCATAGCTCTACGCTTAAAGCTACGGGCGGCTCTTGGGTGGCACTGTCTGGCACTTGGACATTACTATCCGTGCCATTAAAATCTAATCCGCTGCCATAGCGGCCACCGACCCAGCTGGTATTATTAGCATTGCCATTATTGCCTTTGCCTGATCTATCATTTGCAGTTGTACCGGTATTTTCATTAAAATTATATGATCCGACTGAAGATTGAATATAATCAAATACATATCCTTGGAGTGAAACATGGCCGTCGTCAAAAGCTGTGCCTGCCAGAGTGCCTGAATCCGTACCAGATGAAAAATCCAATTCTGTCGTTTGTGTCCAGTCAGATGATTGCCATAAGGTAAAATATTTTTCCAAAACAATTTCCTGATCCCGGCCCGGAGCGAAAGTCCAGGTTACGCGAACCGCCACTTTCTTCGTCTGCGGATCCAATGTACCACCAACATCAACGATGTTTCCGCTGGCGTCACGATACACTTCACTCACTGTGGTGATTCTTGTATATGGATCAAGATCATCTTCAATCCCGGAAAACACCCAATATCCTAAAGAATCGTCCAAACCATGCGTTCCATAAGTCAGCTCATTCCAGGCGCGCTGCCGGATCGATTCCGTCGCCTCCATGCCTTCATCCACGATCGCCTGGGCCACATTTCTTTCCGCAGAAAATCGGGACAAGTCATATGCGTCTGTCACCAACAAAATAATTCCCGCGGCCACTAAAGAAAATATGCCGATGGCAATAAGGACTTCCGCGATTGATATGCCTTTGTTATTCATTTTAATCATATTCGCCCTCGTCGGGAGACTCGGGCTATTGGACATTCAATAGGGCGAGTCTCCTGACGAGCCTGCTAATTCAAATTTATTAATCCTACTTCTGTTATTTCTATCTCCCTGGCTTCTCCGCCCTCGCCATCAATAGTAATTATTCCTGAAGTTGCAGGGGCACCTAAAGCTTTTGAAAAAGTGATGTCAGTGCCGAAATTAGAAGTTACGGACAAAACGCTTGGAATAATCTTCGGGTCATCATAATAAGACGAGTAACTCGTCCCTTTGAAAATCCCGTATTCATCAAAACTAGAATTAAAATGCACGCCCCAGACCGAATCATCCTGTCCCACCCGAGAGCGATTCTGGGCATCCCTTAAATTTAAAAGCATTTCTTTCGAAGCTACATCCAATTCCTGGCTAGTTTGAAAATTTCTATAAAAAGGTACGGAAATTCCGGCGATAATAGCAATGATAGCTACTACTAAAAGTATTTCTACCAAAGTGAGGCCTAGATTATTTTTCCTCCTATTCATAAATTATTGGTTACCGATAGATCCGGTCAACTGATAAATCGGAGTAATAATTGATAAAGCCAAACCACCAGCAATCACACCAATGATGACAAGTAATATTGGTTCTAATATGGTGGCTAAATTTTTTGTAAGATTATCAACTTCTTCTTCATAATATCTTGCCAAGTACAACAAAGTTCCTTCCAGTTTACCAGAACCTTCACCCACCTTTATCATCCGGGTAACCAATTTTGGAAATTGATTCGGATGATCATCTAATACGACTGACAGGGCTTTGCCTTTTTGAACTTCTTCAGATGCTTCTTTCAGGTCTTTACGGTACACATAGTTATTTAAAGTATTATCAGTGATGCTCAGGGCGCGATCAATGGGAATCCCAGACTGGAGCAAAACACCTAAAGTCCGGCTAAATCGAGCCAAATTTAAATTTCTGGAAATATTTTTAATAACTGGCGTTCCCAATATGATTCGATGGGTTATTGGTTTTACAAATCTCCGCTTTAAAAACCAAATCAGAAAAGGCACGCCAATTACAGCTCCGATGGCAATATAAACACCGTAATTCTGGAAAACATCCGCCACCCATAAAAGCATTCTGGTGGTCAGCGGCAAAGCCACGTCAAAGCTTGTAAATAATTCCGTCACCTTAGGTAATACAAATATGGCTAATCCAAGTCCGATAAGGCCGGTCGCACCCAAAACAAAAACAGGATAGAGCATAGCTGACCTAATTTTCCGCCGTAGAATCCAATCGCTTTCCATATGCTCAGCCAAATATTCCAGATTTTCCTCCAAAGTACCTGATTCTTCTGATGCCCGGACGATGCTTGTATAATATTCGGGAAAAACTTTGGGAAACTTTTCCATGGCCTCAGCCAGGCTCTTTCCTCCATCAATATCATGAAGAACTGAACTGAGGACCTTGCGCAATTTACCGCGAGATTGTTCGAGCAATGTGTCTAATGCTTCCTTTAAGGGCAAGCCAGCCTTAATCATTACAGCTAAATTCTTCGAAAGAAGAACTTTTTCTACTACAGTCACCCGGCCAAAACGAAAAACAGAACCTTTCGGTTGTTTTTCTGGCAGGTCAGATTCCTCACCCTCACCTTTAATGGAAATTACCAATAAACCCTTCTTCTTCAGAAGGGCATCAGCATCTTTTTTACTGGCCGCCTCAATCTCCCCGCTTCGCATGTCACCCTTTTTTGTGGTGGCAGAATATTTATATTGCATATTATTCGCTCGTCACCCGGATTATTTCGTCAATCGTCGTCTTTCCGGACACAACTTTAGTCAAGCCGTCCTCAAACATGGTCAGCATTCCGTTTTCAACCGCTCTGTCCCTGATCACGCCGGAATCAGTTCTGCTCATAATCAATTTTTTAATATTGTCCTCAATTTCCATAACTTCAAAAATACCAACTCTGCCTTTATACCCGGAATTTCCGCAGGTTTTGCATCCCCGGCCGTGATAAATTCGCAATTCTTTGGCAGATTTCTTTCCTAATATTTTTTCTAAAGTGGTGCCCCGTTCTTCTGCCTCTCTTTTAATATGCTCCAGGTCTTTGCCCGTAACAACCTCACTGGTTACGCATTTTGGACAAATTTTTCTCACTAATCTTTGGGCAATAATTACATTGATAGTTGAAGCGATCAAGAACGGTTCTACATCCATATCCAGCAAGCGCGGCAAAGTTGTCGGAGCGTCATTCGTGTGTAGTGTGGAAAGCACAAGATGGCCGGTCATAGCGGCATTTACGGCAATGCCGGCCGTTTCATTATCTCTGATTTCACCGACCATGATCACGTCCGGATCCTGGCGGATAATCGATTTCAAGCCAGCCGCAAAAGTCAGATTTGTTTTTGCATTTACCTGGATCTGGTTAATGCCTTCAATACCATATTCAACCGGGTCCTCAATTGTGGCAATATTTACGTCGCGACGATTAAGTAATTTTAATACTGCGTAAAGAGTCGTTGTCTTGCCACTGCCCGTCGGGCCGGTAACCAAAATCATGCCATGCGGCTTCAAATATGCCGCTTTAACTATTTTCAGATCTTCATCATGTAAGCCGAGCTCTTCCAGGGTGAACTGCTGTGACTGGGAAGCAAGTAATCTCATCACGACTTTTTCACCATCAGAAACTGGTACTATAGACACACGCACATCTACTCGTTCATCATGAAAAACTTTAAAAAACTTTCCATCCATGGCTGCCCGATGCTCGTCTGTTCGCAGTCGCGCCAGAATCTTAATGCGCATTACCACTAATTCATGGACTTCTTTGGGTAATGTTATTACATCATGCAAAACACCGTCTATACGAAACCGCACCAAAACCTGCTTCTCTTGCGGTTCAATATGAATATCAGACGCTTTATTTTCATAGGCATACTCAATAATAGTGTCGACTATCTTTATAATAGGCAAATCCACTGATTTTATACCCATAGCTTCTGCCTGCTTCACACTTTCCTCAATAATACTATCAAATTCCTCTTTAATTTCCCGCTTATAATTTGAAAGTGCATTTTGGATGTCTCTTTTTGTGGCCACATAGGGTATTATTTCTTCTCCGGTTTTTTTCTTTAAAGCTTGAAATAATTCTAAATTATCCGGATCAGCCATGGCCACATGGATGCCTTTAGGTGTTTTCTTGAAAGCAATTATATATTGTTTTCGGGCAATATTTTCCGGCACCACTTTCAGGGTAGTAAGAGGTATGGATTCTTTAGCCAGATGAATATAGGGATAATCAGAAATCGAAGACATCACTTGCCCAAGCTGTTCATCAGACAAATAGTTTTTCTCCAGTAAAACATCAGTGATCGCTTTTTTATGCGCCTTTGCGTCTTTTTCCGCTTCCGCAAATTTTCGGTCACTAATAAAACCGGAATCAACTAAAAACTTTTTTAGCTCATCAATCGATACTCGCATTACATGTATTGGTCAATTTTTTCTAAAATATACTTCAATGAAATATTGGATTTTACCAGGTAATCTTCCGCTCCCAGCTCCATTGCCCGATCTATATCCGTGTCTTGGCCAAGATTTGAAAGAATTAAAACCGGCACATTTTTTAATTTTGGATTTTTCTTTAGCCTTTCTAAAGTTTCAAAGCCATCCATTCGGGGCATGATTAAATCTAATAAAATCAAGCCTGGCTTGTCCTTCTTTGCTTTTTCCAGGGCCTCTTCGCCATTATAGGCTAAAATAACGTCATATCCTTCGTGCGCTAGTTTTATCGAGTAAACCTTTGTAATAAATCGGTCATCGTCAACGACCATTAATTTATTTCCTTTGTTTTTGGCTCCTGTTGCCGTTTTTTTAACTGGCTCCTTAGAAGGTTTTATTGTACTTTTAGAAGTTGATTTTTTTGGCATAGTAAAAAATATTATCTTTATATATTATAACACAATTTTCAGTAATTTAAAACCCTTATTTTGTGGGTAAGACTACATAAAAAGCTGTCCCCTTTTGCTTTGCCCTGGGACGGATCGGAGACTTGAACCAGATCTTGCCGCCAAAATTCTCAACAATCAGCTGGCAAATATATAATCCCAGGCCGGATCCTTCCGTTTCCATGCGCGTGGCGTTTTCCGCCCGGAAAAACTTGGAAAATATCAGATACTGCTTGTCTGTGGGGATGCCGATGCCATTGTCCTGGACGGTCAATTTAATTTTATCGCGGCCTTGTTTATCCAGCTTTACTGATACGCCACAGGCAGTCTTGTCTGAATACTTGATGGCATTGTCCAGCAGATTTCCGAATATCTGGCGGTAAAGGGAAGGATCAGTTTCTATTTTGAAGGAACCCTTATCTTTCTTAAATTGAATGTCACAATTACGGGCTTTGATTATCATCGCCCTTTCCTTAATCATGTCTTTCATTAATTTAGCTACGTCCGTCTTTTGCATCTCCGGAATTATCTTACCTGTTTCTAATCTAGAAACATTGAGCAAATCATTTACCAAATTAATCATTCTATCATTGGAATCAAATGCTTCCTGGACAAATTCTAACTGCTGGTCAGTAAGCTTCCCGGCATCACCTGAAATTAACATCTCTAAAAACCATTTCACCCCGGACAAAGGCGTCCTAAGTTGATGGGATGCCACGGACACGAATTCCGTCTTCATCCTCTCGATCGTCCTCTGTTCGGAAACATCGCGGAAGACCACGACTACGCCGGACACTTTTCCCGTTTGGCTTTCAATCGGTGACGCCACGCTGTCTATGTCGATCTCGCTCTTGTCTTGGCTGATAAGGATGCTATTTTTGGGAATTTGCACCTGGACTTTTTCAACCAGCGCGTCATGGATGAATTCCAAGCTCTTTTTCTTTTTATCCTTGCCGTAAAAATTGATTACTTCATCGTATTTCATGCCCAATGCCTTTTTCGCCGGCATTCCCAACATCTTCTCCGCCTCCTTATTGAAAATTATGATCCGTTCGTCCATGCCGATACCCAGAACGCCGTCGGCAATGCTCTCCAGCAAAACTTCAACTTTTTCCTTTTCGTCTTCCGTCTTTTCTTGTTCCACTCTTACGTCTTCTAACACATTAAGAACGGCCTTACGTGCCTCTTCCAGCTCTGTTATTCTAGATTCAGCCACTTGCTTAGCTACACCTAATTCTTTTTCACTTTCTTTTCGTTCAGTAATATCGTTAAAAATAGTCGCAAAATAATCTTTTTTCGGGCAAAAAGCATAAATGGTATACCATCTTTTTAGTGGAGTAAAATATATTTCAATTTTTTTAGATTTATGCGCCAATGCCACCTGGCCGTATATTTTAAATAAATCCGGTTTGCTCTTTTTGATCCCGGGGATCACTTTGGTGACTTTTTTTCCAATTATTTCGCTTCTTTTCAGGCCCGTTTGCCTTTCAAAAGCATCATTAACTTCAAGAAAAATATAATCTATTGGTTCCCCTTTTTTATTTACCACTATCTTATGAAAAGCAAAACTGTCTGTCATATTTTCAAAAAGGGACCGATATTTTTCTTCGCTCTCTTTCAGGGCCTTTTCCGATCGCCTTTGTTTGCCCACAATAATTCCTAAAATCAAGCCGAAAGCGATTATTAAGGCCACTACCATCAGCCTCATGATCAGCTCTTGCAGCTCCAGATCCAGCATCAGGTTCCCCCACAACGTCCCGCCAGCCAGAAAATAATAATTAATAAAACCGTGTATTATCCAAAATGACACGGCTAATAATAAAGCTATTCCAATAATCCAATATTCTGGTTTTTCCTTTTTGTTTTTCATCCTCCCAATAAAATAATGCTCGTCTATTATACCACAAACCAGGCACTAATGCCTATTCCAGCCAATGCCCAAGATCCCGGCCGATCAGCTCTTGTATTTTTAATATATCATCTCGAAAAAGCGCCTGTAATTGTTTTCTGGTTTCCGGATCCATTTCCGGCTTTTTAATATTTCTATTTTTCGCCCCTTCAACTACTTTAATAATCCTCTCTTTTGGAAAATATGGTTTAGTCAAAATTATTTTCTTTAACTTGAACTCAAACCATCTTGATTGCTTGGTTATTAAATAATGTAATGCTTTCTTCTTTTTATTTTTTTCCGGAGCGCCGGACACATTGAATTTAAAACTCACGTCCGGAGAAAAACTATCATCTATTTCTAAAAATTGAAATAGTTCTGACAATAATTCTTGTGGGTGTTCTTTTAAATCATCCGTTAAAAAAATCTTTATATTTGAAAAATTTTCAAGATACGCTTTTACCTGATTATAATAAAAGCCCACATCCGAATAATACCAACGGAAATACCAATTGTTTTCTTTCCTTTCCTTTTCAGCTTCCAGCGCCTCTTCAAAAGAGAGATCTTCAACCAGATCCCGACGATGATGCAAATAATGAGAGTATGCCCTGTCTACCGGATTCCTTAGCATTATTATAATCTTGGGATTCCCAAAATATTTCTTTATGAGAGGGATTGCTCTTTTATAAAAATATAGATTATCAACGCTTGATTCACCAATGGCTTTTTGATTTTTAACTCCGGAAAACAATTCCAGATAATCTTGATAATCAGGAATGAATAATTTTTCCAATTCCGTGTCTTTCGGGCCCTGATGCGGAATATTTAAAAACTGGGAAGTAATGAACTTCGGCTCCTTTACCGCGCTTAAATAAATATCAGGATGCTGCCTTAGATAATAAAATAATGAAGTTGATCCGCTCTTGGGCGCACCAACAATTAAAAAATTTGGTAAGTTATTTTTTCTTTGCTTTTCCACTATTTTTATCCTGTTTCTTTCTTGTAAGCAAAATGATCAAGATAACTGCAACAATAACAACCGCCAAAACAATGATTATCGTCGTCCAATTGACCACCCAAAATGATACAGGTCCGGAGCTCACCTCTTCTGTTCCGCCGTAAGTCAAATTCGCGTAAGCCGTATATTTCCCGAAATTCGCCCCTTCTTTCCAGTCAATATAAAAATCCCTGATCGCGCCGGGAAATACGAAATGCCCTTCCGGATTGATGACCAATTCGTCTACCTTGATATTACCCTTGAAAATTTCTACGAATCCGGACGGCTTGACGTGGACATTGCCCTCATTTTTAAAGCCGACGGAAAAATCAATCGCTTCCCCCGGCCTGTATCTGTCAAAAAGCGTCTTGAATTCCGTGATCCGGCCCTGATATTCCAAATCGCCGGTTATGTTCACCAGCAGCATGGCCAGTAATTGCTCGTTTTCTTCCTGAATGGCGCTCTCTGAGGCCGGCATGGCCGATAGCACCGCATAATGCCCGCCTGACCCGGCTTCTTCCGGAGCATTGATGATATAAGTTATTTCCCTGGTCTCATTCGGTTCTACCGTAAACTCGATTTCCGAAAATTCGATCCAGTTCAGCAATTCTTCTTCAGAAGCGTTTATGAATTCTATGCTGCCCATATTGCCGACAGGCTGAAAGCCTCTGACCACCATTTCATATTGCGCCGGCTCTTGGCCGTCATTTTCAATACTAACCATTCCGCTGGTCGTGCCCCCGGCCGCGACTGACTTTTCAATTATAGAGCTTGAGATCCCGACGGCTCCCTCCTCTTCCTGGGCAATGGCAAAATTGCCGGTTAATAAGATCCCGGCCAACAACATAATCAAAACCAACCATTTTATTTTCATATTTTTGTTTTAAGATAATAATTTATCTGGGATCCATGTCCGGATTATCTTCGATAAATCTAAGCGCGGCCGCATTTTGCGGATCAAGCTTTAATATTTCTCCAATCTCATTTTTCAACGCTTCTTTATCACCCTTTAATTCAAATACTTGGGCTAAATATAGATGGGTGTTCGGATCATTGGGATTCAGCTCGACCGCTTTTTCCAGGCTGGCTACGGCATTATCATAATCACCATATACCTGGGCGTATAATTGGCCCATGGAAACATGTACATCTAATAATTCTGGTTTTTGTTCGGCCACGATCTTATATTGCTCCATGGCTTCGTCGAACCTTTCCAGCTTTTGCAGCATGAAACCGAGCCCAAACCTCGCCTCGGTATTATTCGGATCAAGTTCCAAGGTCTTCTCAAACATTTTCCGGGCCAAAAACATTTCCTGGTTATCAACTCGATTCGCTCTTTGCAGGGCATAATTATAATACGCATTTGGATCTTCCGGATTGGCAATTATATTTTGCAGTAAGAAAATATCTTGTCCGATCAATTCATCTGCTCCTTCAATAGAAAAATATTTATTCGCCCTTTGTAAATATTCCAGAGCTTTTTCGTATTCTCCAAAGTAAGCATGGGCAATGCCTGAATAATATAATCCAATTTTATTATTATGAACTATTTCTTTTACGAAAAAATCATTCTGATAAAAATTTGGATCATAATAGCCATTATATTCCCAGGCGTTCAGGTCATCTCCATAATCCTTTGTATATTGCATAACCTCTTCTTCCGAGGCTCCGGGTAATATTCTATAAAGGGTACCCGCCAGCGCCACCTGATAAAAATATGGTTTAGGAATATCTTTCGAAGATCCTTCTATGTAAACCGGTTGGTCTTTATTGGCAAACCAATTAATGTAATAAGGGATCAGTTGGTTAGGCTTAATGTCCTGGTCAGATTCCGGCAGTTTATCCCATTCCATCATGTCCGGATATCTTTCTCGCATAGCTTCTAAATTTACAGGAGAAAATAAAGTAAAATATTGAATCAAGCTAACGTCCGATCGAAAACCTTCGACTTGTTGTAAATACCAGACATTCCGAACCATGTTATCAGACTTGAAAATAATAATGGCATTTTCTTCAACACTAAGAAAATTATTTCTGGCTTGATCATATGAATAATAAAATTGGCTATGGTCAGCATTAGCATAATTCATCCATAAGACCAAAATCGGAAATATTAAAATAACATATGCAAGTTTTGTCCAAGGCCATTTTCTCAACTCCTTCTGTAACAATTCCAAAACACCTAAAAACCCATAACCGATATAATAAGCCATGGCAATGTATCCTTGCAGATAAAAAACTCTTTTCAAATGATGGGATAAGTCATTGTACTTATTCCCCCGCAGTAATATGAATATTAGCGAATACATTATAAATATGCCCAGCATGATCAGGAACATCTTTTTATCCTTGCGATAAAGCCAGTACAAGCCGAATAAAGCCGGCAGCAGCAAGCCCAAAGAAAACTGCTCCGGCAGTCTGTCTTTAAAATAATCCTTCAAATGGGCGAATCTTGCCGCCATGATTTCCTGGTTGCCCATGTCCTGGCCCAGCTGGGAGCCGCCGTACTGCTTCCTTTCCACATGATACATAAAATTCTCCCATGATTCCGTGTTTCCCCAATCCAGAAAAGGATCCTGTCCGGACCTGATCGGTAAAAATAAGTACGGCGTCAGCCCGATAATAAATAACAAAGCCATTATTAAAATGACTTTCCATTTTTTTATTATTTGCCAATTATATAAAAGTATATATAAAGCATACAATGGCGCCATAGCCAGCATCAGATACAAGTGGTTTGTCAGGCTCAGGCCATAGCCCAAAGCAAACAGATAAAGCCAGTGGTTCTTTTTTGTCTTCACCCAAAAAGATATGAGCAATAATCCCAATATTGTGAAAAACAAATTTAATGTGTATACCTCGGCAATCAGGGCCTGCTCCCAAATTGTCGCGGCAAAGCCCAGTAAAAGCGCGATTGTTATTCCCACGGGCCTTTTAAATTTGCTCTTGATCGTATTCTGCGTGAACACGTATAATAATGAACAAGCCAGGGCACCAAAAAAAGCGCTCATCATATTCACGCGCCAGCCTACCTCGCCAATAGGAATGGAAGAAAACACCTTACCGATAATGCTGTAAATCGGATATCCGGAAGGATGTAATATTCCTAAATCGTAAGCAGCAATAATGAATTCGCCGCTGTCTTCTGCCGTCACAGTAGGCGACACAGTCAATCCGTATACAGAAACAAGAATAATAAAAATAAATAGGGCAATTACCCATTTATTCCCTAAATACTTTCCCACAGTTGGCATCGCTTTTTTAAGTTGATCGTTCTTCATAGCACATATTTTATAATTTTTTAGTAGTTTTGGCAACCTTCCAGATGTGGGCATTTTTCTTTAAAACTGTATAATCCCACCAACCTAAAAACCGGCTCCATATTTCTAATTTTATCATGCCAATTACCCAAATCTTTTTTAATAGTCCTTTTGGCATATTAGCTAATATTAAATTTATAATTTTTCCCCCATTTAAAGTAGACACTTCATAACCTTTATTCTTTTTGAGCCAATGATGGCCCAGGGCGATCCGCCGTCTTTGCTTAATAAAATCACTGATTGACTTTGGTCCCATATTTCTTACTACGGCTTCAGGCACATATTTAATTTCCAGACCTTTCTTGCGGATCTTTTCCTCGATAGATGCCTCGTCAACGGCTGATTCAGCTGGAATTTGTTCAAACACTTTTCTAAAAGCTATCATCTCTCCGCACTTTGGATCCTGCAAAGCGATCAGATGGTGCAACTGCCACATGTAATTCACGCAAAATCCGATAAATGTCTTGTGCGTATTGACCGGAATCGGCCTAGCCCCGGCCATGCCAATTTTATCATCCTTAAAAACTTGAATTAACTTTTCTATGGCATCATTGTCCGGCAATATATCAGCAGATAATAAAACCAATAAATTATTTGATGAATTTTTAATGAATAAATTTGCAGCTGAGGACTTCCCTTCTCGTTGTTCCTGAACAAATAATTTTATCCGATCATCTTTTGCTTTTTTACTATCAACAATCTCGACCGTATCATCCGTACAACCTGAAGCCACGACAATAATTTCATTGCCAATTTGTTCGCGCAAATTATCCAGCAATTTGCCGATATTATTTTCTTCGTTATAAGCGCAAATACCGATGCTAGCTGATTCCATATACGATATGAGCAAATTTTTCTTTGATAAAGTCAGGATAAAATTTTTCTGACCAGGCCCATCCCTCTAAGCCCTTCATGGCAAAATTTTCAAACATTCCTGATTTGGCTTTTTCTTTCTGTTCCTCGCTTCTCTTTATTCCCGGCGGAAACGGCGGGAAATCAAGGTATCCTGCTTTGCCTTGAGTGAGCTTGGTCATTTCTTCAAGCGATACTGACTGTAAACCTGATAATTTATTATGCGAATCATTTCCGGCATTTGGTGCGAATATTACTTGTTGCTTGGAAATCGCTTTTCCCCTCTTGATATAATCTTCTTTATCTTCCATCCTTTGCAAGACTTCACTTGACAATAATAAATCGCATTCATCTTCTACATTGACTGCATTAAAATTATTAATTTCAATATTATTGGAGTCTAATTTCACGATACAATAACCGATACCGCAACCTGTCATTGATCCTTGGCCTCTTGGCCCTGTTCCGTCAAAACCTGGCATCGTAATACCTCCTTCTGTTATTGGGAATCATTTTCATTAAGAGCAAAAAAAATATAACAATTATTTCCTGCCCCTACAATCTTGGCATACTCCGTAAAACTGG
>JAHJKD010000056.1 GCA_018822435.1 Patescibacteria group bacterium
AAGGCGGATAGCTCATTTCTCTGTTCTGGTTTAAAATGATTATAGGGCATCTTTGTTTTGGTTAATAATTACTCGATATAATTATTTTACCTAACTTAGGTGTCCTTTTGAATTAATTAAGGTTGGGACCAGAATGTAGGCCCCCCCCCTTGACAAAATCAAATTAAAATTTTATAATACTTGGCCCTTTCTCTGGGCCGTATTATAATTATGGTAGAGAAAGTTTTTCCCGTTCTTTAGACAATTCAAATACCAACAGACCAACCAAAGGCTCCTACGAAGCCCCAAAAGCGAAGTAGAGCCAACAACAACCAACAAAAGACCGAAATGGAGGTTGACAATGCGTCGACTCACGATCTGGATCATGGCCTGCGTGGCCTTGGCTGGTCTTGTTCTCTCCGGATGCGGCGAGGACGATGACTTCATCTACGACCCTGACGCCCCCTCGGGCAACCTGACCATCTCCAACCTGGAAGTCAGCTCCCTGCCCAACATGAGCTTGGGTGCCAAAGTGAGCTTCACGACTTCGGACACCGCCCGCTCCTGGGTGGAGTTCTGCGACAATGCCAATGACTGCTGGACGACTGCTGCTGACAACGCTGAAGCTGCTGCTGACACCTTCCAGACCGAACACGAAGTTCTCGTGATCGGTATGGGCCCTGACGCTGACTATGTGCTGGCCGCTGTGGCCGAAGATGAAGATGGAAATCAGGTGCGTTCTGATGCGCACGATTTCCAGACCGGTTCCCTCCCCCAGGAGCTCGACCTCGAATTCCAATGGGAGAGCCATGACCCGGAACGGGCTGACCCGGACTGGATCCTGGCTGACCTGGCTTACAGCGACTGGCATGGTCCTAACGTGCCTGTCGTCTTCAACACCGAAGGCGTTCCTGTCTGGTATGCTGACCCCTGGGAAGGTAAAGATGGAGACATCGCCTACCAGGCCACCTGGTATGAGGGTAACATCCTCATTGGTGGCGGCATTCCTGAAGACGAACGCCCTGTAATGGTCGACCTCGCCGGCAACATCGTCTGGGAAGCGGCCTTTGTCCAGGCGACCAGCATGTTCAGTGCCGGCACGACGCACCATCAGTTCCATCCCACCCCCGACGGCAATGTAGTGACGCTGATGATGTCCGGCAACCAGAACGACGACACCGACATCCTCGTCGAGTTCGACCCGAACAACATGGCCCGCAGTACCTTCGACTATTCCACCATCATGGCGGAAGAAGAGGAGGATGATTGCTGCACCCTGGACCAGTTCGAGAGCGCCGCCGAATGGTACTGGGTCGGCTACGAGCACTTTACCGATGAGATGATGAACAGCTACGGCAACTCTGTTCACGTCTATCCAGAAGTCGGCGAAGTGCTCTATCATGGCCGGGAGAGGAGCATGCTCTTCTGCATCGACATCGAAAGCGGCGACATCAAGTGGCGCTTCGGCCAGGACTCCCATCCTGACACCAGCCACATCATCGGCGACTTCACCATCGCGGACGGAAGTCTTTTCCCCCGGGAGGCCCATGGCGTCAAGCGCACCAACGAAGGCACCCTCCTCTTCTACGACAACGGTTTCTATGAAGGGGAAGACGACCATCACGTGCGTCTGGTCGAGTTCGCGCTCGACTTCGACGATATGACGGCCGAAGTGGTCTGGCAGTATCCGACCCAAGAGGAAGACTGGTGGCAGAGCGGCATCGGCGGCGACATCATCTCGCTTCCGAACGACAACTTCCTCGTCTTCTCGGGCATGGACCTGGAGCCCCAGCCGCATCGCATCTTCGAGGTCACTCGAGGCGGCGACATCGTCTGGGAACTGTACATCAACGGCGGCCACAACCGCGGAGTCTACTCCGGCGAAAAGATCCCGGCCCTGGCCCGCCGAATTGAATGATAGTTGGTCACTGGTTTCACGACGGACCAGTAAAGGTATTTGATTCCCGAGGGTGGTAGCATGCATGACGCAGCTGACCACCCTCTTTTTTTACTGTCAATCTTCCTGACAACACGCAAAAATAACCCTAATTTTACTATCAATTAATAAGGGTTTTTTTAATATTTATATTGAAAAAATAACAATTTAATGGCCTAATAACGGTGTTCATTATGTCCTTTTACAATCAAATACCAACTGACCAAAACAAAAACCCCAAAAGGAGGTTGCCTATGCGCAATTGGATCAATTTTTATGTTTTTTGCCTCTTGCTAGTAACTGCTGGATGCGGGCCAGACGGGTTCAATCCGTCTGGTAATGTTGATGATGAGCAGATAGCTGTTAACGTTGAGCATGCAGAAGCAGATATGGTCGCCGTTTTGAGCTGGACCACTGAAGAGCCCATGAGCTCTCGCGTTGAATTCACTGACGATATGGAAGACGGCGGAACGTACCACTGGAAGTGGTACATCGAGGATGAAGAACTGACGACTGACCATGAGGTCAAAGTCATCGGTATGGTTCCCGAGGCCACCTACTACCTGCGGGGGATATCGGAAGACGAAGAGGGACGGATTGAATCCGCGCCCTACTTCTTCGAAACCCCGGCGCCGCCAATGGACATCCGCGCCGAGCTCACTGCCAGCGACCCAGACCAGTCCCAAGATGGCTGGTGGCTCGCCAGCGTAGCTTCGGATACCAAGTCATCCATCATACGGCCGGTCATCTTCAACGAAGATGGCGAAATTGTGTGGTGGTTCGACCCCTATGACGGGGCCGAGGGCTATATGTCCTACGAAACCACCTACCAAGATGGCTTGGTGCTCTATGGCGGCAGCATTCCCCAGGGGGAGCGCCCGGTCGCCGTGAACCTGGCCGGTGAAACGGTCTGGGAAGGTGTTTTCAGTCAGCCGACTGACATCATCGACCACGGCACCTTGCATCACACGATGTATTGGACCGAGGAAGGAGATATCGCCGGCTTGGCCATCAACTTCGCCGGAAACGTCATCTCCGACGTCGTTTTCAGGGTCGACCCGGACGCCACCAAGCTCGAAGACGGCTCTACCGAGAAGTACCCGGTCCAGGACGTGGCGGACTACGTGTTGGACATGGGTCCGTATGTCGATTACGACAACGGATTCTTCAACAACGGGGTCTCGTTCTCCAAAGACTCGGTGTACTACTACCATCATCAGGGTGACGCCTTGGTGAAGGTCAACCAGGACAACGAGTACGTCTGGACAGCCGGCGGCACTTACGGTGAATTCGAGCTGATCAATGGAGGCTGGCCCCAAAAGGCGCATGGCATGGAAGTCACAGAAGAGGACACCATCCTCTTCTTCGACAACGGCGGTCCGGACATAAATGGTGAATTCAACACCAGGGCTGTCAAAATCCAATTCGACGAAAACGACATGACGGCCGAAATCGTCTGGCAGTTTCCCGAGCCGAGCAGTGCCGCAAAAGAGGAGATGCAAACTCCCTGCGGCGGCGATGCGGACCAGCTTCCGAACGGCAATGTCCTGGTCGCGACCGGCATCGACAACGCTGGCTTTCCCCATCGCATCTTCGAGGTCACGGAGGACCACGAGATCGTACGGGAAGTGACACTTACCGGCGAAGATATCTTCGGAGTCTACGCCGTTCAACTGATCCCGAACCTCCTCCAGGAGATCGAGATCGAATAATTGGTCACTGGTTTCACGATGGACCAGTAATAGTATTTGATGACCCCAGAGGGTTGGTAGTATGCATGAAGCAGCTGCCAACCCTCACCTTTTTTTTAAATTAAAAAAACCCGCTTTCACGGGATTTTTTATTTTCCACAAATCACAATTTAAAATTCTAATCTCTGGAATTGGGCCCGGAACCGAATGGTTCTGGGCCACCAACAGAAAGTTGGTTTTTTTAGCGATCTGAATTGCTTCAACGATGCCTTAATTTAATCCAGACCGCAGTCATAGATTATTCCTCTCCCGGTTCTTTGCCTTCTTCGATCTCCCTGCCTTTATCCCCGAGTGCCTTCAGAAATATCATCCGGCCAAGCCGCGTAAACCGCAGCTGGGCCTCATCCAGTCCGGCTTTGAAGATATCCATCGTATCGTACTTGACGGCCGCGATATAGATGGCCCAAAATACGATAAAAAGAGGGAGGAGCGATCCGGGCGAGTCGATCACCATGAAGATGAACAGCCATTCCAAGGAAAGGATAAAGCCCATGAACATCCACATGGTAATGCTCACCGCCACGTTCTCCAGTGCTTTTGGCACTGCTCCGAACGAAACCATGAACCAGGCTGTCCCCAGCACCATGATGACAGCCGTCAGGTTGGTCGGATGAATTTGACCGCAGAACACGTGCACAAACGAATGTTCGGACAAGAGCACGGGCGCCAGCTTCAAAAAAGCCATCACTGGCGCCATCAGCAACATCACGATCAAGACCTTGAGGTGCTTGACCGTGTTCTTGTTCGTGGCCGCCATCTGTTCCTCGTTCGCCAGCTTGACGATGTCACGCAAGAAGATGAACTGGTAAATGCGGACGAAAATGTTGACGATATGAGACATTGTCTGTTTCTCCTTGGTCAACTGGGTTGTTATAAACACCATCCACTTTAATCTCTAAAAAGAACGATCAGAAGGCCTCAACTTATATAAAATGGCAGTTACTGTCAATAAAATTGAAAGAAAAATTTTAAAATTGCCATTATTCTTATAAATTAGCCTTATTAATATATGTATGTTGTCAGTAAAATTGACAGTATTTTTATACTATGCTATAACATATATATGGAAAAAATGCTACAAGAAATCGGCTTCTCAAAAAAAGAAGCCAAAGTTTATTTAGCCTGCTTGGAGATCGGCAAAGCCACGGCTTTTAATATTGCCCAAAAAGCCGACCTCAAACGTCCGACTGTTTATTTAGTCCTCGACGATCTTATAAAAAGAGGCCTTATTAGTGTGGAAAGGACTCCTAAAGTTACTTATTACAACCCCACTCACCCCAGAAGGATCCTGACTAACTTTAAAAATAAACAGGAAAAACTGGAAGAAAATCTCATTAATCTGGAATCTCTCTATAATCAAAAGACAGAAAGGCCAAAAATAAAAACATTTTCCGGCGTCCAAAGCGTAGAAAATTTATATGATGAAATTTCCGATTTTGCCCGCTTAAAAGGCAAAGAAGTTCTGGCTTTTGGCACTCTTCAGTATTTAGAAACAGTTCATAAAAATCAATACGATTATTGGCTTAAATCAGTCAGTAGCAAAAAGTGCCATGTCCGGGAAATCCTAAATAAAGACGAATATAATCAAAAATACATTGAAACTATTAAGAAATTCGACAATCTTAACCATAAAATCAAGAAAATCCCTGAAGAAATGGCTATTTTTGAGAATGATAACGTAATTTTTGGCAATAAAATCGCTATTTTCTCTTCCTATGAGGAATTTTTCGTAATTGTCATAGAAAGTGAGAAAATATCCAATACCTACCGGGCTTTATTCGAAATTGCCTGGAAGCAAAGTAAATCAGTCTTTTCCAATCAATAGATGAGCCTCAAATAAGAAGCCATCATAATCATTAATTATTAAAATATTTAAATAATTTTTCTTTAGCTTTCATCATTTTTTCAGCGCATTCATTGTCACTCTCAGCATATGCGATTTCATCTAATTCTTTCCAGGAAATATTTTCTTTCAAAAAATTCAAGACCTGAGATTGCGTTCTAAGTGATTTTAATTTTTCATAGGGTGTTTGGTATCTATCATATTTCCTTTTTTCTTTTCCTTTTTCATTTGTGAAAATTGTTGCAAACCCGCAAGGCCTGTGAAAATTCAAATAGACATTAAAATAATTTTGATAAAATTGATTGATCTTCTTAGCATGCTTTTGCTCTATATGAGCATAGCCCATATGTTTTCTAATTACACCTCCATTCTTGCTTTCCGCCAAGGCATTATCATTACAATGCCTTGGCCTGGACTTGGTCTGCTGGATCTTCAGCTTATTCAATAATTCAGCCACTACGCAATTTATATATTCTGACCCATTGTCAGAATGGAATTCAATGATTTGAAAAGGAAATTGTTTTAATGCCTGCTCCAGAACAGGAACTAAGTACCTCTCAGATATTTTTTCTACCGCACATACTATTTCCCATTGCGTGACATTATCCACCAAATTAACATGATATACTCCTTTCTGGCCCACTGAACCATTTACATCTATCTTGTCGCCTTGATGCACCGTATCCACGCGTACAAATCCTGCTTTTCCATTAGGCTCCGGTTTTCTCCGTTCTCCAATATTAGCAGCCACCGGCCTGGTTCCACTAAAGAACTTTGTGTTTGACGTATATTGCCTGGTATTGCGAAGATTATAGATATGGCTTGGAGAAATATCTTTTAACCTGGCATATTCCTCTTTGTTGAATAATTTATACTCCCTAAAAAATATTTTCTTGGTAGCCGGACCTGACAACCTTTCATGCGCCAGATCAGTTTTTCCCAAAAGGGCAATGTCTTCCGGGACGTACTTAACAGGAAAGCTAAAACGCTTGCCCGAATTAATCTTGATTTCACCAATCCTTTTATGTTTGGCGACCAATCTAGTCATTTGTGATTTCGAATATCCTGTCATGTTGATTAAATACTTTTTAATAATTGATTTATCTTTCTTTTCTAAGCTTGAATATCCAAAACGCTTTAATATTT
The DNA here is from genome assembly GCA_018822435.1 of Patescibacteria group bacterium. Lineage (GTDB taxonomy): Bacteria > Patescibacteriota > Patescibacteriia > UBA9570 > JAHJKD01 > JAHJKD01. The sequence continues at coordinate 6,656 of JAHJKD010000056.1, forward strand.
TTTCAATCCAGGCATATTTTTCTTTCCTGGAAAGTGCTTTGAATCGGATATCTCTAGCCCCTTGATTAAATTTGTCCAATTGAGCTATGCTCAACAGGTGAGAGTCGTTTATCATTATAGTCATATTTTGATTATGACGACTTCTTCACAGTTTTAGCAAGGTGGGCCTGTTTCAGGCTCATTTTGCATTAGAAACTGTAATTCATTTGAGGCTCATTTTGTATTGTACAAGACCAAATCTTGACATCATATTCGATAAGGTTTATAATTGTATAGCTTTAAGTACTTTTTCAAAGAAATCGGTTAAATATCCACAAAATTGTGGAAAAGTAGCAAAAAATAAGCATTAAAACCGTCATTTATGCAGAAAAAATTATCTTCTTATAAAATGTAGTGGTCAACTAGACATTTCTTCGTGTCTTAGATGACCGCGAAAGCGGTTTTTTTAGTCCCCAAATTCATAAACAATAGATATATAGTAGTGTACGGACAGAACAGTGTTCTGTCCGTACACTACATTTACCTGCGGTTTATGTCAGAACGTTGACAATTCAATTTTTTTGTAAAGATCTGCGACGAGCAGATCTGAACAAAAACAATAGACAATAAAAATGTAATTTTACCAAATTATAAACATTATATTACTTATATAACTTTATTTTTGACCGACAATATGTCGGGACGAAGTAAGGGCAAATGGTGGATGCCTTGACATTAAAAGACTATGAAGGACGTAGCAGCCTGCGATAAGCTTCGGTGAGGTGGCAAGCAACCTTTGATCCGGAGATTTCCGAATGGGGTAACCCATCCAAGTAAACCTTGGATATCATAAGCTGAATTCATAGGCTTATGAAGCAGACCTGGGGAATTGAAACATCTTAGTACCCAGAGGAAAAGAAAATAACGTCACTTTAATTAGTGGCATATTCCCTTAGTAGTGGCGAACGAACGGGGACCAGCCCAAACCTAGATTTTTACTTTTGTATTTTTTTAGGGGTTGTGGGATATTAGACATTTATTTATTTAAGCTGGAGTTAACAAAGATATTTTTAATAGAACGGTCTGGAAAGTCCGACCATAGAAGGTGACAGTCCTGTATGTGAAAAAAATATCTCTCTAGTGTCTTTTATCCCGAGTAGCATGGGACACGAGAAATCCTTTGTGAATCTACCGGGACTATCCGGTAAGGCTAAATACTTTTAATGATCGATAGTGAACTAGTACCGTGAGGGAAAGGTGAAAAGCACCCCGGTTAGGGGGATGAAATAGTATCTGAAACCGTTTGCCTACAAACAATGGGAGCACGTAAGTGTGACCATGTGCCTATTGAAGAATGAACCAACGAGTTAATGCGTTTTGCTAGTCTAAGGCCGACAGGCCGTAGGCGTAGTGAAAGCGAGGCTTAACCGCCGCCTTAGCATAACGTATTAGACCCGAAGCCGGGTGACCTATCCATGTCCAGGATGAAGCTCCACGAAGGTGGAGTGAAAGTCCGAACCCACTCGCCGTGCAACACGAGGGGATGAGGTGTGGATAGAGGTGAAATGCTAATCGAACTCGGCAATAGCTGGTTCTCCTCGAAACAGCTTTAGGGCTGGCCTTGCAAACTACTTCCGGGAGGTAGAGCACTGAATGGGAATGGGTGGACTATGTCCTACCGTTCCTAACCAAACTCCGAATTCCTGGAAAGATTATTGCGGGAGTTAGACTATGGGGGCTAAGCTTCATCAGTCGAAAAGGAAACAGCCTAGACCGCCAATTAAGGTCCCTAAATCCAAGTTAAGTGTTAAAGGTTGTGTCACAACTTTTACAACCAGGAGGTTGGCTTAGAAGCAGCCATCCTTTAAAGAAAGCGTAACAGCTCACTGGTCAAGTCGTAATGCGCCGAAAATTTACCGGGGCTAAACTTGGTACCGAAATTGCGGATTATAAATTTCTTCGGAAATTTATAGTGGTAGAGGAGCATTTCCAGGGCATTGAAGTCGGATCCGCGAGGACCGATGGAGCGCTGGGAAGAGAGAATGTTGGTATAAGTAACAAAAATTGGAGTGAGAACCTCCAACACCGTAAGTCCGAGGTTTCCTGGGCAACGTAACTCGACCCAGGGTTAGTCGGTCCTAAGGCGAGGCCGAAAGGCGTAGTCGATGGATAAGCTGGTTAATATTCCAGCACCATTTTTAGTTTGTTTGATATTGACGCATGCGGAAATTTTGGGCGCTCTTTGGCTATGGGCGTTCCGAAAGTGAAAGCGTAAGGAAAAGGATAATCCTTCGGGTGCATCCGATTTAGAAAGACCGTGTGCCTAGAAAATTTATCAGACGTTAAGCTAAGAATGACCGTACCGCAAACCAACACAGGTGGACGAGGCGAGTAGCCTCAGGTGTACGAGAGAACCTTCGTTTAGGAACTCGGCAAAACAGCGGCCGTAAGTTTGCAATAAGGCCCGCCCCACTTTTGTGGGGCCGCAGCGAAAGATCCCAAACGACTGTTTACCAAAAACTTAGGTCTCTGCTAAACCGTAAGGTGAAGTATAGGGGCTGATGCCTGGCCAGTGTCCGAACGTTAAAGTGAGGGGTTATCTTGAATTTATTCTTGAGAAGCTCTGATCTGAAGCGCGGATGAACGCCGGCGATAACTATAATCGTCCTAAGGTAGCGAAATTCCTTGTCGTGTAAGTTACGACCTGCACGAATGGCATAACGATTTGGGAACTGTCTCAACGAAGGACTCGGTGAAATTACATGACCGGTAAAGATGCCGGTTACCCGCAGCCGGACGAAAAGACCCCGTGAAGCTTTACTACAACTTGGCATTGATATGAAATTAACTCTGCTCAGCATAGGTGGAAGACTTTGAAGTACTATCTCTGGATGGTACCGAGTCGCCAGTGAGATACCACTCTGAATTGACTTTATATCTAATCCCTCGCCTTGAATCAGGCTGGGAAACAGTGTCTGGTGGGTAGTTTAACTGGGGCGGTTGCCTCATAAAATGTAACTGAGGCGTTTACAAAGGTTGGCTAGATTCGGATGGAAACCGAGTCGATAGTGCAAACGCATAAGCCAGCTTTACTGCAAGACCCGCAAGTCGCGCAGTCACGAAAGTGGAAGTTAGTGATCCGACCGTACGAAATAGGACGGCGGAAGCTCAACGGATAAAAGTTACTCCGGGGATAACAGGCTAGTCAGGTCCAAGAGCTCATATCGACGACCTGGTTCGGCACCTCGATGTCGGCTCGTCGCATCCTGGGGGTGAAGAAGCTCCCAAGGGTTTGGCTGTTCGCCAATTAAAGCGGCACGCGAGCTGGGTTCAGAACGTCGTAAGACAGTTCGGTCTCCTATCCGCTGTGGGCGTTGAAATTTGAAAGGGCCCTTCCCTAGTACGAGAGGACCGGGAAGGACGAATCTCTAGTGTACCAGTTGTCCTGCCAAGGGCATTGCTGGGTAGCTACATTCGGTTTGGATAAGCGCTGAAAGCATCTAAGCGCGAAGCCGTCCTTAAGATTAGATTTCGGATCCCTGATAGACTATCAGGTTGATAGGCTCTAGGTATAAGTGCAGCAATGCATTCAGCCGAGGAGTACTAATAGATCCAATCGTCCCGATTTATTGTTGGTTTAACTAAAAAACCCAATAAATCTCTCTCATTTTCCCTTAACTGTGGAAAACTGGGATGGTAAATTACTATTTTTTGTCTATAATAAACCGCATGGAAAAATTGAAAACACTCAAGGTCACATTCAAGCTAATTGGAGTATTTACAGCATTGATTTTCATCATATCTTTAATACTCGTGACCACTCCTTCCAGCATCGCTGGAACATAAGAAAGAGTGGCAGAATCCTGGTGCTTCTAGCGAGAGGGCCACACCTGTTCCCATCTCGAACACAGAAGTTAAGCCTCTAAGCGCCGATGATACTACTTTGTGGGAAAGTAGGTCAGCGCCAGGATCCTGTCACTCTTTTTTAGTACAACAATAAGGCCTCGAATTAATTCGGGGTCTTATTTTTTTAGTCTTGATTTAAAGTGTAAAAAAAGATAAGGTTTCCTATATGCCAACCATCGCCGACCTACATATCCACTCCAAATACTCTCGCGCCACGTCGCGTGATTTAGATTTAGAAAACCTTGATAAGGCGGCCCAGCGAAAAGGCATCGACCTCCTTGCCACAGCTGACTTCACACACCCGGAATGGTACGCTGAATTAAAATCAAAACTTGCTCTCCAGCCAAATGGCTTTTATAAATTAGAAGGCGGAAAAACCATGTTCGTGCTCTCTACTGAAATCGCCTGCATCTACAAACAAGACGATAAATGCCGCCGTATTCATCTGGTTGTCATCTGCCCTACTCTGGAAACCGTTGAAAAGGTCAATAAGATCTTTGAAAAAAAAGGGCTCAACTTAAAATCAGACGGCCGACCTATCTTTGGCATCTCAGCAGAAGATGTGGCTAAAATATATTTAGACGCTGATCCTAAATGTTTAATCATCCCGGCTCATATCTGGACGCCTTGGTTTTCTCTTTACGGCGCCAAGTCCGGCTTTGATTCCATGAAACAATGTTTTGGCAAGCAAGCTAAAAATATTTACGCTATCGAAACCGGCCTCTCCTCTGATCCGCCCATGAACTGGCAGATCTCTGAATTAAACAATCGCATGATCCTCTCCAATTCTGACGCCCACTCATGTGAAAAACTAGGTCGCGAAGCAAACGTCTTTGACTTCAAGCCTGACAAAATCACTTACGACAAATTCTACGACTCTGTTAAAAATAATAAAAACCTTCTTTACACGATTGAATTCTACCCGGAAGAAGGCAAATACCATGCCGGCGGCCACAGAAAATGCGGCATCATCGCCACCCCTGACGTCTGGAAAAAAAATAAAGGCATCTGCCCCAAGTGCAACAAACCTTTTGTCGACGGCGTCATGAACCGCGTGGCCCAGCTGGCCGACCAGACCGTCAAGTCCCAGGAAAAAAAACGCGTGCCTTTCAAATCAATTGTTCCTTTGAAGGAACTGATCGGCGATGCCCTGGACATCGGCCCCGACTCCAAAGGCGTGCAAAAAGTTTACGACAAATTTCTGGAAGTCGGCCGATCTGAATTCAATGTCCTGCTCTGGGAAGACCTGGCCAAACTGGAAGAAGACTTTGATCCATTAATAATAGAAGGCCTCCGCCGCATGCGCGCTGGCGAAGTCCATGTCTCCCCTGGTTATGACGGCGTCTTTGGCACAGTTAAAATCTTTAGTAAAAAAGAAAAAGAAAAAATAAAAGGCAAACAAGGTAAATTATTTTAAATGAAAAAATCTGTTCAAACAATAGGCATCATTTTAGTTTTAGGCTCAACCATTCTCTGGGCCTTAAATTCTAATTTACTAAAATTAATCTATCTTGAAGGTGTAGATCCTATGACTATTGTTGCCCTCCGTGCCCCGATTGCAGTTTTGGCATTATTAATATTTTTTCTTCCTTTTGCCAAAAAAAGAAAAATGCTTCTTCAAATAGATAAAGCTTCGATTAAATATATTATTTGGCTGGGCACAATCTTTACTTTTTCAGTTATTACCTGGATCTACGCCATTGCTTACACGACTATCGCCAATGTTGTTATTTTAGGAAATGTGGCTACCATTTTTACTTTAATCATCAGCCACTTCTGGCTTAAAGAAAAAATTACCCTTCCTAAAATTTTAGCCATTCTTCTCGCTTTCACAGGTATAGTAATTATCACTGCCCCAGCTTATAATTTATCTTTTTTTAGTAATCAAACTTTTTGGGGTGACTTAATAGCCTTGCTACATAGTGTCTTTTGGGCTCTTTGGTATATTCTTTCTCGTAAATTAAAAAACACACCCGCCCTAGCCACCACTACTTGGTCACTCATTATTACCAGCCTGCTCCTTGCTCCTTGGGCCATATATGGTTTATTAAATGTATATATTTCACCAAAATCATGGATCTTAATTATTGCCACTGCAATTATTGCCCAGAGCTTTGGTGTGTTAATGCTTCACGCTGCCTCGCGCCGTTTGGAAGCATCGATTGTCTCTATTTTTGTCCTAGCTGAAGTCGTTTTCGCTATTATTATTGCTTATTTCATGTTTGATGAAATTCCATATTGGTATACCTATATTGGCGGGGTGCTAGTGATTATTTCCGTAATTATTATTTCTTTTAATAAAAATAAACAATTATCTCATAATTAATTGTCCAACAATTGTTTGACAATTATTTTGTAATAATATAAAATATTATTATGAATTAGTTTGCAGTATAGTAAAAAAATTTTGTATGTACTGGTTCACCGGAAATTGGAATTTTCGAGACATTAAATTAGTTAGTCACAAGTGTTTGTTCTTTTTTTGATGGTATTAGCGTAAATTGCTGATCAGAAATTTCAGAGTACTTTGTTTGATCGACTTTATCTTTTCTGTTGCGTTTGCGATTTTGTTTTCGTTGTTCTCTGGCTGCTTCCAATTTTGTGTCTCGTTCTTTGAAAATTAAGATTTCCCGACCGTGCAACTTATCGTCAGGAGTAATATAGCCAATTGCTGAATGAAGCCGCCTGGTGTTATAATAGACCACAAATTCACCAACGATGCGCCGGGCATCCTCAAGCGATAGCGGTGTTTTGGGGCGAATACATTCACTTTTCAGAGTCCGAAACCAGCGTTCCTTTTTACCATTGCTTTGGGGATAGTTCACCGATGTTCTGGCATGAGTCATCCCCATGATTCGAATAAACTCCTTAAAGTCTTTGGCAATGAACACTGGGCCATTATCAGAAATTATCCGGGGCGCAACGCCGGAGTATTTTTCCAGTGCCCGCTGCAGGATGATTTCAACGTCTGACTCTTTCATTGCTTGTCGGATTTCCCAATGAACAACAAGTCGACTAAATCCATCCAGAATGCTGCACAGGTAATAGAACGTTCCACAAATATTCAGATAAGAGATATCGATATGCCAGTGTTCATGAGAAGCACTTGGTCCGCTAAAGCCAGTGCCTTTTAGCGATTTTTTCTTTGCCCAACGCTTTAAAAATCCAGCACCCTTTAACACCCGATAGACAGTGCTGGGGCTGGCAGCGACAATATTGGCATCAAGCATCATGTAAGTCAATCGACGATACCCGTCATCCGGATTTGCACGATAGTACAGCTTAATGGCATCGACTTCCCAGTCTTCCAGCCAGAAGTCTCTGGGAATTTTGCCGTTATGTTCGTTGACTTTGCCATAGCGTTTTCGCCAGTGATAGAATTTGCTACTTGAGATGCCTAGCCACCGGATAAATGACGAGACAGAAATTCTTGATTTTTCCGACCAAGCACTCACAAAATCGACAATCTCATCCCGGATGTCGTGGGACACCCATGTTGCTTTTAAATTTCCCCAAGCTTTTTTTTTAACGCAACATGTTCACCCATCAGTTCAGCCAGCACTTCATTTTTCTGTGATAATTTTTGTTCTAATTTGGAAATCGTCTTATGTGACGTGTCCTTGTCTGTCCGGGCAAAAGCCGAGTGTCCTTGTTCAAAGAACTGTTTTTGCCATTGATAAAATTGGACAGGCTGCAACCCAAAAGCATCGCAAATATCTGAAACAGGTTTGCGATCGATTAAGTGTTCTTTTAATATTCTTACTTTTTGTTCCGGTGTAAATGTTCGTCTTTTGTTAGCCATGGATTTTCCTCCGGTTTGAATTTTTTTAATATAACAATTTTTGAGGAAAATTCCAATTCCAAGAGAAGCATTATAAAAGCTAGAAAATATTTAAGAATAATTCACTGATATTTCTTGCAATATAATTAGCTTTTATTTTTATCAATGTTTTATCAAAAAT